>JAGLIO010000020.1 GCA_023142915.1 Candidatus Parcubacteria bacterium | reverse complement strand
ATTATATATGACAGAACAAAAAAAACAGCCGCAAAATAAAAGTTTAAAGAAAAATGTGAATTCGCCCAAGGGAGCTGGCGGCCAGTCTGTTTATGCTAAGAAAAGAGCGGAAAAATCCAGAAGAACTTTTAAGAAAAGAGAAAGGCCGGTTGATGAATTTGAACAGCAGATTGTTGACTTGGCAAGAGTAACAAGGGTTATGGCCGGTGGAAAACGGATGCGTTTTCGCGCTTGTGTCGCTGTTGGAAACAAAAAAGGCAAGATTGGGCTTGGATTAGCCAAAGGAGCTGATGTGGCAATAGCGGTTAACAAGGCGGTTGCTGACGCTAAAAAGAAAATGATTGACGCGCCTATTGTTAATAATACGATCGCGCATGAAATATTTTGGAAAAAAGGAGCGGCAAAAATTATTCTTAAGCCGGCCAGAAAAGGGCGCGGTGTTATTGCCGGAGGCGCGATTCGCATTATTTTGGAACTAGCAGGCATTCAGAATATTACCAGCAAAAACTTGGGAACAAATAATAAAGTAAATATCGCGAAATGCACGATTGAGGCTTTAGATAATTTAAAAAAAGTTGAGGATAAAAATGCGAAAATTGACAAGAAAGATGAAAAAAAATCAAGAACCAAAGATACAATAAAAAAAGGCGAAGAAAAATCCCAGCCTAAAGATAAAAAATAATTGATATATTTCAAATAAAATTAATATGGCGTTATCACTTAATAAAATAGGCCCTAATAAAAAATCAATAAAAAAAAGAAAAAGAATCGGGCGCGGAAATGCTTCCGGCACAGGCACTTATAGCGGAAAGGGGTTAAAAGGGCAAAAATGCAGATCAGGCGTTAGCAATTTAAAAAGGCTTGGCATGAAACAGGTTCTTTTGCGGACTCCGAAAAAAAGAGGGTTTAAGTCTTTAAAGCCTGATAACCAGGTAGTAAATTTGGCGCAAATTAACGATAGCTATAAAGACGGCGATATTATTACTCCTAAAGGTTTGTTTGAAAAAGGCTTGATTGCGACTCCAAAAAATACCGCGAAAATTTTAGGCAACGGCAGTTTAACTGTCTCCAATTTAAAAGTAAGCGGTTTGTTGCTTAGCGCCAGCGCCATAGAGCAGATTAAAAAAAAGAAAGGCGCTATAAAAATTAAAAATACAAAACGAAAAAAATAAATTTATATGATAACTGATAAATTAGTTCAAATTTGGAAAGCTCGTGATTTAAGGAAAAATATATTTTTTGTTTTGATTATGCTGGTTATTTTTCGTTTAGCGGCGCATATTCCCGTTCCCGGAGTTGATGTTGAATCTTTAAAGGGAGTTTTTGAAGGCAATCAAGTGATGGGCTTATTAAATATTTTTTCCGGCGGGGGCATGCAGAATTTTTCAATCGTGATGATGGGCATTGCGCCGTATATTACTTCTTCAATTATTTTTCAGCTTTTGGGAATGATAGTGCCTAAACTGGAAGAACTTCAAAAAGAGGAATCCGGCAGGCAAAAAATCAATATGTGGACTCGCTGGCTGACTGTTCCTTTGGCAATGCTGCAGTCTTTTGGAATGATTACGCTTTTACGGAATTCTTCAACCGGAATTTTAACGGATGTAAGCGGCATTGATATGGCCGGTATGCTGATTATAATAACAGCAGGAACTATTTTTTTAATGTGGATTGGGGAGCTTATTACGGAAAAAAATATCGGCAACGGCATTTCGCTTTTAATATTTGCCGGAATCGTTTCCAGTTTGCCGCAGGCGATTATGCAATTGTTTGTTGAATATGATCCGTCAAAATTATTCTTAATGCTTGGTTTTGTCGGAATTGCCATTATTACAGTTGTTGGCGTGGTTATTATTACCGAGGGACAAAGAAACATTCCCGTGCAATACGCCAAACAAATAAGGGGAAACCGCATGTATGGCGGAACCAGCACGCATTTACCTCTCAGAGTAAATATGGCCGGCGTAATTCCGATAATTTTCGCGATTTCCGTTGTTTTATTTCCTCCGATGATTGCGCAATTTTTTATGCAGGCAAAAACCGCATGGCTAGTGTCAGCGGCCACAGGAGTAATTAATATTTTCAATAACCAGCTTTTTTACGGAGTAGTTTATTTTTTATTGGTGTTTGCTTTTACATTTTTTTATACGGAAGTTATTTTTCATCCTAATCAGATTGCGGAAAATTTACAAAAACAAGGCGGATTTATTCCCGGAATCAGGCCGGGCAAGCACACCAGCGAATATTTAGCCAATACCACTCATAAAATAATTTTTGTAGGAGCTTTATTTTTAGGCCTTATCGCGATATTGCCTTTAATAATGCAAGCTTTCACAGGCATGCAATCACTGGCAATCGGCGGCACAAGCCTTTTGATTGTGGTGGCGGTGGTGATTGAAACAGTCAAACAAATAGAATCGCAATTAACAATGCGGGAGTATGAAGGGATGTAGAGTTTTTTAAAAATAAAAACATATTTTGTTAGCCTGGGTTTTAAAACCCAGGCTAACAAAATATGTTTTTATTTTTTTTAATTTTTAAATATTTGACTATTTAATATCGTAGGTATATAATATAGATGTCTATTTAATATCGTAATTTTTTAAGATGCAAATAAATCAAAATATAACAAAAAATATCTCTCTTTATAATCCTTGGTATCAAGACAAAACTTTTTTATTTTTGGAAAAAAAATACAATAAAAGAAAACAATATTATTCTGTGAAAAAATATTTAGACAAAGAGCTTATTATTTCTATTGTTGGCTTAAGAAGAGCCGGAAAAACAACGATTATCAGACAAATAATTAATTCTTTGTTGAAAAAAACAGCTAAAAAACAAATATTTTTTTATCAATTTGATGAAGAAAATTTTGATTTGGAGGCAAAGCTGGATTTTTATTTTCAAAATATTTTAAAAAATGATATTTATAAGGCGAAGTGTTATATATTTCTAGATGAATTGCAAAATGTTCCCAATTGGCAGGTAGTTTTGAAAAAATATTACGATATTAATAAAGAAATAAAATTTGTGGTTAGCGGATCAACCCATTTATATCTTCATAAAAATACCAAAGAGAGTTTGGCTGGAAGAATAATAAATATAGATATTCATCCTTTTGGCTGGCATGAGTTTCTTAATTTTAAATATGGAAAAAATTATGATTTTTTTAAAAATGTTTTTGATGATAATTTTTTAGAAACAGCAAAAGATAACCGCGATATTTTGTTATACAAAAAAGATTTTAAAACATTTTTGTCTTACGGCGAGTATCCTTATTTTTTTCATGAAGCAAACGCTTTTGAATTGGATAAATATTTTAAAGATTCAATTTTGGATAAAATTTTCGCGCGCGATATTAATTTATTTGATATTGACAATCACAGCGCTTTTTTTCAGCTTTTTAAAGTGTTAAGCAAAGACAGCGCCCAGGAAATTAATTTGCAGAATATTTCAAGGGAAATCGGGTTAAATGTTATTACTATTAAAAGGTATATCGGTATTTTGGAAAAAATGTTTTTGTATTATTATATTTATAAATATTCTAAAAATATAAGGCAGCAAATAAAATCATTTAAAAAAGGATATGTTTCTTCTCTGAATTTATCAAGGGTTTCTTTAAATATTGATTATTGGGATATGAACAGCGATCAATACGGGCATATAGTGGAAACTTTTATTTATAATGAAATGATTAAAAATAGTATTGATAATATTAATTTTTATCATAATACGAAAATTAAAAAAGAAGTTGATTTTATAATCACAAACAACAAAAAAATTATTCCGATTGAAGTAAAAATAAGTAAGCAGATAAACAAAGCTCATTTAAAAAATTTAGCTTACTTTATGGAAAGCAATAAAATAAGCAATGGCATATTGTTCTATGGCGGAGAAGAAATAAAGACCATAAAAATCAATAAATTAAAAATAGACTGCTTGCCGTATTTTATGGTTTAGATAAAAAATTTTAACTAATATTACATAAATTTTAAACTATTGACCATAAATTTTTTTTATGCTAATATTTAAAATATGAAACAAGCCATTTTAACAATCAAGAGTACATTTAAAACCGCTATTATTTTATTAGCGGGTATTATTGTGATTATTTTTTCACCAAAAGTTCAAGCGGCTAATATTTAGAAAACAAATAATTAAAAATATAAAATAGCCGCTCAAAAGGAGCGGTTTTTTAAATGTTCATTTTTAATCTATGTTAAAACAGAAAGGAGAATTTAAGAATGCCAAAAAAGAAGCCAAAAGAAAAAGGTGGTTTAGCAGAGGAAGTTAGATTGAAACTTCAAAAAAAGGCTAAAAAGTTATTAGATGACAGGTTTGATGATTGCTCTGTTCATGTAGTCGGAAAACAAAAAGTTTTAAGTGACTTAAAAACCACTCACGTTTTGGGGGAAAATTAATGACAGATTTAGAGAAAAAAGTAAAAGAGTATTCTAAGAGGATTAGCGCGATTCAATGTAAATTGCAAGGGATTAGACCAAGCGAAGATGACACAATTGGGCTAAAGATTTTTAATGACCTCAAGGTAAGGATAAAATTATTGGTTACCTTGCGCAAAGAAAATTTACAAGAATTAAGCTACCTAGAGGAGCAGAAAAAAATCATTGATTATTCAAAATTCTGTATGGCTGTTATTTTAGAAGAAGGAGAGGAAGCTTTTTGCAAAAAAATACAAAATGAACAAGAGCACCCAATAGTAGCTCCAAAGTTCAGGGACTTATTCCCTTACACGGAACAAAAGTAAAAGATAGTCGCGTGGCAATCATAAGTCCGCGCAGCATAGACGGGAAATGATTTTTTACAAAAATCGTTTTTCCGTCTATGCACCCCAATTTATTAATCATCAAATTTACATAAAATGAAAAATATTCAAAGGATACAAATTATTATTAGGATTATTATTAATAATCCGCTTTTGCATTCTTTGAAGACATAAAATAAATTATAAAATAACACAAACAAGAGGTCGTCTTCAAGAGGAGGACGATTTTTAATTACAGTTCTTTTAAAATTAAAAAATAACCAAAAAAATAAACCAATAAATAGGAGGATTGAATTATGGGAAAGCAAGAAGAAACAAAAGAAGATTTTTTTGAGTTGGAAGGGCTTAGTGAATACACTATAATAAAAAAAGGTCAGCCATGTTCTTCTCATGTTTCTGTTAAAATTTCCGTAAATGACGAAACAGAAATTCAGGCGGCCGATGGCATTGGTCCTGTTTATGTCATAGACAGCGCTTTACGTAAAGCGTTAGAAAAATTTTATGTAACCGATTTAGATTCTATGTTTCTTGTTGACTTTAACGTACATATATTTGACGGGCACAAAAGCGCGGCATCTAAGGTTAGAGTTACAATAGAATTTCAAGATGAATCTGAACATTGGACCAAAATCGGTATTTCGGAAAATCTTATTAAAGCTAGTTGGCTGGCGTTAGCAGACGGTTTTCGATATAAATTGGCCAAAAACGGCAAAAAATAAAAGGAGATAAAAACAACAAAATTAAAAGGGGTTTGAAATTAATTTTTCTAGCCCCTTTTTAATTTTATTTGACAAAAGATATTATTTGTCATATTATTTATATATGAAGTATTTTGAATGGAATCAAGATAAAAATCAATTATTAATAAATGAAAGAAATGTAAGTTTTGAAGATTGCATTTTGGCTATTGACAATGGAAAAATTTTTGATATTGTTGAGCATAAAAATAAAGAAAAATATCCGAATCAAAAAATTTTTATTTTGGAGATTAATAATTACGCGTATTTGGTTCCATTTGTGGAAGATAAAAATAAAATATTTCTTAAAACCATAATACCAAGCCGAAAGGCAACTAAAAAATATATTATAAATAAAAAGATATGAAATATTACGAACTAAATAACAGTGAAAAAGAAATTCTTAAAGATTATGATAAAGGTGAATTTAGTAGTGTGGCGAAAGATAAGGATAGAAAAAAATATCAGGAATATGTTAAAAATACTGTGAACAAGACAAAGAATATTAATATTCGTCTTTCTGAGCGCGATATTCAAAAAATTAAAGCAAAAGCCCTAAGAAAAGGAATTCCGTATCAGACATTAATAACATCTTTGGTTCATCAATACGCTGATAAGTAGATATAAAGATTTTAAATAAGCGTCTTTGATTTTTTGCTTGACTTTTTTTACAGATATGCTATATTTCTAATATCAATATGAAACAAGATATAACAAGGAAAAATTTATTATTATTACCGTTGTTATTACTGCCTAAAAAGGTGGCTTGTTTTGTATGTAAAAATAGATAAAAAAATAAAAGAAATCTAAACAAAACAACCCGCCTGAAATGGGCGGTTTTTTAGTTTTATTGGTCTTTAACAATTTAAAGAGGGGGATAAAAAGTTATGGATCATCGTTTTATTATAAATAACAAAGAAAAAAGACTACGTATAGCTTGCGGGCAGCTTGAAAGAGCTATAAGCAGGTCAAAAAATGAACCAAGAAAAGAAGAATTAGAAAATCAGTTGGAAAAAATTCAAAAAAATTTAAAAAGTTATATGGAGGAAAGATTATGAAAAAAGAAAGCAAGCGGAAAATAGAATCAACATTACCAAGTTTAACTTGCACCTGTTGCGCTGATGAAATACGGAATAGCCAGCCACATATTAGAAATGGCAAACCTTATTGTCGTCTTTGCGAAGATAGAGCAAAGATGGGTTTACTTGACAAGAAAATACCTCGGCAATATAGAGGTATAAGTATTGGAGGGTAAATAATTTTATTAAACAAAAATTTAACAGAGGAGTTAAGACAACTCCTCTGTTTTTTATTTTGTCTAATCCGCGTTTTATGGTATAATAATTAAATAAAATTACTAAATAAATGATTAGTAAAATCGTTTTTCTTTATGCAGCCGGTAATTCAGGTGAAAAATTTAGATTTTGTTTATAACAGAGGTAAAGATAATGAATATCACGCGCTAATTAATGTTAGTCTGGATATTTATCAGGAGGAATACATTGTAATATTCGGACCTTCTGGATGCGGAAAATCAACTCTTTTAAATGTTATTGCCGGATTGGAAATGCCTGATAGCGGAAGCGTTTCTGTTTTTGGAAAAGATTTAATAACACTTACTGAAAAAGAGTATGCCAGTTATCACAGAAGAGACATAGGCATGGTTTTTCAGGCGTATAATTTAATTACCAGTCTTACTGTTTTGGATAATGTAGTGTTGCCGCAAATTTTTGTTAATGTCGACAAAAGAAGGCGAGACAGATGGGGCAAGCAGTTGTTGGAAAGATTTGGGATTTTAAAGCAAGCGCATAAAATTCCTACAGAATTATCCGGCGGACAACAACAGCGCATCGGCATTGCCCGCGCGATTGTTAATAATCCGAGAATTGTTTTGGCGGATGAGCCGGTGGGAAATTTAGATTCAATTTCCGCTAAAAATGTTTTAAATATTTTTGTAGAGCTTAACGAGAAAGAGAAAAAAACAATTATTACAGTAACGCATAATCCTGAAAATTTAGTTCATGCTGATCGGATAATTTATATGAAAGATGGAATCATTACAAGAGAAGTGGTCAATCATGATAAAAAGAAAAAGCATAAAGATGGAAATGATAAAAAAGATAGAAATATTATCAATTTTAAGGCGCCTGCCGTTGAATTAAGGGATTTAATGCGCGCCTACCAAGGCTTGTCGCCCGAGCAGATAAATATTTTAATTATGCCCTTTAAGGCTAAAATATTTTCCAATCATTTTTTAACAAGCCGCAATATGGATGAAACCAAAGTATTTGAAGAAGTAACTCAAAGGCGCCTTTTGGGAACTATTTCCAAAGAAGATTTTTTTGAAATTTTAAATAAAAGTAGCGCGGAAGGCGGCGTTGGTTTTGACCAAAGAACAGCCGGAAAAATTGTTCGCAGAGTAAATCGGGTGCTTAGGATTGCGTATTTTATTTATCAATCCCAAAGAAAAAGAAAAGACGAGAGCGGAGCGCATATTGTTATCACTTCTGAAGAAAAAGCTCAAAAAACCGCTGAGTATCTTTTAGATACTTGCTACTATGAACACAAAAAAAATCTTAGCCAAGAGCAAATTGACCTTATAGAAAAATTAGTCAGGCATCGCTTGTCAGGGAAAATTCAGAAAGACGAATTTTTTAATAAACTTGATAAGCCATTGCGCGAAAAAGGCGCTGGCCTTAATTTTAAAACGGCCAAGGCGATTACCAGAGAATTGGAATTGATTTTAATTTTAGGCTTTGGCATAGTAAAATCCGGAGAAAACGCGAAAAAAGAAACAGGCGCAAAAGCGGATAATGAAAAAAAAGAATCAAATAACAAAAACAGCGAAGATTTAAGCGATAAGCAAAATAAAGAGATAATCGCCAAAGCCTCTCTTCAGGACAGAATTGATTTTGAGCAGGAGCGTGAAGAAAAAATAAAAAATAAGTTAAACTAGAATTTTTATGTTAGCTACAGATTTATTTCGTTTGGCAACAAGAATGTTTAGAACTAATTGTTCGCGTACTATTTTAACAATTTTAGGAATTAGCGTCGGTATTGGAGCGATTTTATTTTTGGTTTCTTTGGGCTATGGCGTGCAAGAATTAATTTTAAATCGTATAACCACTTCAGACGCTTTGTTAAGCCTGGATGTCAGCGCCGGCGATGTGGAAAGTTTTAAAATGGATAATAATGCAATTAATTCCATAAAAGAGATTAACGGAATTGAAAAAGTAAGCCCTTTGATTTCCACTCAGGCGCAAATGATTGTTAATGGCGTCTCTTCGGAACTAAACGCTAATATGGCAAGCAATGATTTTTTTCGTTTGGACGGAACCGCCTTAAAAAAGGGAGAATTTTATACTGATGATTTGTCTGATAAAAATAAAATTGTTATTTCTTCGGCAGCGCTGCAGCTGTTTAATTTAAACGAAGAAAACGCTTTTGACCGGAAAATAAATTTTTCCCTTCTTTTGCCGTCTAAGGAAGAAGACGCGAATTTTACAAGCGAATTCACCGCCTTGGAAAATGATTTTAATATCATCGGTATTATTGAAGATGAAAATTCCAGTTTTGTTTATTTGCCTTTTGATATAGGCTTAGATTATGGTTTTGATAATTATAGCAAGATAAAAGTTAAGGTTATAGATGAAGAAAGTTTGGATTTTGTAAGAACCGAGATTATTGACAAAGGTTTTATTGTAAGCGCTTTATCTGATATAATTGAACAAGCCAACCAAATATTTAAAGTAGTGCAGATAATATTGGCGTCATTCGGTGTTGTCGCCTTGATTGTAAGCGCGATTGGCATGTTTAACACTATGACCATTACTTTGCTTGAGAGAACTCAGGAGATTGGCATTATGAAAACGCTTGGGGCAACCAGTTTTGATATTTGGAATATGTTTTTGGCTGAATCAATTATTATCGGTTTTTTCGGCGGACTGGGCGGAGTAATGATTGGCTGGTTTGGCGGAGTTTTGTTTAATTATTTAATTAATTTACTTGCAGGCGCTTTTGGCGGTGAAAAAATTGATATGTTTTATACGCCGTACTGGTTTGTAATTTTGATTATGTCTTTTTCTTCAGTAGTCGGACTTTTAACCGGTTTTTACCCGGCAAGAAGAGCGGCTAAGATCAATGCCTTAGAGGCTTTGAGGTATAAATAATATTATAAATTAACATAAATAAAATGTTACACAAAACAACAA
>JAGLIO010000002.1 GCA_023142915.1 Candidatus Parcubacteria bacterium | reverse complement strand
AAATTTATGGAAATAATTAAGCATATTTAAAGACGCGCGTGTTTATTGGTTTTATTGCTGAGCTGTAAATTGGATGCTTCTTAATAAATTATCATATATATTAATATAATAATCATTGTTATGCTTTGCCGTAGCTAAGGTAATTTGTATAAATTCATCTGAGTCTATTTGAATTGTGGTTGTTTTTTCATATGCCAAAAGATGTTCATAGGAATTTTCGTAAGCTTCCTTATTGTTTATATTTTTTTCTTCATCGCTTAATACGGTTGACTTGCCTTTTGAGGCAACCCTAAAAGTATCAACATTTGTGTTTGTATTATTTTGAATTTTAAAATAATTTAAAGAAATTACTCCTTTTTTTTCTATAATATAATCTCTTTCAGAATCTGTTATTTGAGTGATATAAGGCTGATTTTCATATTTTTTAATTTTCCAATCATTAGGGTAATCAAAATTAAAATTATAACTTGAATCAGTATATTTTCTTATGTTATCTGAGTTATTTATTAGATTTGTAAATTTTTTTATAATATTTTCAGTTGTATATTCTTGATTGATTTTGTATTCTTCAATTTTCGCTATATTTTTATTTGTGATTCCCAGTCCAAGGTTGCGCATCAGATTGAATGCGTCTAACGGTTTTCCAAGATAATATCTTTTTAAATTACCAGGATTGACATACCAAGCTTCGCCGTTTTGTTCTATTTGCATTAGTATTAATCCGGATAATTTTTTTTGAAGCTCAGTGTTTATTGTTAGGGATTTATTGTTGAGAGGGTTATGATTATTCAGTATTTCAGTTTTATCATTATACCCGTCATTGTCAGAATCGGAATTATTTTTATCAGTTCCGATACTGTCTTCAATTTCATTGGATAAACCGTCATTATCATCATCTTTGCCTATAAAATTTGCCTCGGCTATTGGGATTTGTTTTATATCGTTATTAGATATTCCAATACCAAGATTGCGCATAATGTCAAAAGCGTCTTTTGGTTTTCCAAGATAGTATTTTTTTAAATCATAAGGATAAACATACCAAGCCTCTCCGTGCTCTTCAACTTGCAAAAGAATTTTTCCTTTTAGTTCTGATGAAATTGTGTGCTGCGCCAATAATTTATTATCAAAAAAAATAAAACATAAAGATGTGATAATTAATGTTATTGAGATTAATAATTTTTTATTTTTTTTCATAAATTTAATAAAATTAAGGTGATGTTCCCCAGTTGCCTGACGCTGCAGTTGGTTGCGTTGCTGTCCAATAACCAAGCATTTTGTAACCTATGCTACTCATAGAGATTGTTAATCCGGTGACTGGAATGTTTATTACGGGAATGCACAAAACAGAATCATTCCCGCCGTAAGGCACAATAGTAACCATGTATGCCGAATTGCAAGTACACATTTGAGGAGTGCAATCAGGAGATCTTGGTAGAATTATTGTTGATATTCTGCCGCCGCTAGATCCGATAGCGTTGGCTGTTTTATTTTTATTAAAAATATGCGTAGAGCAAGTGATAATAAAAAAAATAATAGAAGAATAAAACAATAAATTTATTTTATTTTTTAATATTGCCATATTTTAAAATTTATAATTTAATTATAGCATTTTTTTTAAAATATTCAATATGCTATAATAAAATAGTAATGAATTTACTTAATAAAACCAAACAAATCTGCAAAGAAAACAACATCAAACCTGCCCGCTCGCGTGGGCAGAATTTTTTAATTAATGAAGATGTTTATGATTTAATAGTGGATTCAGCAAAAATTGATAAAAATAATACTGTTTTAGAGGTGGGATCGGGATTAGGATTTTTAACTGAGAAATTGGCAGGGAAAGCTAAAAAAGTAATCGCGGTTGAGTTGGATGATAAGCTGGCTGAGTTGCTTAGGGCGAATTTAAAAGAAAAAAATATAAGCAATATTGAAGTTGTTAATGAGGATATTTTGGATATTAATTTTAAAATTCCAAATTATAAAGTTGTTGCAAATCTTCCATATAATATCACCTCGGTTTTTTTACGGAAATTTTTAAGCTGTGATAATAAGCCAAGTTCAATGGTTTTGATGTTGCAAAAAGAAGTTGCTGAGCGAATTATTGCCAAACCCGGTAAAATGAGCCTGCTCGCGGTTTCAGTACAGTTTTACGCAAAAGCGGAAATTATTGAATATGCGCCAAAAACGGATTTTTGGCCGATGCCAAAAGTTGATAGCGCGATAATTAAATTAGTAGGAACAGGTCACTGCCATGTTTTTGTCGGTGAATTTGAAAAGAAATTTTTTCAATTAGTTAAAATCGGATTTAGTTCAAAACGTAAAATGTTGAAAAATAATTTGGCAAACGGTTATCATATTAATCAAAAGCAGGCGGGAGAGTGGCTTAAAAAAGCTGGTTTTAATGAAAAAATCAGAGCGCAGGAGATGTCGGTTGAAGATTGGGCGGTGTTGTTGAGGTATTTTTAGGTTTGTTGTTATATCGTAGAGACGCGCCACGGCGCGTCTCTACCATCGCGATACAACGATAAATAAAAAAAATTTGGAGTTTTTAGGCAAAATATGGTATAATTTTATTATAAATATTTTTTCCCCATGCAAGAAAATCATAACAAAGACAATCAAACAGAAGATAAGATTGAAACTAATCAATCTCATATTTTTAGCGGTTTGGGAGTTAGCCAAAAAATTGCTTTGGCAGTTCTGGCTTTTTTTGCCGTGATTGTTTTTGTTTTTGGAATAATTAATATTCAAAAAGGAATTTATTCTCCGTTTTCGCCGAAAACGAGCGTAGTAAAAGACAGGGATAGCGGATCTGATTTGGAAAAATTTTGTCCCAGTGGAAATTGTTCGGATTTAAGCGATGCTGATCTTCAAAATAAAGATACTGACAAAGACGGCCTTTCAGATTATGATGAACTGAATTTTTATAAAACCTCGCCTTATTTGGAAGATTCTGACAGCGACGGTTTTTCAGATAAGGAAGAAATTGATAATAATAAAAATCCCAATTGTCCGGCTGGCAGGGATTGCGATAATGATGTTTTGTTTAATGAAGACGCTCAATTGGTTAATCCGGGAACTGCGAATAATATTGACTTGGAAGAGTTGAACGCGCAGATTATACCAAATAACGCGCAAATTAGTGATTTGGGAAGCGAGGAAATGAGTGCGGATGATTTAAGGAAATTATTGATTGAAGCGGGAATGGAAAAAGCGCTTCTTGATCAAATCAGCGATAAAGATTTAATGGAGAGTTTTAGCGAGGCTTTGGCGGAAGAGCAAGTAAATTAAGCAAATTATATTATACCAGCCGGTATTATACTGGCCAGTATATTAGAAGAGGAAATTTGTTAAAAACGCCCAGGCATGAATGCCAGGGCTAAATTGATAATTTTTTAAGCCCGATAAATCGGGCTATATAATAAAAACATCAATAATAATATCCCGTTTCAACGGGATTAAAAAAATGTAGCCTAGGCATTAATGCCTAGGCGGAAATAGCAAACAAATTATTAATTTTTAAATACATGAAAGAATATAAAATAAAAAAAGCTATTATTGTTTTATTAATTTTTTTAATTTCATTTTCTACGTTGTTTAATGCCATTAATGTATGGGCAGCGGAGGTAATGACAACAGATGCAAAGGGAACAGCGGCAACTGAGGAAGGCATAATTCAAAATATGAAAGACTGGGCGGTTTCTTTTTGGAATTGGACAAGCACAAAGGAGGGCGATGCCGCGGCTGCCATTGCTTTTAAGTCTGCTTTGGGAACATTTTTAGATAGGTTGGCTTATGACGCCGCTACTTATTTGGCTACCGGCGACAAAGGGCAAGCACCGATGTTTCAGACTGATAATTTTGGAGATTTTTTAACTAACGCGGCTGATGTGGCTGCCGGGGATTTTATGGAAGAATTTGGCAAAGAGTATAATTTTGATCTTTGCGAATTAAATCCGGCAATAAAGCTTAAAGTCGGCTTAGGTTTATATAGAAGCAGACGTCCTGGTGAGCCTGATTGTACGTTTACTGAAATGAAAGACAACTGGGAGGAAACTCTTAATGATCCTAATTTTTTAAATCGTTTTCAGGCCATGTACGATCCAAGGCAAAATGATCTTGGAACTGCCTTGTCTTTGCAAAGTAAAATAGTTGACAAAGTGGCTGATGAAAAAAAAGAAAAAACAAATGTATGGATGAAAAATACATTTAAACCAGTAACCGAAAAAATAAGCGGATATATAACAACTCCATCTGAGTTGGTTCATGATTATGCTGAAGAAACACTTGATACGGCTACTGACGGAGAAAATGTTTATACTGGTAACGTAATTGCCGATTCAATTGATATGTTTATAAATACTTTAATTGGAAAATTAGCGAAAAAATGGTTTAAAGACGGCTTGGTTTTGAAGTTTCCTGAGAACAGTTATCAAGGCGATTGGGGCGGTTTTACGGGGTTTAGCGATTATGAATCTAGTCCTTACAGCGAAGGCGCGAAAGGCGCTGAAGCGCGGTTTGCGGTTTTGAATGAACCTGTTTTTGATGTGCGCGGAGATTATGAGATTTTGGCAGAATTAACAGCATGTCCTGATCCGCAAAAAGCAGGGCCGACTAATTGCGTGATTACTGATAAATTTCGGGAGGCGATTGCTGAAAAAAATAGCGTTAGCGATGCCATTGAAAAAGGATATTTGAATCCTGATTGGACATTTGGTTTTGATTCTGACGGGCTGGAGCCGGAGCATAACGGAGGCTTTCCTTATCGTTCAATGCTGATTTTGCGAAAATTCAGGATTATTCCGGTAGGATGGGAATTGGCGGCGGAATATATTAAGGATAATCTTGGAAACATTGAGGGTACAAAAGATTTAGGCGATATGGTCGCGTGTTTTAGCGCAGGTGACGAGCATGACGGGTATTTTGCTAATTGGTGCAAGGGGTTGGTTGATCCAACCTGGGTTTTAAAAGCTCCTTTGAATTATTGTAAAAAAGAAGGTCCTGGTCCGGAAATTATTACAGAGAAAATTATGGGCGAAGACAGCGATAGCGTGCTGGCGATTGTGCGCAATGATAATTATTGCGCTGATGAGCAGTCTTGCATAAAAGAAAACGATGACGGTTCTTGCGAATTATACGGTTATTGCTCTAAAGAGAGGCGAAAATGGGACTTTAACGGAGAGTCCTGCGACTCCGAATTTAACACTTGTCAGACATTTAAAAAACAAGATGGACAGTCTGCTTCTTATTTGGAAAATACGCTTAATTACGAGGGCTGTAACGCTGATAATGCCGGCTGTAAAGCATATTGCCAAGATTATGATTTTTTAAACAATGAATATGATTGTAATATGTTCAATGGCAATAAAATGTATTTAGACGGAGACGTTGAAGAATGCGATGAAGATGCCGAAGGGTGCCATGAATTTATACGGGTTAAACAAGGTCTTGGAACTAATTTAATAAATAATTCCAGTTTTGAATCTGATGACGGCGCGTGGGTAAGGGTTGAAGACGGGTATGACGGCAGATGGAGCGCTGCTCTCGGAGCTGTTGATTTAACGAATACGCAATTTCCAATTCCGAACGACGTTAATGGCTTGGATTTTAGTGAAATGCCAATTACATTTTCCCTTTATATGAAAAATTGCGGAACAGACGTAAAAATAGAAGCAGGTATTGGAATGGAAG
This sequence comes from Candidatus Parcubacteria bacterium, assembly GCA_023142915.1. Taxonomy (GTDB): domain Bacteria; phylum Patescibacteriota; class Patescibacteriia; order Patescibacteriales; family UBA12075; genus JAGLYP01. Next base: position 26,990 of record JAGLIO010000002.1, on the reverse strand, counting down.
ACGGTGTTTTGGAAATGAGCGAAAAAATAATAAACACTTCTAATAATTGGCAACGTTTTGAAGTTGCGCACAAGCCGTTAATTAACGTGCCTTGTGATCAAATATTTGTCAGCATAGAAAATCAAGAAGCTGGCTGTTTAATTGACGCTGTGCAATTAGAGTTTAATGAAAGAGCCACACGGTACAAAGATTACCAAGAAAGTAATGTGGTTTATCAAAAATTAGCCCCGGATTATTTAAATTGTTCAGAATCAGAATCGGTAACGTCGTTTATGCAGATTGCGAATTGGATTTTTCAAGAATCAATTGATCCTGTATTAGGGCATTGCGGAAGTCCTCCGGGCTCAGGACCGGAGGGCACGCGAGTTGATAATCCAAGCGGCGCTTATTTGGTTGCCAACGGCGGCGATTGGGAATTGGGACTTGGTCCGAATACTTGGGGCTTTGGCGAAGACGCGCCCAACCTAGACGGGCTTAGCAATAATGATTATGACGGAATGCTTATTTCAGACCCTATTAATGTTCCTAACAGCGCGACTGCTTTGCATCTTTGGCGCAATGTTAAAATGAGAAGCTTTGATTTGCATCCCGGTCTGCCTGATATCCCCGATGCTTATTATTTAGAGATAAGAGATGCCACTGGAAACAGTGTTTTAGCTACCATTGAATCATGGGAACCGTCAGTATGGAGTGTTAATAATTTAACTGATTATGATGCCGGAGCAATAAATTATGATATTTCAGCTTTTGCCGGGCAGACTATTACAATATCTATGCAATTAGTAGGTCATCAGTCGGTAAATGACTGTCTGGATGGGTCAGGTGATGACGCTTTAGCGCAGATTAGCGATGTTTATATTGTCTATGAATCAGTAGCTGGAATAGATTCTCCTAAATGCGATAATTTTAGTCGCTGGTGCAACGCCGATGAAGTCGGCTGTGATATGTACACTGCAGTTAAAGATAAAATGAGCATAGCCGGCAAGGCAACGGCTGATGATTATTGCCCTGATGAATGCGTCGGCTATAATGAATATTTTCAAACGCAGACCGCTTTTGATTCATTGCAGCCGCAATATTTCGTGCCGGCGTCAGCGGAAAAATGCGGAGCAAGCTCCGTAGGGTGCGATGAATTTACCAATTTGGACGAACTGGGCTTAGGCGCCGAGGCGCGAGAATATTATTCGGAATTAAGGCAATGTCGCAAGCCGGATGAGTCTTGCGCGGAATTTTACACATGGGAGGGTTCAAGCGAGACCGGTTATCAATTGCGCGTTTATAATCTTGAAAAAGACGGTATTGCAAGCGATTATGGTCCGCAAACAACCAGAAATGACGCAAGCGAATGTAGCAAAGAAATATATAATAAGCCGGCGACCGATCCTGATTACAATTCAGACTGCCGGGAATTTTATAATAAAAACGGTGAGATTACTTATCATTTATACACTCGCACAATAAGCTGCTCTGACAATTGCCATCCGTATCGGCGCACTGAAAACAATATAATTGAAAATGAAGCTACGGCTGTTTTTTGGTGCAATGAAGAATGCAATGGTGATTTTGACTGTGAAAGCAAATGCGTGGCAGCTGATTGCGAGAACCAAAGCAACACCAAGGTTTGCGTGTTTGATTCGGGAGAAGCGGTTTTTTGTAAAAATGGCGGACTATGGAATTCTCAGCATGAACGGTGTTTATATGATGCCGTTCCGGGAGAAGGCAAAAAATGTTCAGCCAAACAAGCCGGATGCCGTGAATATTCAGGAAGCAGCGGAAATAATATGCGATTTATTTTAAATGATGATATTGAATCAGGAACTAATGAAAATTGGCAAGGCGATTTGCCGGTCGCATTAAATCCGTCAAGCGAGGCTTTAATGGTCGGCGGGCACTCTCTCTATGTTTCAGGCGCTGATAATGAGATTTTTAAGATTTTAGGCTCAATATTGGAATTGGATAAATCATATTATATCAGCTTTATTGCCAAGTCCGCTGATGCCGGCGCGTTTACCGGAATCGGATTTGGGGTTGATAACGTTGATATTGAATTTGAGCTTGGAGAGGCAAATAATTATGAGCTAGATTCGGAGTGGAAATTTTATAATTTTAATCTTACTTCTTTAAATAACGACACTCTGGATTATATAATTAGCAATGAAGAAAAAATAATCATTCAGGCCGATAGCAAGTTTTATATAGATAATATTCGTTTGGTTGAAATTATTGATAGATATTATTTGATTAAAAATTCCTGGGATATTGACGCTTGCATGTATGACGTATCAGATATAATTCAGGATAGATATTATAATTTGGGATGTGAATCTTATCTGAATACCCAAAGCGAAATACATAATTTACGGCAATTTAGCAAACTTTGCCACGAAAGCGCGGTTGGATGCGAATTAATGATTGATACGTATAATTATAGTGAGTTTGGGAGCGCTGATTTGCCATTGGCTCCGACAGACGTTTCTCCTACAATTAATATTCCAAAAGATAAATTTATTTTTGCTGTATACGACAAAGACAAGCAATGTTATTCCGCTGATAAAGGTTGTGAGCGACTGGGAGAACCTTATACTTATGAAAATCAGGTTAAATATAGCGATATATTTTTAAAAAATAATCCTGATAAGTATGAAACCATTCTTTGCGGCAGCGACGCGGTTCAATGCGAGATTTGGCTTGCTGGCGATGGAACGGAATATTTTAAAGATCCGGGCGATCAGGTATGCGAATACATTCAACCGTATGGCGATGTTAATTCAATAGGCTGGTATAAAAAGCAGATAAAAAAATGCGATATTGATAATAGCGGAGAAATTAACGATCCGGATATTGGTCCGATTGAAAATGAAATTTGCCATGAATCAAGCGATTGCGCAAGTGATGGAAATGTTTGCGATTCAAATGACGATTGCGCAGAGAATATGGAGTGCGAGGACAATAAGTGCTATAATTCTTGCGTTTTAGATAAATTTAATTATAAATGTTTGACTGAATTTAAAACAATCGGTTATGGCGGGCAAGAAATTCAGGTTTATCAGCCAAGCGCCGGATGGACCGGTGTTTGTCCGGCAAGCGAGAGTGGCTGTTCCGAGTTAATTGATCCTGTAAGCAAATTTTCAACTAATTTAATATTTAATAATGATTTTTTACAAGACGATGATTCAAACGGTGTTCCCGACGGATGGGTTGCTAATGTTCAGGATATTAATATGGGCAGTTATACGTTATATAGGCTAGCCGGTTCAAATAACGCGGGAAATATAACAATTGATTGCCCAAATGATATTTATCGGTTGGATGAAAATAATAATTTATTAAATATCGGCAATAGCTTTGCTTTGCAATTATCATTAACAGAGGTTAAAAGCGCTTTGATTTATTCTGATTCAAACACTGACTGTGCTATAGAGGTGGATGCAGCATCTGGCGATGTTGAATTAAAGAAAGCAATAATTGATTATCAAATTAATTATGATCTTGACATGTCTTCATGTAACGGCGTTGTTGATTTTGAAAAAGGATGTGTTTTACTTAATGAACGAGCAATAACAGGAACAGGTTTTGTCGGCTTGAAATTTGACGCTAATTTGACTATTAATGATGGGAACGGAACAAGCCCGGCAGTAGGAGCCGCCACAAATCGCAACGCGAATCAGCTTATTAAAGTCCAACCTGATAGAGTATGCGCTGAATGGCTTGCTTGCAGGAGTTCCATGGAAGACTTGATGACGGGCGAGCATAAATGTTACAACGTTGGGAATTGCGTTAAAATGAATTCAAGCGGCCAGTGCCAGTCATTTGTCAATTATTCCGGCATTCACAGTTTTAACATAAACAATGATCAAGATACATCCGGCTATGTCATAATGGATCAATATCATTTGGGAAATATGCAAGAAGTAGGCGCTGAGGCCAATGTGGGTAATGGCAGTTTCGAAATGTATGATTCTGACAATTATCCGCTTGATTGGTATTTAGACGGAACCATTTGGGATCCTGATTACGCTTATGTTATAAATAATCCTTATGAAGCAGAGATTTCAGGCATTGTTTATCCAATGGAGGGCCGGTCATTGCTAAAATTGGGGGCGGGACAGCGGCTTGTTTCAAATTCCACGCAGGTTGAGGTCGGACAAGATTATTATATAAGCTACATGGTTAACACTTATCATTTAAGCAGCACCAATAACGATGCAAAAGCGCAAGTAGTTTTAACTGGAGGAGCGAATGAAATTTTTGAATCTGATGAAAGCGTTTACGGCTGGACAGCGATGACAAAAAGTTTTAAACCAACCAGCGGTTTTATGGAGATTTCTCTGCAAGCCGAATCCGTTTCAGGGGCAGATTTGAAAGGCAGTATTTATTTTGACAATATAAGAATAACGCCGGTGATTGAAACGCCTGATTTTATTCCAAAGACTTGCCGGCTTTACCCTACTCAAGAAAGTTTTACCTGCAACAGCTATGACATGATTAAAGGCATAGATAAGGGAATGGAAGGATATTGCATGGAATATGATCGATATCCCGGAAACAGGGACGCTTGCCTTATGTGGTATCCTGTTGACAGAATAAAAAGCTCTTCCATTATTGAACGCGGAGTAGGCTATGAAGGCAAATTCCCTGTTTACTACTGCGCCGACATGGACGCTAATTTTGATTTTGTGGAGAAAAGGACATCTAAGATAATATTTGATAAGGATGATTATTGTTGTGATTTAGATTTTTGGGCAGGTATCGTGGATTGGACTGGAATTGGAAGTCTTGTAACTGAAGGAGAATGGAGGTCTGGATTAGATATAGCATTATCTGGCGCCGGATGTGGCAGTCATTATTCTGAATATTATGATGGTTGTCTTGATGCAGATTATAAATTAGCAGTTATGGTTTATGAAGATGGCGAATGTGGAGGTGGATGGGATCTTGGAACTGAATATAATATAAGATATACATGTGTTCCAAAAAATGACGTAGCGTATCCAGCAATTTTCGGTAGCTGGTATGTGTATGACGGAGATCTTGTTCACAATGAACCAGATTCAGATCCGCCTGTTATGATATACAATTACACAACAAGCGAATTAATGTATCCCGAGAATTATCGTTTGCAGTGTGATAAATTTTATCAGGTTGTTTCTGATACGGCTGACGACAAAGCGTGGACAGGCAGGGTGCGAACCGGTTCAGATTATGCTCTTAGCGGGCTTGGCGGATATGTTTACGGAGATGAAGATCCTCCGTTTGGCTCTGCTATAATTCCAGCTGAAGTCAAAAGCCCTGAAGACTGGGACGGCATAGTTTCAACAGACGAATACGATCGTTTATTTTTTAGGGAAAATTTAAGTGAATCGGTAATATCAGGCTTGCCTTACGGGTGCCATGGACCGTCTTGCAAAGACATAGGTCGTTGCAGTAATCATGAAGAAATTGTCTGCGCTCATCCTTATCCTGGAGGGGCTTGGGATTATGGAGACGAAAATAGTGATGAGCATTATTTGGATTTGCAATGCCCTGCCGGCGAAACCTGCGATTTAATAAATAATTTAGACAATGTTGATTCAAACGACACTAAAGATATTATCAGCAGTTTGTTTGTGGAAAGCTACCGCACCGTGATTTGGGACTGGGGCGCCAACAGATACGACATAGATAATATTATTGATAATATATTACCACCCGCAGATTGTTTGCCCGCCGATATTATTGATAGATACGCGGCCGTTAACGGACCTACCTGTAAAATTTTACCTATAATAGACAATGTTACGTTGGAAGACGGCAGTGATAATGTTGTTTGGGGCGGAGTGGCCCCCACTTTTACAATCATTAATTCAGGATACTATACTTTGAAGTTTACTTCAGTTATTGACGAGGAACAATTACCTTTATCTAGGATTGATATTGACTGGGCTGACGGGGTTGTTGATTCTCCGGCGGCTTACGGCGAACTTAATGACAGACCAAACATTGAAGAGCCGCATGAGTTTATACATTATTACACAATCGGAACTTATGATAAAATAGGTGTTGCTTTGACTGATAATTGGGGCGCTTCGGCAAGTAATTGATAAAATTTATGCCAAACACAAAAAATTTTGATGACATTTCCAGCCGTTTACGCCAATCCAAAATTAATTCTGATATCGGTTTGGCTGAAAAAGGCGCGAATATGGCGATTAAATCTTTAGCGCCGGGAATCGGAACAGCTGCTTTAAAATTTGGAAAAGCAACTGGAATTCCAGTTACTAAAATTATTTTATTCGCGGTTGTTAGTTTGTTGTTGTTTTTAGGGTTAATTATTTTAGCAGGAGGATACGCCGTTACCCATAAATGGGAGGTTTTAAAGTTTATTTGGTTAAATTGATTTATGCCGAATATAATTCCATTGGAAAAAATAGAAAATAAAATATTATTAATCCGCGGGCAGAAAGTTATGCTGGATAGGGATTTGGCTATGCTTTATGGAGTTACAACCAAAAGATTAAATGAACAGGTAAAAAGAAACGCGAAAAGATTTCCAGTAGATTTTATGTTTCAGCTAATGTCAGAAGAATTTAAGCAACTGGTCGCAAATTGCGACCGGTTCGTTTTACTTAAACATTCTTCTTCAATACCTTATGTTTTTACAGAGCAAGGAGTTGTCATGCTTTCAGGGGTGTTGCATAGCGATAAAGCAATTGAAGTTAACGTTGCTATAATGAGAGTTTTTGTAAATATGCGCAAATTCATTAATTCTTACGAGGGGTTAGCAGTGAAAATCGCGAAAATAGAACAAAAATATGATAAAAAAATTATTGATATTTTTAAAGTTTTAGATATTTTAATGAAAGATGATAAAAATAAAAAAGTAAAAGAGATTGGTTTTAAGTGTGATTAAATAATTATGCCAAATATAATTCCATTAGAAAAAATAGAGAATAAAATATTGCTTATTCGCGGGCAGAAAGTGATGCTGGATAGTGATTTAGCTGTACTTTATGAAATAGAAACTAAAGCATTGGTAAGGGCGATAAAACGAAATATTGACAGATTTCCGGAAGATTTTATGTTTAGACTAACAAAAGAAGAGTTTGAAGTTTTGAGGCGCCATTTTGGCACCTCAAAAAAAGGAGGACGAAGATATGTTCCTTATGTTTTTACTGAGCAGGGAGTGGCAATGTTGTCAGGAGTATTAAAAAGTAAAAAGGCTGTTACAGTTAATATCGCGATTATGCGCACTTTTGTAAATATGCGCAAATTCATTAATTCTTACGAGGGTTTAGCAGTGAAAATCGCGGAAATAGAACAAAAATACGACAAAAAAATTATTAATATTTTTAAAGTTTTAGATATTTTAATGAAAGATGATAAAAATAAAAAAGTAAAAGAAATTGGGTTTAAGTGTGAGTAAATATGCCAAATATAATTCCATTGGAAAAAATAGAAAATAAAATATTATTAATCCGCGGACAAAAAGTTATGCTGGATAGGGATTTGGCTATGCTTTATGGAGTTACGACAAAGAGACTAAATGAACAGGTAAAAAGAAATATTGAGAGATTTCCTAGTGATTTTATGTTCCGGCTTACTAAAATGGAAACTGAATTTTTAGAAAAAGAGGGAATATTTGATGATTCTTTAAGGTCGCAATTTGCGACCTTAAAGAAAGGCAGAGGTAAACATATAAAATATTTTCCGTACGTTTTTACAGAACAAGGCGTTGCAATGCTCTCAAGTGTTTTAAAAAGTAAAAAGGCTGTTGAAACGAATATTTTAATTATGCGTACTTTCGTAAAAATAAGAAAATTGGTTTATTCATATAAGGATTTGGCTGATAAAATTATGAAAATTGAAAAAGAAGGCAATAAAAAGTTTACGGAAATATTCAGAATTTTAGACATTCTAATGAAAGAAGATAAAAATAAAAAAGTAAAAGAAATCGGGTTTAAATGTTAAATAAAAAACTAAAAAAAGGAATATTAATTTTTACCCTGCTTGCATTGGTATTTTTTGTGTTGCCTGCGAATATTTTTGGGGTTGAGGGGGTTGGTGCGAATATTGTAAGGGCTGACGGAAGTGCGATTGTCGGTTTTTTGGCGTGGGTTACTTTATATATTGCAAGCGCTTTTGGCACAATGTTAACTCTTGTTATGCATGTCGTAAATTGGCTTTTTACATTACAAGAGTTTGATATTGACGGGGTGGCTTACGGATGGAGAATTGTTCGGGATTTGTGCAATATGTTTTTTATTTTGGTGCTTTTAATGATAGCTTTTGCTACGATATTGCGTTTGGAAAATTATTCAATGAAAAAATATCTGCCAAAATTATTGATTATGGCGGTGTTAATAAATTTTTCTAAAACAATTTGTCTTTTTTTAATTGATATTTCACAAATTGTAATGCTGACTTTTAGCAATGCTTTTGCCGGAGCTAGCAGTAATTTTGTGGTAATGCTTCATATTGATGAATTACTTGCATTAAGCAAGGCGGTTGATTTTGGCGATATGGATTCGCAAATGTTTTATGCGGCTGGCTTGGCTTTGATTTTTATGGTTATTGCTTTATTTATAATGATTATGTTGATGGGCATATTGATAATGCGCTTGATTATGTTTTGGATTTTGATTGTCTTGTCGCCTTTGGCGTTTTTATCAACAGCGGTTCCGGGTGGAGGAAAATATTGGACGCAGTGGTGGGGCGAATTTACTAAATACTTAATCGTTGGTCCTGTTTTGGCTTTTTTTACTTGGCTTTCTTTGACTATAGCCAAAAATGCTTATGATTTTTTAGATTTAAGAAGTGCCGAAAATATTCAGGCAACAATTACAGAAATAGGAGATAGCCAAAACGCAATGCAGCTTATTCTTGCAATTGGACTCTTAATCGGCGCCATGAAAATTACTATGTCCCTAGGCGCCATGGGCGCCAGCTATGGCGCGAATTTAGCGAGCAAGGCGAAGGGGATGGGGCTTGGTTTTGTTAAGAGACAGACAACTGATAGGGCGGCAAAATTTGCTAAATGGGGTAAAGATAAAGCTGCTGATGGTGCAAAAGCTACCGCAAAAGCCGGTGGAAGGATTGGTTTGGCTACATTGGGAACCGCGGATAAATTTGCTGGCAGGGGAGTTGATAAAATGCTCGGAACAAAACTTGGAGATAAGGGAATCGCAACTACTTTGGGTACGGGGGCTTATAATATCCCTAATAACATAAGAACGGCGCTTGCGGCTAGGCGCGGTAAAAAAGAAAGTTTAAAACAAGCAAAAAGAGATTATTATTCCGAGCAGTTGGAAAAGCCTAATGACGCAATAATGAAATATGACGGAAAGAAATATAAGTCAGATGAAAAAGGAGTATTTAAGGAATTAGACAAAGATAATCAAGTTACTGCAAAATCATTAGTAATAGATAAAAAAGAACAAAAAACAATGGGCGCGCTGGGAGTTGCCGCCCATGATTCTTGGAAAAGCGCGCAAAGCGATGCTCGGGCAACCTTGCATAGGGCTCAAGTTGAAGCGATTGAAAAAGCTACCAAGAAAAACACTGATGCCAATATGAACGCCAGCCAATTAGATCAATTAATGAATGATAAAACCTCATCAGGAGAAACAAAAATGGCAGCAGCGCTCAAATTGGCTAAAGATGGAGATTTCAAGGATGACAAAGCCGTTGACAGGGCAAGAGATGTATTACAGGCAAATCAGATTAAATTAAGAGAGTTAAATACGGAAATTGATAAAAATCAAGCCCATATCGCTTATGACTTTAAAACAAAAGAAGGAAGAGAAAAGTTTGGCAATCGTATTGACAAAGGAAAAGTTGATTCTACAAAATTGAGAGCAGACGCTTATAAAGATAAAAATGTTGTAAAGGCATTGGAAGAGTACCATGACGAAGATGTGACAAGAGTTCTTGAAACCGCATTTAAGAGAGGAAGAAAATATCAAGAAGGTGTTGGCGAGGGCTTAAAGGGCGCTAGAGATGAAGATAGTTTAATGGATGATAAATACGCGAAGCTTCATGCTAAATTAACCGGAGATATTACCGAAGCATTTAAAAAAGGATTGGATGTTGACCATAAAGCTTTAGGCAATTATTTGAAAAATGCCAAAGCTAAAGATATTAATAAAATTGAGAAAGATGATTTATATAAAATGATTAGAAATAATAATAGTTCACAAGTTGTTGTAGCAAATAATAATGTAGCCTCTAACATTACTTATGCCAAACTTAAATCAATGCATAAACAAGGCGAAAATCCGGAATTGGTTCGTGAAATGCGTGAAATAATATTAACGCATAATAAAGATAGTGATGACGCAAAAAAGATAAAAACAGATGATGAAATAATGTCAGTATAATTATGAATAATTTTAATCAAAAATTGAATAGGTTGCCTAAAGATGTTCAGGAGTTTTTAATTTCAATGAAAGCTTCTGAATTGAATCTTTTGATTTGCTCGGAAAATAATATAAACAGCAATGATTTTACAAAAGTTGCTGAAATAATAAGCAGATTGTATTTTAAAGAATTAGAGATTCCAGAGTTAGAATTAGAATTAATTAATGTCTTTGGTTTTGATGAAAAAAATGCAAAGAAAATGGCGCTGAAAATTGTCGGCATAAGATTGTTGATTGTTGATGATTGGTTTAACGGGAAAGCAAAAAAATATTTAGAAAAGCAAGGTGCAAAGATTAAAGATTATGAAAAATATATTGAAATTCAAAAACAAGCCATTAAAGAGGAAAATGAATTTTTTAAAGAAGAATTGGCTGATGATTTTCAAGAGCATATTCCTAATAAGCCGGAAGAAGAAGAAATTAAACCACGCAAATATAATGAGCAGAAAGAAAAAGAAGACAGCCGGGAAATATTTTCCGGTATGTTATCATGCTTTTTGGCAGATCATGTAAACCCGTTTTTAGAAGATTATAACAGTAATTTAATTCAGCTGTTTGTTGATGATTCAAATTTCAAAAATGAATTAGAAAACGAGCTTTATAATAACGGCGAATTCCTCACCCACGAACGATTTGAGATGGACAGCAAGACGCAGTCGCCTACGATTGGGAATTGGATTCAGGATTTTATTAAAGTTTATGGCAGCGGGATGTTTAATAATTTGGCTTTGAGCAAATATATTACCGAATCTAAAAACGCTAAGCTTTTAGGAACGGAAGAAAAAAAATTAGTGCAGAAATTATTGCAATTGTATCGCAATTTAAAGTTTTTTCCGGAAAGTTTGCGGGATGTGCCAATGGAAGAATGGGAGATTATTCCGGTTAAAAAGGAAAAAGAAACGATTGGGCAAACGCGAAAAATTTGGGGGCCGCCAAAAACCGAAGAAGAAAAAAAGATTGACGAATTAAGGCGCGAGGAAGAGCAATTCAGCGAGGGTGGATTGGAGCGGCTGGCGATTGAAGAGGAGATTGATAATAAAAAGAAATTGGAAAGTTTGAAAATTGAGGCAAATAAATATACAGCAGGCAGTTTAGAGAGAATGGCGGTTGAAGAGGAGATTAGGCGTTTTGATTAAAAATTATTTTTTCGTAGGAACAGGGCACCGCCCTGTTCCTACGAACGTGTAATTAAAAAATAATGCTAAATTATTTAGAAAAATTTAATCAGTTGCCGCAAGAATTGCGAATGGCAATTTCCGCGCCAGAGGTTATGACTGCAATTAAAGAATTGGAAGAAAAATACGGCGTTAGTTTGGCGATGGTGATAATGCGGGTGATGGTAAAGGATATTTCAATTTTGGATTTATCCAAGTATTTTGTGTTTGAGCATGATTTGGACGCGCGGCAGGCTGAGCGCTTGGTTGATGATCTTAAAGATAATGTTTTGTTTGTAGTGGCTGATTATTTGGGAATAGCCAAAGAAGCGCGCGCGGATACTATTGATGGCGGAAATGACAGCGAACAATTGAATGATTTAGCGCAAAACAGAAAAGAAGAAACAAAAGTAAGAGGCTCAAATTTCTTTTTTTCAACTGAAGACGAAGAAGAAGTAAAGGGATTGGCTAAAAAATTGGAAAGTTTTGAAATTGATAATACGGAAAAGCAAAAAAAACAGCTTAATTATGATAATATTGTTAACGCGGCGTCTAAAGAAATCGGAGTGAATTTCAGTTCTGAAGATTTACGCAAGCGTTTTTTCGGGATAATTACAATATATTTAAAAGGAATTAGAAATAAAGTTGATACAAAACAAACATTATCCAAAGATATAGATTCCGGCGGTTTGGCTTTTAGCGAGATTTACGCTGATAATATATTGGTTTTAGCTGACAAAAAAAGAATTGAAGAAGAAAAAAAACAGGAAAACGCGCCAGTCCGAAGCGAAGAAATAACTATTGAATCCGCTCGGGATATGGATTATGATTTCAAGAATATGCCCCACTACGCCAAGGATGCGCGGGACAAGCCCCACTACGCTAAAGTTGCGCGGGGCAAGCCTTTAGCTGATAAGGCATTGGAGGATAATCCCTCCTTCGCTAAAGCTACGGCGGGCAAGTCGGCAATAAATAAAAAAGACAAGAAAGAAATTTTTAAGCCTTCTAAATTAAAATTTGAAATTGCAAAGCAACCTTCTATGAAACGTCCTGAGGTGAAAAGCGGAAAAGTAAAAATGGACGATGTTAAGCATACTCCGAAATTGCTTGGTCCTATTGACGAATTAAAGGAAATGGATTTGCTTAATTTTCGCCGTTTAAGCAATGATTCAAACGTACGAATAAAAAAAATATCGGAAAAAATTGAATTTTTGGAAGAAGAAAATTACGCGCAGCGCTTGTCAGGCATTAAGGCTTGGCGACAAAGCAAGCTGAATAAAATGTATTTGGATATTGGCAAAGATAGTATTAGCGCCAACCAAGGAGTTGATGCTATAATAAACAACAGGCAAGAAAAAGGAGAAGATTGTTTGAATAAGGAAGAATTTTTGGCGGTAATGGAGTTGAATAAAAAATTAAGATACTAAAGAGTTATGCAACAGTTTACAGTACCGCAATTTATTGATGTTGAAGACAAAATTATCGGGCCTATTACGGCGCGGCAGTTTATTATTATGTTTTTCGGTTTTATGGTGATGATTGTATGTTATAAATTTTTTGATTTTTCTTTGTTTTTAGGCTCAAGCATTATGATTTTTTGCGTAAGCGGCGTGTTCGCGTTTTTTAAAATAAACGGAATGCCTTTTCATTTTTTTGTATTAAATTTTATTCAAACGTCAAAGAAGCCCAAAAAAAGAGTTTGGATTAATGAGGGTGAAAATATTACAGAAGACGCAAAAAAAATAATTAAAGAATACGCGCCAATAACCAAAAAGCATATTAGCGCTTCTCGTTTAAGCGAATTGGCTTTGATTGTTGATACTAGCGGCGCTTATCGAGGAGAAACTAACGCGCAAGCTGATGAAAATGTTAAAGAAAATATTAAAACCGTTAATTTTTAAATTATGGCTAATCCTAAAAATAAATTGGTAAGAAATAAGGTTACTTCCTCTACGGAAAAATTTTTGGATATTGCCGAGGTAAAAGAGGATACGGTGATTATGCGCGACGGCACTTTGCGGGCGGTGATTTTGGTTTCAAGCATTAATTTTGCTTTAAAAAGCGAGGATGAGCAGAATGCGATTATTTCCGCTTATGTCAGTTTTTTAAATAACATTGATTTTCCCTTGCAGATTGTTATCCAGTCGCGCGAGTTAAATATTGAAAATTATATAAAATCATTAAAACAAAAAGAAAAAGAGCAAACCAATGAATTGTTAAAAATGCAGACAGGCGAATATGTGCAATATATTCAAGAGCTTATTTCAATGAGCAAAATTATGAATAAGCGCTTTTATGTTGTTTTGACTTATAATCCGCTGTCTGATAAGCAAAAAGGTTTTTTTAGCCGTTTTTTTGACGTATTTAAGCCGGCGACTTTAATTAAAATGAAAAGCAATATATTCCAAAGGCGCAAAGTTGAATTAACTCGCAGGGTTGATAATATTATCGCAGGACTTGGTTCAATAGGGCTGCAATCAGTCCAGCTTGATACGCAAAGCCTTTTGGAATTATATTATAATACTTATAATCCAGCTACTTCAATTAATCAGAAATTGGTTGATGTTAATCAATTACGTCTGAGTGAGTAGGAGTTAAGATATTTTAAATATTTAATTTTAGCATCTAATAAATTATGTTTGAACCTAAAAAAGCGCAAGAGCAAGAGCTTGAATTGGAGCATCAGCGCGCGGAAGCTGAGAAAAAGTCCATTAAAGAATTAAGTCATTCGGTTGATATAACCAAGGAGTATATTGAAGAAGAAAAAGCGTATCGTAAAGGCATTATTTCAATAAATGATTTAATCGCTCCCGCCAGCATGAAGATAAATCCTGACTATTTGATTTTGGGAGATAAGTTCGTGCGTACGATTTTTATTATAAATTATCCGCGCTATATAAGCGTTGGTTGGTTCGCGCCGGTTATTAATCTTAATTCCACTTTTGACGTGGCTATGTTTTTTTATCCTGTTGAAAGCGCTATTATTTTAAAACAATTAAAAAAGAAAGTAGGCGGCTTGGAAGCGCAGATAATTTCAGACGCGGAAAAAGGCGCGGCGCGCGATCCATTGCGCGAGACAGCACTAAGGGATATTGAAGCCTTGCGCGACGCTTTAACGCAGGGTATAGAAAAATTTTTTCAATTCGCTCTGTATGTAACAATATATACTGAAAAAAAAGAAGAATTAAGCCGCTTGACCGGCGAGATTGAAAATATTTTCGGTTCGCGCCTGGTTTATTCAAAAAAAGTTTTTTATCAGGCTGAGCAAGGCTTTAACTCCACTTTGCCTCTCGGCAATGACGAATTATATATTACTTTTAACATGAATTCATCGCCGATTGCCTCGTCATTTCCTTTTATTTCAAGCGAACTGACCACTGATAACGGAATTTTATACGGTGTAAACCGCCATAATAACAGCTTAATTCTTTTTGATCGTTTTAGTTTGCAAAACGCCAACACAGTGGTATTCGCGACTTCCGGAGCCGGCAAGAGCTATGCGATTAAGCTGGAAATTTTGCGCTCTTTAATGCTGGGAACCGAAGTTATGGTAATTGATCCCGAGCATGAGTATAAGCATTTATCCGACGCTGTTGGCGGCACTTATGTTAATTTATCATTGTCCAGTGAAAATAAAATTAACCCGTTTGATTTGCCGCGCGCAATCGGCGGCGATTCCAAACCCGGCGATATAATTCGCAGCGCCGTGATAACGGTTAAAGGCTTGATCCGCTTAATGCTTGGCGACCTTAGCCATGAAGAAGATTCAGTGGTTGACCGCGCTTTATTGGAAACTTACGCAAAAAAAGACATCACGCCTGATTGCGATTTGGCAACTGTTGAAGCGCCGATTATGCAGGATTTGCAGGATATTATGGAAGGAATGGAAGGCGGAGCCGATTTGGCCTTAAGGCTTAGAAAATATACTCAAGGAACTTTTGCAGGCTTGTTTAATAGTCCCACTAATGTTAAAATGGATAATATTTTAGTATGTTTTTCAGTGCGCGATTTAGAGGATGAATTAAGGCCGATAGCAATTTATACGATTATTAATTATATTTGGAATGTTGTTCGCAGCGTTTCCAAGAAGCGCATATTGGTAATTGATGAAGCTTGGTGGCTGATGCAGCATGAGGATAGCGCGAAATTTATTTTCGCGCTGGTTAAAAGATGCAGAAAATATTATTTGGGCGTGACTACTATTACGCAAGACGTAAATGATTTTTTGGTTTCGCCTTACGGCCAGGCTATTGTGACTAATTCGTCTTTGCAGTTGTTGTTAAAGCAGTCAAGCGCTTCCATTGATTTAGTGCAGAAAACTTTTGTTTTAACCGAGGGGGAAAAATATTTATTGCTTGAATGCGGTGTCGGAGAAGGAATATTTTTCGCAGGCACAAAGCACGCCGCCATTAAAATAGTCGCTTCTTATACGGAAGATCAATTAATCACATCAGATCCTCGGCAGCTTTTGGAAATTGAAGAGGCAAAAAAAGAGTTTGCGGAAAATTTAGGGCAAGAAAACAATCAGGAAGACGAAGAAGACGCTGTTAAAGATATGGAAATAGCTTAGCTATTAATTTTAATAATAATAATTCGCATGTCCCGCATTCGTAGAGGCGGGTTCGCAAAGCGAATAACTAAATATATGCAAAAAAAAATATTTGGTTTTATAATTATTTTGGTCGGAGTGGTATTGCTTGCCGGTATTATTTATGTTTTCTTTGCCGGAGATTTTTTAAATTTAATACGCAAAACAAATGATGATTCCGTGATAAGTGATAAAAATAATGAAATTCCGAAAGCGCTTAATATTGACGAAGATCAGATAAATTCCAGCCAGGACAGCGCAAACAAAGACCCGAGAGAAATTACGATTGGCGATTTTGATGAAAATAATACAGTGGCAGAGGAAGTTCAAGTAGGCAAAAAGGATTTAATAAGGATTGCCGGTTCTTTTGCGGAACGTTTTGGAACTTATTCCAATCAATCCAATTTCGGCAACATCAGCAGTTTGAAAATTTTTATGAGTTCAAAAATGAAAAAATGGTCGGATAGCTATATAAAAGAGCAAAAAGAAAAAAATTACGATACATCTATTTATTACGGCATAACAACCAAGTCTGTTGCCTCGGAATTAAAAGATTTTGATGATGACTTAGGTTTTGCCAGCGTATTGATTTCTACCCGCAGAAGAGAGGCAACAGGAACCATGAATAATTATTCCAACACTTTTTCCCAAGATATTTTAATCGGTTTTGTCATGGAAGACGGAGCATGGAAAGTTGATAGTGTTTATTGGAGAAAATAATTTATGCTAAAAAAAATAAATAAAAATAAATTTTACGCGTATTTTTTTGTCATAGCGTCGCTATTGGCTTTTTTGTTTTTGTTTGGCATTTATTTAATTTTTTATTTAAATAATTATTATAATCGCTTGATTGCCGCAGATGAAAAAAGTTACTCCAAGCAGGTAAGGCAAATAGACGCTGATACTTCAGATCCTTTTATTACCAAGGTTCCTAATTTGAAAGACATGATTAAGGAGCCGATTTTGCGGAAAGAAGATCCTGTTTTAGGTTTTGCAGAGGCGCCGCTTACTGTTTTTATTTATTCTGATTATGATTGCGAGTATTGCGCTGAGCAATTGGAAATGATAAAGGCAAGTGTAGAAAAGCATGAAAATAAAATAAAATTAATTTGGAAAGATTATCCCGAATCTGATTTTACTTCCGTGTCATACAGGGCGGCTGTTGCCGCGCGCTGCGCCGATGAACAGGGTTTGTTTTGGGAATATAACGAGAGACTATTTTCTGAGACAGCAAATTTGAGCCAAACTACATTCAGAAAAATAGCCATAAAGACAGGCTTGGATATTAAAAGATGGCAAACCTGCATTGACAAAGGGTTAGTTGAAAAATTAATTAATGACAATATTTTTGAAGCCGACGCGTTACTAATTAACGGCGTGCCATTTGTATATGTTAATAATCAAGGATATTTGGGAGGAATTGAAGCGGTGGAGTTGGAGAGATTGATTGAGAGAACGCAAGTATCAAGTACATCAAACTCCCTAGTAGAAAATAATAAGGAAACGGAAATAATTCCTATAACGAAATATGGAAATTACCATAAAAGTAATATGTATATTTATTATTTGGGAACTAAAAAAGAAAACAGAATAGAAAGCGTAGATTTATCAACTTTTACCGTCATACATTCCGCTAGATATAGTATTGCCAAAGATAAAAATTATGTTTTTTGGGGGGATAAAATAATTGAAAATGCTGATCCTGAAAATATTGAGTATCTTGAGTGTAGTTTCTCAAAAGATAAAAATAATATTTATTCGGCTAATAAAATTCTTGGGAATATTGATGTTGGAACTTTTAAAATTATTAACTGTGGCGACGAAAGAGATCTTTATTATTTAGATAAAAGTGCTGTCTATAATTTGATAAGTTTTAACAAAGATGGTACTTGGGAAAAAAATAAAATTATTCAAGGCGCTGATCCTGATACCTTTGAATATTTTCCAGAAAGACATAGCCTAACTGATGGATCAGGATGTAGTTATGCAAAAGATAAAAATAATGTATATTTTGGTTCTGAAAAATTAATAAATGCTGATCCAGCGGTATTTACACTTTTGATAGATAAAGGAATTTATGGTAAAGATAAAAATAATGTATATCACGAATCTAAATTAATAGAAGAAGCTGATTTGAGTTCTTTTGAACCCATAGATTATTATTATTCGAAAGACAAACATTATGTTTATAAAAATGGTGAAATAATAGAAGGCGCAGATCCAAATAATTTTGTGCCAAATTAGTAATCGTTTTTATAAAATCGATTCAAGAGATTAACTAAAAAATGCCAAAACAACAAAAAACAATTTACGAATGTTCAAAGTGCGGCGCGCAGTCTTCAAAATGGATTGGGCGCTGTTTGGAGTGCGGTTCTTGGGGGACTTTGAGCGAGCAATTTGTCGGGGATGGGCGTGAAAAACAAAAAAATATGTCCGTTTCGGCTAAGATAATAGATTTGGAAAAAATAAAATCACAGAATTTAACGAGAATGACTACAGGGATAGGTGAGTTGGATAGGGTAGTTGGCGGTGGAATTGTTCCAGGATCTTTGCTTTTGCTAGCAGGCGAACCGGGAATTGGAAAATCAACGCTATTGGCGCAAATGACAGACGCGATTAACAAAAAAAAGTATGGAAATATAATTTATATCAGCGGAGAAGAATCACCCATCCAGGTAAAAGATAGGTTGGAAAGATTACAATGTGATGTTAAGGGCGTGCAATTTATTAGTGAAACTGATGTTGAAAAAATAATTCCGGCTATTTTAGGTGGTAAGCCCTCCTATGCCAAGGCTTCGGAGGACAAGCCCGCCGACGCTAAAGCTATGGCGGGAAAACCGGTTTTGGTTGTAGTAGATTCAATCCAAACTATGTATTCATCAGAAGTGCCATCGGAAGCGGGTGGTATTAATCAAATAAGGGCTTGCACGATAAAATTTTTGGAATTAGCCAAGGAAAATAATATTGCCGTGATTTTGACAGGGCACATAACCAAAGATGGGTCGGCTGCCGGACCGAAATCTTTAGAGCATATTGTTGACGCGGTTTTGTATTTGGAAAGCCAAACCGGACATGATTACCGCATGCTTAGAGCATCAAAAAATCGTTTTGGCTCGGTTGACGAATTGGGAGTTTTTGAAATGACAGGACAAGGTTTTAAAGAAGTAAGCAATCCTTCCGCGGTTTTTTTGGATGATAAAGTTCAGTCAATATCAGGATCGGTGGTCGGTGTTATTATGGAGGGCACACGGCCGTTTTTAGTGGAGGTGCAGGCGCTGGTTACAAAAACGGTTTTCGGATATCCGCAGCGTAAGTCGTCCGGGTTTGATTTGAATCGCTTGCAGGTTTTAACGTCTGTATTAACAAAGCGTGCCAATATAAATTTAACCAATCAAGACGTAATTATAAATATCGCCGGCGGATTAAAAGTAAGCGACCCAAGTCTGGATTTGGCTGTTTGTCTGGCAATCTCCTCTTCGCTTTTAAACCAAGTTGTTGACAGAAAAACAGTTGTAATCGGAGAGGTCGGTTTGGGCGGTGAAATCAGGAAGGTTGGAAAATTAAAAGAGCGTTTAAAAGAAGCCGAAAAGCTCGGATTTAAAACTGCAGTTATTCCAGATACGGTGGTTAGCTATAAAAATTTACGAATAGTCAAACAAGGCAAGCTAGAGGGGATTGTTAGGAATTTTTTGTAAAAATTATTAAGAACGGCGTTTTTTTCCACAAATCCCAGCATAATAAATCGGAATAATCACAAGCGTCAAAATTGTAGAAAACAACAATCCGAAAATTATAGTTAAAGATAATCCGCGCCATAGTTCGCTGGCGTAAAGCAAAGGAAAAACGCCGACTATTGTTGTGATTGATGTTAAGAAAATCGGCTGCATTCTAGCAGTTCCGCCCTCAATAATCGCTTCAAAAAATTCCATTCCGTCTTTGATGTTTTTGTTTATTCTGTCAATCAAAACAATTGAATCGTTAACAACGATTCCTGACAAAGAAACCAAGCCTATAAATACAGTAAAAGAAAAAGGCTGGCCAAGGGCATTTAACCCGATAATCACGCCGATGAATGCCAATGGCACTGAGAAAATTATTAAAAAAGGCTGTTTAAAAGAATTGAATTGCAAAACAAGAATAACAGAGATTAACAAAACCGCAAGAATCATAGACATAAACAATTCTGTAAAAGATTTTTGAATGTCCTCAACTTCTCCGCCAACCGCGATACTGAAATTTTTAGGCAAATTTAAAGTTTTTTGAAACTCCGCAAAATCGCTTAAAATATTTTTCAAATCAGCATCTGCTTTTAAGTCCGCGCTAACAATTGCTATTTTCTCGCCATCGCGATGGTCTATTGTCAAAAGCGCCGGCTCAAGACTAACATCAGCGACTTGGCTTAAAGCGATTTGTTCTCCCTTTGGCGTAAGAATAAGCAGGTTATTAATATCATCAACAGAGCTAAAAATATTATCTTCGTATTTAACGGTAATATCAACATCTTCGCTTTCAATATTAACTTCAGACCCTTTAGCGCCGTAAAGAGCAGAACGCAAATTATTCGCGATTATCGGAGCGCTTAATCCGTAAAAATCCGCTTTTTGCTTATTTATTTTAAAAGTAAATTCTCCGGCAGAATCAGCAAGATTGTCTTTTATGTTTATTGCTCCATTAATATTTTTAAAATATTTTTTAACATCAGAAGCAAGAATTGAAAGCCCCTCCATATTATCACCGAAAATTCTCACTTCAATAGGCGAGCCTGTTGGCGGTCCTGCTGATAATTCTTCAATCGTAACATCAGCTCCATGAATTAAAATTTTAGAGCGCAATTCCTCGGCAATTTCATAACTTTTTTTTTCTCTATCTTTTTTATCTTTTAAATTAATAGTGATATTAGCAAGATGCGGACTGCTATTCATACCGCCATGAAAGCCAAGCGAAGCAGACACGCCAAGCGTCGTAACATAATTATCAACTTCCGTGGTTTGAGCGATAATTTTTTCAGCTTGTTTGGCTATCGGTCGTGTTGCGTCTAGGCTTGAGCCATTTGGAAGTTTGATATTGACAATAAAATAATCAAGATCAATATTAGGGAACATTTCAATTTTCATTAATCCTGAAACAGGAGCCGCGATTGCCAAAATTAACAATACCCATGATACCGCCAATATACTTCGCCTTTTCTTTTTATTTGGCAAAATATTTTTCAAAAGTTTAATATAATAAGCATGAAGTTTTGACATTTTTTTCCCCAAATAAATATGCCTTTTTTTATTGCGTTGTCCATGTCCATTGTTACCAGATACTTTAATAAATCTGACCGCAAGCGTTGGGATAATTACGATTGCCACAAAAAGACTTGAGCAAAGCGTAACGGAAATTGTTTTTGGCATAATTGACATATATTCGCCCATAATTCCGGAAACCAAAAGCATAGGCAGAAAAGCGGAAACAGTTGTCATTGTTCCTGCGGTAATCGCCCATTTAAAATTCCAAACAGAAAGCAGAGCAGCCTCAAAAACAGATTTTTTATGTTTGTTAATATATTCGTTTATCCCCTCAATAATTATAATCGCGTTATCAACCATTAGCCCTAGCGACAAAACAAGCGAAAAAAGCACCATGCTGTTTAGCGTCATTCCCTGCATTTTTAAAAAAATAAATGAAAGAAAAAAAGCAAAAGGAAGCGCCATAGCAGTAATTAAAGCGCCCTCTAAACTTAAAATAAGCATAAGTATTAAAGCAATCAAAATTATTGTTTGCAATCCGCTTGCGCCAAGAGTTTCCAAATCTTCTTTTATAAAAACAGAGTTGTCATTGGTTTTTTGAATAATCAAACTTTCCGGCAATGTTTGGCTGTTTTTTAATTCATCAATTTTGGCCTGAGAATCAGCTACTATATTTAAAATATTACCGCCTGTTTTTTTATATATTTGTAAAGACACTGTATTTTTTGATTCTTGATTAAAAAAACCAATATACGATTCTGTTGTTCTTTTTTTGTAAGTGTCTTTAATTTCCGCTACATCTTTTAAATAAATCGGCGTGTTGTTAAAAGTTGCGACAACAATATCGTTTAATTCAAAAGCGGAGTTTATTCGTCCATCAATTCTTACGCCATACTCAAAATTATCAATTTCAATATTTCCGGCAGGCAAGCTAAAGTTGTTAGCTTGAATTGCCCCGACAATTTGTCCCAAAGAAATATTAAAGTTGACTAATTTTTTTTGATTGGCGATAATTTGAAATCCCCTTTCCAATTCGCCTAAAATTTCCACGCGGGAAACATCATTGATATTCTCAAAAATATCTTTTAAATCGTCAGCGAATTTTTTTAATTCTTCGTTTGCGTAATCACCAGCCAAAGAATAGGTGACTATCGGCATGTCATTAAAATTCACTTCTGTAACAACAGGCGATTCGCTCGTGTCAGGCAATTCTGTTTTAGCGTCATCAACAGCTTCCCGCAATTTGCGAAAGCTTTCCTTTAATTCAGCCTCTGCCTCGTATTCAACAAAAATACTGGATATGCCTTGCCCTGAGCTTGAATTAAATAATTTAATATCTTCCAAATTTTTAATTTTATTTTCAAGTTTTTCAGTTATCAAATCTTCAATATCAGTCGGATTCGCTCCGGGGTAGATAGTTGTAACAACAGCAAAAGGAACGCGTATTTCAGGCTCAGCTTCCTTGGGAAGAGTTAAAACCGAAAAAAGCCCGATTATGATTATTGTAAATAAAATCAAATAAGTAAAGCGATAGTTTTTAACAAAAAACCCGACAAAAGATTTTTTTTCTTGCTCAAAAGCCTTTTTAAGTTTCACGTCTATTTTCTCGGAATATGAAGTATTGTTTTGCATATTTTTATTTAATTATAATTTTTTCTCCATCACCAATATTCTTATTGCCATCAACCACAACCTCATCACTAAATTGCAAGCCATCAATTATTTCAACCTCAGTTCCGTCTAAAATTCCTGTTTTTACAATAATTTTTTTAACAATTTGTTCTTCACCTGCGCTATTAACAACAAAAACAAAACTTTCATTTTGCGTTATGGTTAAAGCTCGCAAAGGAATGAAAATTTTTGTGTTTTCAAGGTTGTCCTCTTTGATTTTGGAAATTAATACATCAACAAAAGAACCGGCGATTAAGTCATTTTTTGAATTATCAAATATAATTTCAACTTTTACTTTCTTGCTGTTTGCGTCAGCTGTCGGATAAATGCGATTAATTATTCCTTTAAGATTGTTATTAATGATTACTTTTTGTTCTCTGTCTATAATTTTTATATCCTCTTCCAATAAATCAGCTTCAATGGTTAATATATCGGTTTGCGATATTTCAGCGATTTTCATGCCAATATTAACTTCGGTTCCGACTTCAATATATTTATTTGTAATTTGTCCGCTGATTGGAGTTTTAATTTGCAAATCAGACGCTTGAATTTGCGTCAGATTAAGTTGGCTTCTGGCGTTATCCAGCGCTGTTTTAGCGGAAATAATTCGTTGTTCGCCTGTCTGCCCGGCGCTTTCCAAGGCGGACTTTGCGCTGAGATAATTAATTTCATAATTTGCCAAATTGCTTGTGGCAGACATGCGCGCGTTTTCCAACGCGGTAATTTGCTGTGTGTCAAGCAGGTCAAGATTTTGCAATATTTGCAATTCTCTTTCCGCCATTGACTGAGAATTTACGACTTCGGCGCGCAGTCCTGAAAATCTGCTTTTTTGCGCGTTCAGTTCTATGTCTGAAAAATTACTGCTGCTAATTGTATTATCCAATACAGTTATGGTCGCGTTTGTTAATTCTTTTAATTGTTTTAAATTATTAATTACTTGCGCCATGTCGTTTAATATGGAATCTGAAGAGCGTGGTATCGTTTCTAAATTTTCGTAGGCGTTTTTCATTGTTATATAAAGCGTTTTAGCATATCCGACAGAGGACATATCTTGCGCGCCCAAAAGATATTCAATGTGCGGTATTTGCGTTTCATTGTTAATTGGCAAAATATCATTAATGTTATCCAAAGCATTAAAAATAATATTTAAATAACCGTCAAAAGAAATAACAGCGTTATCTTTTGTGTCTTTGATATTTTTTTGATTTAGAGCTTGATAGTCTCGCAAATTATCTTCAGTGGTCTTAAGCGCGATTTTTCCGCTTTTAATTTGCTGCTCGGCTGATTTTACCGCGATTTCGGCTTGGCGAATATTATCCGCGCTAATTTGTTTGCTTGTATTTAGATTATTTTGCATGTTGGCGTAATTGGTTTGCGCGCTAATCAAGTTTGCTATAGTTAAATTATCAGAAAGAGAAACTAATGATTTATTGGCTTTGATTTTGTCGCCAATTTCAAAATATACGCCTCTGGCAGTGCCTTTGCCCATTGAAACAACATCAATTTTAGCATTGGCTTTAGTCAGTCCGATGGCTTTAATTTCGGTTTTATTATTTTTTTCGTCGTTTAAAACAATAGTGTTAACATGTTTTTTTGTATTATTTTCAACTAAATTTTCTTGATTATCCTTGCTGTTAAAAGCGTTTATTCCAGAAGCAATCGCGCCTAAAATTAGGATAATACCGATTATTGCCTTTATTTTTGGTTTTTTTAGAAACTCTTTAATGCCTATCATATTTTATGTTACATTTAAATTTTAATTATTTTTTAATATAAACATATTTTTTTGTTTTTGTAAATGGTGTTTTTAGTATTTATTAGTTTACTCAATATTAAACTTAATGTATAATTATAAATATAAAAAATAAATCTTTCAGATGAAAATAAAAATAAATCTTTCAGATAAAATATTATTGATTTTAGCGGGCTTTGCAACGATTTTTGTTTTAATCGCTATTTTTGTGATTGAAAATTCTTTGCAGCAAGTTTTGGTTTTGGGAGCGGTTGTTTATTTATTTTCTTTTATAACCGCGTATCTGATAAGCTGGCGTTTTTCCAAGAAAATAATTAAACTTGTTTATCGCATAGAAGAGATGGCATCCGGTAATTTAAGCAAAAAATTTACAATTACGGAAAAAGATGAAATCGGACAGTTAAAAAACGCTTTAAATGAATTAGTGTCTCGTTTGCAAACAGGCGTAGCTCAAGACGTAAGCAAGCATAAAGAGCTTAGCCGCGCGAAAACCGATTTTGTCGCGCTTGCTTCGCATCAATTAAGAACGCCTTTGTCAATAATTAAATGGTATGTGGATTTTTTAATCTCAGGCGACGCCGGCGACATTAGCGCGGAACAGAAAAAATATTTAAAAGAAGTTTATGTAAGTAATGAAAGATTGATTGAATTGGTAAATGCCTTATTAGATGTATCACGCATTGATGTCGGCACATTTTCCATTGAACCGGAGCCTACTGATATTATTAAAAAGGTTGACATATCAATACAAAAATTTTTACAAAAGATTGATGAAAAACAAATTAAATTGGAAAGGCTTTATGATGAATTGCCAATGATAAATTTAGATCCGCGCTTGACAAAAACGGTTTTTGAAAATTTAATTTCTAACGCTGTAAAATACGCGCCGAAAAAAGGCATAATCAGGATTGAAATAAAAAAAACCAAAACCAATATTTATATAAAAATTTCAGATAATGGCTGCGGAATACCAAGGGAAAATCAACCGCAAATTTTTACTAAATTATTTAGGGCGGATAATGTTAAAAAAATTGAATCAGTCGGAACAGGCTTGGGTTTGTATATTGTGAAGGCCATTATTGAGAAGTCTGGAGGAAAAATTTGGTTTCAGTCGCCAAGTTTGGAATTTTTAGAGCAGAAAGGCAAGAAGCCGCTTAAAAAGATAGATAATGGCGCAACATTTTTTATAACTATTCCGCTTAAAGGCATGAAAAGAAAAGCAGGAACTAAAAAATTATCTAGCTAAAATATGACAAATAAAAAAACAATTTTAATCGCGGAAGATGAAGCCGCCATGCTTAGCGCTTTGTCCAAAAAATTTACAAGCAAAGGCTTTGATGTTTTAGAGGCTAAAGACGGAGAAGAAGCTTTGGCTAAAGCACTTGACAAAAAACCTGATTTAGTTATGCTTGATATTATTATGCCGAAAATTGAAGGAATTGAGGTTATGAAAAAAATTCGCGGGGTCAGGCAATGGGGAGGGGAAGTGCCGATTATTATGCTTACAAATTTAAGTGATGCTGACAGCGTGTCTGAGGCAGCAAAATTCAGAGTTTATGATTTTTTAGTAAAAACAGATTGGAAACTTGATGATATAGTTAATCTGGTTAAAGTCAAATTAAATTTATAGAATATATTAATTTTAATATTTTTTTTATGTTAGTTAATCCGGATAAAATGGGTATTACTTTTATAAAGATTTTTTCAATAGAATTAAGCGTTTTATTTGTGATTTTTATTTTATTGTATTTTATGTGAAATTTTAATATTTTTACGCAAAATCAAAAAGCGCCAATCCGGCGCTTTTATGAGTATTAAAATTGTTTTATTTCGTTTTAACAGCGGTTTTAATACATTTCGTACAGATATTTACTTTTTTTCCGTCAATTTTTTTTGATTGCAAATTAATATTTTGCCGCCTTAGAGTTTTAATATTTGAATGAGAGCGAGACGCGCCTTTAGTTGATCCGCGTCCGCATAGATCGCATTTTTTTGCCATAACTTTATTTTTCTAGAATTATTATTGGTTATAAATTTTACAATATCATATTTTGCTAAAAAAAGCAAGGCATGTTATTATTATTAAATTATGGATATTTCAATTAATATTATAATATTTCAAGTAGTGGTTTTGATTTTTTCCGCTGTTATTCATGAATATATGCATGGCTGGATGGCGGACAGGCTGGGAGACAGCAC
>JAGLIO010000019.1 GCA_023142915.1 Candidatus Parcubacteria bacterium | reverse complement strand
CCCATGTAAATCCGTTTGCGCCGTCGTGCGTAAGGACGTATCCGCCTGATCCTGCGTTTGTTATGTCCAATTTTGCTTCTGTGATTGAATCGTCTGTTATTGAAAAAGCAGGAACCCATCCTTCTGCCGGAGTGCCTGTTATGGTGATCATGGCGGAGCCTGTTGTGGACGATATGTAATTTCCTGTTGTGTGTGTGCCGAGTGTTATGAGGTTGTTAAGTGTTGTGGTTCCGGTGCCGCCGTAAGCCACATCAATCACACCTCCCTGCCAAGTGCCGCTAGTAACCGCACCGTTTTCATTAATCAAAAACTGGCTGCCGATATTGGCGCCGATTGACAATAAGGCGCTAGGAGACGATGTACCTATCCCAAAATATCCGGAAGTATTTATAAAAATTGAAGAAGTTGCCGACAAGATACTGCCGTTTTCCGCGTAATAAGGAATTTGTCCGGCAATCCCTGCGTTAACATAAACAAAACTAGTTGGCGCGCCCCAGCTTAAATTTCCATTGCCGTCAGTAATTAACGCCTGCCCGTTTGCGCCAACATCGCCGGGCAAGGTTAAAATGAAGTTGCTTGCATAGCTTGAAGTAGCGCGAATAGCCATATAATTAGAACTGTCAGAATCGTAAAATCTTAGTTCTTGGCTGTCGCTAATACCGACAATATCAAACCATGATGATCCTTCCACTTCAAGCTGTACATCAATGGGCGAAGTAGTCGCATTATTGCCAAGCACAACAGCCTGTCCTGTATCAGACTGAAAAACATAAAGATTATTTGAAGATGACGCCCAAAGGCCTGAGCCGCCTCCTGATCCGGCAAAATCAACATCCCAGTACATATCTCCGCCAACTCCCAATTTTAAAACATAGCCGGAAGACGCGCCCGAACTATCCGCAGGCAAAATATAATCTCCGATTTGAATTTTACCATTATTTAATACTGAAAGATAAGTGCTTGTGCCTTTTTTAAATTCAACAATACTGCCTGAGCCATTCTGTGTTACGGTTAATGCGGCAACGCTTGAACTGGTTGCGATTGATAAAATTTCCTCAAAAGACCACTCCCCTGAAATTGCCACGTCTGCTGATAAATTCGCAAAAGCGCTTGCGTCATAACCGTCCAGTTTGTCAGCGTTAAAAGCGCTTGCAACGGAATCATATAATTTGCGTGGCTGCATTGTTTCGCTGTTAAAAACAACTTCCAAATAAAGCGGCTGATTAAAATCAACGCTTGTTAAATCGCTTACCGCGCCCAAACTAACATCAATCACTCCGCCTTCCACAAAAGGGCGGTTATTAATAACATTACCAGCGAACCAGACGGCCGAAGAACTGGCAACAGTTACGGTACTCGCGCCATGATTAAAATCCACTATTAAAGCTCCGGCACTGGAAGAACCAGAAGACAGATACTGTCCGACGCGAAGAGTGCTTGTCGCGGTGCCGCCGGAATACATATAAACTATGCCATCCGAAGACGAAGCAACCGAACTTATGCTTCCTGAAAAACAATTCGCGGAAATTAAATCCTCGCTCCAAAGAGAAGAGCCTCCGGTAGTCGCGTCATATAAACTAAAACTAATATCATAAACCCCGTCAGCAAGCTCCGAGCCGTCAATTTCAGTCACTTTGCCGGTAAAATTCAGCATCGGATTAATCTGCGAGCGCGCCAAATCAACGGAAATCGCCAAGGCAACCGTTATTGCTAAAATATAAATTGTGGCCTTAAAAAATTTCATTAAAATTATTTACATAATTCCCTTCATCCACCCAAAAGTATTCTCTAAAATATTCATAATTATTTGAAAAATTGATTCTTTTTTCTTGGCTGTCATAAATGTATGCGGCTTTGATAAAACTTTATTCTCTCCGGAATCAGTTGATTCTACGCGGAAGGTATAGACTATTCCGGGCTTAAATTTAGTAATAACTATTACATGCTCTTTGGTGTAGTTAGTATTTAATTCAGTTGACTCTTTTAATTCCGTATTCATGCTATGCACGCCTTCTTGATAATAAATTTTGGAAGTGGCAGGCTCATTGGTCAGCCAGGAAATAATAGTTTGCGTTTTATTGTTTCTATCTAAAAATACCGTTGAATCAGCCTTGATGCGAGTTAAGTGCGGCGGCGCGTCATCTTCCGCGGTTGAAAAATTATTAAGCGTTTCGGAAGCGCGATTGCCTTCTTTATCATTGCTAATTAAAGAAACGCTATAAACCGTTCCGCCGACAAATTCTGAAATTGTAACTTCATGAATTACGGAATTAACATTATCCTTAACTGTTTTAGTTAAATCAATCGCC
Source organism: Candidatus Parcubacteria bacterium (assembly GCA_023142915.1). Taxonomy (GTDB): domain Bacteria; phylum Patescibacteriota; class Patescibacteriia; order Patescibacteriales; family UBA12075; genus JAGLYP01. Next base: position 15,380 of record JAGLIO010000019.1, on the reverse strand, counting down.
AAATCACCTCCGTGATAAGGCGCAAAAGACACTGCGGAATCAGACTCTTTATTGGTTACCCATTTAAAAACAGCGGTTTGATCGTCTATTATCTGTGAAAAAAAACTTGTTATCGCCAATTCTTCAATTGATGTTTGAAACGTAAAATCGCGCGAACGGGCAACAGCGCCGATTCTCGGCTTGCTTCTTAATTGAAAATGATAAACTGTGTTCGGCGATAAATTGCGCAAAGTTATTTCATGGTCAGTGCTTAAATTTTCAGTATCGCCGACAACTTGACTATAGGGTTCATCAGTGCTTGCGCGATAATTTTCTTCGTCAGAAAAAGCAACCTGCGAACCGGCTTCAATGTCGGTTGTCCAAAAAATTGTCGCGTTATCCGCTCCGACTTGCACGCGCGGCTCGCCGGAAAGAATCGGAGTTGGCGCCAAATTATGCAAATCTTCAAGAGAATTTATATCAGCCAGCGGATTAGAGCTTAATTCATTCAAAGACACTTCCGGAAAAATTCTCCCAAAAAAATCAAGAACAGTTAAGGTCGTACTTTCCAAAAAACCGGGCTCATCGTCTTCTGCGATTGTCTCATCAAATCCCTCGCCTTCCTCATTAATAATTCCGGCTAAGGTTGAAAAAATAATATCTTCTGAATAGCCGACATTTCCCCATGAATCCGAACTAAGCGAACGGAGATGGTATTCTGTTTCTGGTTTTAAATTTTTCAATCTTACTGTATGAAATGTGCTTGTTCCCCAATATCCGTAAGCCGCCCCATAATTAATATCAACGCCATATTCCGTAAAACTGGTTGCCTCTTCATCTGTTTGCCAATTTATTTCCACCTCGGAATCATTAATCACTTCAATGTTAAGCTCGGTAATAACCGGCGGTATTTTATCGGTTTTATCAATAATCAAAATTCCGCCCCCGCCGCTAGCCGGTGCTTCTTCTTCATCTCCGCTTGTTTCCGCTTCGGTAGTAAAAGTATTTGAAGATGGAGTATTAATGCTTATTCCGCCATTTACTCTTTGAGATTTAACGCGATAATAATAAGTCGTAGCGGCGGCTAGCCCGCTTAATGCCACGCTATGGCTAACGGCATTTTTAACGCTTGTTCCCTGCTCTTTACTTGCTGAAAAATCACTGTTTGCATCATATTCAACAAAAGAATCGCTTATTTGATCAGTTGTCCAAACAACAGTTGTTGTTTGCGCTGAAACGCTCGCGCTGACACCGCTAATTACGGGACCGTCAAAAACATGCATTACGCTTTCGTAAATCACATAACTATTGCTTTGCATCGCGGCTTGCGATATAGCAGGCAATAATAAAAATATTAAAAATAAATATTTAATTTTTCTTTTCATGTTTTTTTGGCAACAAAAAAAACCAAACCAAAAAGGTCTAGTTTTTTACAAAACAAAAAATGATTAATTCTTTGACACATGGGGAAATGGATCAATTATTTAATTTAAACGATTTTATTTTATTCTTTATTATATTATAACATAAATAAATATTTTTTTATATATTTCAATTTATTTTTTAACTTATGATTATGCCATTTTTTAATCAAAAAATCAAGCGACAGTATTTATTTATAGATACAATTATTTTATTTAATATTAGTAAAAAAATAATTCCGCCCCGCCCTTCGCGAAGGGCGGGGCGGAATTATTTTTTTATCTACCCTTTAAAAACCTCTAAAATTTATTTTAATATGCGGTTTTACAAAACATTATCCACAAGCAGAGACGCATTGCAATGCGTCTCTACATTTTTTTTAACCCTCCAAAATAATATCTATAGATCCCGATGCTATGAATTTACCGCAGATATGCTATTGTAAACTCATAATATCAACCATTAAAATCATGCAAAACCAAACAACAAATAAAAATAAACTAAAAAAAGAAATTTTAAAAACAATTGCCTTTTTTGATATGTTTAATTATCCTTTAACTCCTTTTGAGATTTGGACATTTTGCGGAATTAAGTGCGAGTTAGGCGAAATTTTTGAAGTGTTAAACTGCAACAGCCTGCCTTTGAAAACAAAATACGGATTTTATTTTTTAAACAACAGAAGTGAAATTGTTGATATCAGGCAGAGGCGATATAATTATGCCAATCGCAAATTTAAGCGCGCTTTAAAAATCGCGCGCTTATTCAAGATAATTCCATGGATAAAAATGATCGCGGTTGGAAATTCAATCGGCGCGAATAATCTGCGCGATGACAGCGATATTGATTTTTTTATAATTACTGAAACCAAAAAAATCTGGGTTACGCGCTGGTTTTGCGCTGGAATTGCAAAGCTTTTAAATCTGCGCCCGCAACCGTTAAAAAAGCGCGATACGATTTGTTTAAGTTTTTATATTACGGATGACAATTTGGAATTAAAAAAATTAATGCTTGTTGAAGATCAGGCTTGCGACATTTATTTTATATATTGGCTTGCGAATTTAGTTCCAATTTACAATAAAGATAACACGTATTTAAAATTAATTAACGCAAATAATTGGCTTAAAGAATATCTGCCGAATTGGCAGCCGCATTATTCCGGACATATGCGCGATGTTGGCTCGCCTTTTTCTGGATTTTACAGAGATTTTATTGATATGATAATCGGCGGCGCGGATTCATTATTAAAAAAAATCCAACTGCGAATCATGCCGAATGTTCTGCGCGAACAAATAAATATTGATACGCGCGTGGTTGTTAATGATAAAATTTTAAAATTATATGTTAATGACCGCCGCGAAGAATTTCGGAAGAAATATGTTTTGAGGTTGAGGGAGATTTTTAAAGAGAGTTTTGATTAATGTTTTTTTGACTTTTTTGTATTTTTTTGTTATTCTACAATCAATAAATACTAAAAACGTAAAATATTTTATGTCTATAACCAAACAGATGAAAGATTATTTAATTAAATTTTTTTGGGATGGCAAATCTGTTCCGCAAGAACTTTTTGAATTATCGCAATATTTTAGAAATAACGACCCGATTGAATTTGAGCTTAAAAAAGAAAATGGGGAAATTGTTGCTATTAGCAAAAATTACAGATATGGATCAATTATAACATCCGGAAAAACCAAAGATGAGCTGGAGAAAAATATTGAAGACGCTATTTTAACTTCATTTGAAATTCCATTCTCATATAAAAAAGAGGTTGGAATTCATAAGGTTGATAAAAAAAATCATACTTATGCCTACGCGTAGCGAGCTGCCGAGTAAATTGAATAGAGATAAATTAGCCAAGGCATTGACTCGTCTTGGTTTTATTATTAGTAAAAAAGGCGGCAAGGGTAGCCACATTAAGGCAACTTTCATTAAAACGCAAAAATCAATAACGCTTCCATCAAATTTGCATAAACATGTTTTGTATTATGTGATAAAAGAGATAGAGAAATATAGCGATATTGTTTGGGATGATATAAAAAAAGAATTATAAAATCTATTATTATGATCAATAATAAAACCGCCATACAAGAATTGCTGTCTTTAGCAAATATAAAAATCAACGGAAGCAATTCGTGGGACATAAAAGTTAATAATGAGAAATTTTATAAAAGGGTTTTATCGCAAAGTTCTTTGGGGCTTGGGGAATCGTATATGGACGGATGGTGGGATTGCGACAAGCTTGATGAATTTTTTTTCCATGTTTTTCAGGCAAAACTAGAATATAAAATCAAAAAAAATCCGTCATTGCTTTTTCGTATTTTATTGGCAAGATTTATTAATTTTCAATCAAAAAACAAAGCGTTTAATATCGGCGAAAAGCATTATGACATAGGCAATGATCTTTATAAAAATATGCTTGACAAGAGGATGACTTACACGTGCGGATACTGGAAAAACGCCAATAATCTTGATGAAGCGCAGGAAAATAAACTGGATTTAACTTGCAAAAAAATAGGATTGAAACCCGGCATGAAAGTGCTTGATATCGGCTGCGGCTGGGGAAGTTTTGTTAGATATGCCGCTGAAAAATACGGAGCTGACGCAACAGGAATCACAGTATCCAAAAAGCAAGTTGAACTTGGCAATATTTTATGCAAAAATTTGCCGGCAAAAATTAAACTGCAGGATTACAGGGATGTTAATGAAAAATTTGACCGCATAGTTTCTTTGGGCATGTTTGAACATGTCGGATATAAAAATTATAAAGAATATATGAGAGTCGTTTGCAGATGCCTTAAAGATGACGGATTATTTTTATTGCATACTATCGGCGGCGAAAAATCCCTTACCGCCATAGACCCATGGATGAACAAATATATTTTTCCCGGAGCCTTGCTGCCATCAATCAAGCAAATAGCAAAAGCCATTGAAGGCGTATTTGTTGTGGAAGATTGGCATAATTTCGGCGCTTACTATGATAAAACGCTTATGGCGTGGCATGATAATTTTTGCGCGAATTGGGATAAAATAAAAATGAATTATGACGACAGATTCAAACGAATCTGGAAATATTATCTGCTGTCTTGCGCAGGCTCTTTTCGCGCGAGAAAAAACCAATTATGGCAGATTGCGCTTTCCAAAAAAGGTCTTTTGGGCGTTTATGATTCAATTAGATAAATAGAGTTGTGATGGATAAATTTTTATCACCCGCCTATGAAGAAAAAAATAAATATATTTTTAACAATAATTATTATTGCGATTTTAGGCAGTATTGCCTATAATCAGTTTTTAAGCAATGAAAAAATTATCGCCTCGGAAGAGGCGGTTTTTAATGTTAAAGAATCTTCGGAAAAAGCAGTAAAAGATAGAATAGAAAAAATTGAAATTATTGACGGCGCGACTTATGGCAATTTAATGGCTACTAGCGGCATTGAATATTCAAAGGCAATGGAGATTTATGAATCCTCTAAAGATATTTATGATTTGGTAAAAATTCGCGTTGGACGAGCAATTGAATTGGTTTATGACAAAGATACTGATGAGTTAAAAGAGCTGCGCTATAAAATTGACAGTGAAGACGAGCTGCTGGTTAAAAATTTGAAATATTTTAATAATACTGAAATTGCTAGCGGCACGCCGGAAATAGCAGAAAACTGGGAAGCAAAGCTAGAAGCGATTCCTTACGCGTTAAAAACAAGAATCGCCCAAGGCGTTGTTGAGTCATCCATGTATCAGGCGGCTTTGAAAAATGATATTGATATTCGCGCGATAATTGAATTGGCAAACGCTTTTCAGTGGTCAATTGATTTTGCCATGGACCCCAGGGTTGGCGATAAATTTAAATTGATTTATGAAGAGCGATTTTTAAACGGAGAACATGTAATGCCGGGGCAAATTTTTGCCGCAATTTATATTAATGACGGCAAGGAATATTATGTTTATTATTTTGAAGAAAGCGAGGATAACAAGGGATTTTTTGACGAGAATGGAAACAGTGTGCAGAAAATGTTTTTAAAAGCTCCGGTGGAGTTCAAATATATTTCTTCCGGCTATACTGCCGGAACGCGCGTTGTTATGGAATTGGGCATTGCCGGCCCGCATCGCGCGATTGATTATGCCGCGCCGATAGGAACGCCGATTCGGACTGTTGGAGACGGTACGGTAATTTTTACCGGCTGGTCAAGCATCGGCTATGGCTACTTAACTTCAATCCGCCATAACGGAACCTACTCAACCAACTACGCCCATCAATCAAGAATCGCGGTTAAACGCGGACAAAAAGTAAAGCAGGGCGACGTAATAGGCTATGTCGGCTCAACTGGATATTCAACCGGTCCGCATCTGCATTACGAAATGGTAAAGAACGGAGTAAAAATAAATTCTTTGAAAGAGATTCTGCCTCCGGGCAAGCCGATTAAAGATGAGAATCTGGAAAGATTTTTTGAGAGTATTAAAAATTTGCGGGAAACGCTTGCATTTTAATTTTCTAATAAAAAATGCTTTTAAATAAAGAACAAAAAAATACGCTTTTAAAAATATCCCGCGAGTCGTTGGAAGTTTATATTTTACGCGGGGAGATTTTGGATTTTGAAATTACTGTTAAAGAATTAGAAGAGAACAACGGCGCTTTTGTTACTTTGCGCAAAGACAAAGAATTGCGCGGCTGTATCGGACAGATTATTTCCGACAATAAGCCTTTGTGGCAAGTAGCGCGAAATATGGCGATTGCGGCCGGCACGGAAGATCCGCGATTTTTGCCGGTAAATAAAAAGGAATTAGAATTTTTAAACTATGAAATCAGCGTCCTGTCCGCGCCAAAAAGATGCAATGATTGGCGCGATATTGAATTGGGAAAACACGGAGTAATAATAAGCAAAGGAACTCGCAACGGAGTGTTTTTACCGCAAGTAGCCCCTGAAACCGGCTGGAGCCGTGAAGAATTTTTGTCGCAGCTTTGCGCGCAAAAAGCCGGCTTGGCGGCTGATGCCTATAAAAACGACCCTGACATTGAATTAAAAATATTTACCGCGCAGGTTTTTGGGGAATAAATTATTACCCATTTAACGTAAAGCTGATTTGTTATTTTTTTGTTTTTGAACTACAATAAAAATGTAAATAAAATTTAAAATATATGCCAATCAATCCAAGTATTTTTAAAGCCTATGATATTCGCGGAATTTATCCAGACGATATTAACGAAAAAGCCGTGTATAGCATAGGGCGAGCCATTATTTGCCATACCAAGGCTGATAATATTGTTATCGGAAAAGATTGTAGGCTTTCATCTGACAAGTTGGAAGAAAAAATGATTCAAGGAATCATTGATCAAGGCGCCAATGTAGTAAAAATAGGCATGGCGACAACGCCAATGGTTTATTATGCTTCCGGCGCGTTAACGGTTGACGCTGGTGTAATAATAACCGCTTCTCACAACCCGGCGGAATACAATGGAATGAAACTTTGTCTTAAACAAGCCATTCCGATTGGCGAAGGCGCGGGCATGGAGGAAATTAAAGCGCTGGCAATAAACAGCGTATTTCCAAAAGCAGAGAAGCAGGGTGTGATCAGTGAAAATTTTGATTTTAAGCGGCAATATTTGGATCATATAAAAAGATTTTTCAATGTCAATACTGATAAAAAATTAAAAATAGTTTTTGATTTTGCCAATGCCATGGCTATAATTGATAAAACGGTTTTTGGTGAATTAAAAGATTTTATTGAACCAATCTATTTATATGATAAATTTGACGGTCGTTTTCCAAACCACGAAGCCAACCCGCTAAAAGTGCAGACTTTAGAGGAGTTGCAAAAAAAAGTTTTGGAAACAGGCGCGGATTTAGGCGTTGCCTTTGACGGCGACGCTGATCGTGTCGGCTTTATTGATGAAAAAGGCAAAATTGTTCCAATGGATTTTACTACCGGCATGATTGCCAAGGAAATACTAAAAAAGCACCCAAACGGATTAGTTCTGATAGATTTAAGAAGTTCAAACGCGGTCAAGGAATATATTGAAAACGCGGGTGGACGCGTTGATCTTTGTCGTGTGGGGCACTCGTTAATAAAAAAACAAATGCGCGCGGAAAACGCGATTTTTGCCGGAGAACTTTCAGGGCATTATTATTTTGCTGAAAATTACAAGGCGGAATTATCTAGTTTGGCGGTCATTATGATAATGAACTTAATCAATGAAAGCGGAAAAAAATTATCTGAATTAACAAAGGATCTTAAAAAATATTTTCATTCTGGAGAAATTAATTCCGAAGTCGCGGATAAAATAGCGGTATTTGTAAAATTAAAAGAAAAATATCAAAATGGCCGCTTAAACGAACTTGACGGTGTCCGTATTGATTTTGACGACTGGTGGTTTAACGTACGCGCGTCCAACACTGAACCAAAAATACGCTTAAATCTGGAAGCTCATACCAGAGAGTTGATGGAAGAAAAAAGAGATGAAATATTAAAAATAATAAGAAGCTAAAAAAATATTATTTATATAAAAAAACAGAGCCTATTTATCCTAGGCTCTGTTTTTTAATTTATAATTTTTTACATATATTTTTTAACAAACTTCTTTAAATCAACTTCAAAAACGCGGTAAGTTTTTCTGCCGAATTTTGCCACGCGCAAATCACCGCTGTTAATCCAGCGATAAACCGTGCGGATGTTAACTTTTAACATCTTTGCCACTTCTTTAATTGTGTAAACGTCGCCTTTGTTAAACACTTGTTTAATTGATTATTAAGAATTAAGAAAAATACATTCCACACATCCGGTTTTCTTGGGGCTAAGGGTCGGAGCCTATTTAAAATAAACAATGGCGAAATCGCTCGTTTATTTTAAACGGCAAAGTGGAGCATGGGGAAATGTTTCCACTTCAGGGGAAATTGATCATAACAATTGCCAAGAAAACCGGGTGTTTGAAATCTAAATTTGATTATAAATTTACATATTATAATATTACTATATTTATGTCACTATTGTCAATACCAACACAACATAATATACTAAAATTAACTATAATATATTATAATGCTTAATAAATATCTATTGTCAAAATTTGTCTTATTTTTTGTTTAATTTTAGATATTTTAAATAAAAAATTAGAATAAAAAATACGCGCAAATACGCGTATTTTTTATTCTAATTTTAATATTTTTTTATTCTAATTTTTTATCCCCAATAAAAACAAACCCAAGCGCAAAAAACAAAAATAAAACTCCAAAATGAAGGCTCCATAGCCAATGATCAAATGTTAGTAAGATAATAAGCGCGATTATTAACGGTGTTTTGTAAATTTTTTCTGATTTTAATATACTATAGCTAATATATAATATTAAATACAAAAATAAAGCAATACCGAATATGCCGATCTCAGCGGCAATTAACAAATAAGCGTTATGCGTTGGCTGATAAAAATAAGCGGGGTGACTAGGGTTTATTTTTGCTAATTCAGTTGTATAATTACCCATGCCAACACCGATAAGCCAATTATCTTTAAAAATATCCACGGCAGCCTTGTTTGAATCCAATCTTTCAATGTTTGACTTCTGTTCCAGGCGGCTCCCCCCTTTTACGCGAACCAAAACCAAATTTTGAAAACTTGTAAATAAAATAAAAAATAAAACGCTGGAAACCAAAATTATTTTTAATATTTGTATCTGCCCGAAACGATCCTTTTTTATTAAAGCAATAATTAAAATAATAAACAAGCCAACGACAAAAGCCAGCCAGGCCGCGCGGGAGAAAGTAAAGAATAAAGCAAATAAAGAAGTAATAAACAATAAGTAATAAGTAAGAATAATATATTTATAACCAGCAACTGTCTCTTTGCCTTCCGTTTCTTTTAAACACAATACAGTAAGAATTACGATTATCGCTCCAAGCGTAAGCAATCCCCCTAGTATATTCGGATGATCAAGCGTTCCATAGGCGCGAAGCCAACGTTCGCCAAGGCCTAAATTACCGATTGCTTCCACCACTGAAGCGCCGGGCACTGATGGATCGTGCGCGGCAAGCCCCAGCCATTTATTTGCGAAACTGCTTTGGTTTAAAAATTGCCAAATACCCAAAGAGGCTGAGGCAAAAACTCCCAAGAAAAAATTAAACATCAATTTTAAACGGCTATAATTCGCTTTTACAATTAAAAAGAAAAACCCGATGCCCAAAAGAAACCAAGCGTACTTATAAAAAGCGATTAATTTGTTATCAGCGAAACAACAGGAAATAAATACAGTTAATTCAAGACATGCAAAAATAACCAGCGGATTTATACCCCAAGGGCACTTCCTTTGGGGCGTAATTTGTGATTTAGGCTTGTACTCGCTTGACCGGTGATTTAGAATTTTTTTGTTTTTTAAAAAATCAATAATAAACAACAATAAAACAGCTAACAAAATAATATCTGTCGCGTATAAACTAATGGTTCCGTATTCAAAATATCCGCCATTCAGTTCGCCTGGGCGTATAATCCATCTAGTTTGCAAAGGCAGTAAAAATACCAGTAAATACAAGCCGTATTCTGTTAATTTTTTTAAAGTAATTTTACGCGTATTAAACATATTTTTCTTTTATTTTAGCTTTGTTTATTTGTTTTGGCAAATAAGCAAAAACTGTGATTTTAAAAAATAGCCTTGAAATTTATTAAAATTCATATATAATAAAGCCATGATTATATTTCTTTACGGCGAAGACACTTATCGTAGCCGGCAAAAATTAAATGAATTAAGGCTTAAGTTTATTAAAGATGTTGACGAGAAAGGCAATAATATAAAAGTTATAAATGCCGAAACCGCGGGCTTAAACGAGATTAATGAGGCTTTCGCCGCTCAGTCTTTGTTTGTTTCCAAACAAATGGTGATTATTGAAAATATTTTAAAGGGCAAAAAGTTGCAAAAACCTTTATTGGAGATATTAGAAAAAAAAGAAACTGATAATATTATTATTTTTTATGATGAGCACAGCGGAGAAAAATTAAGCGCGAATAAGTTTTTTAAATTTTTATCCAAGCAAAAGTTTGTCCAGCAATTTAAAAAACTGTCAAATATTGAAACAGCCAATTGGATTAAAAAAACCGTTTTAAAACGGGGAGGAAAAATTTCTTTGCGCGCCGCCAACTGTTTAGCCGGTTTAGTCGGCAGTGATTTGTGGCAAATTTCCAATGAAATTGATAAGTTAATCAGCTATAAAAAAGCGCAAAACCCTGAACTGATTGAAGACGCGGGGCAGGCGGAAATTAACGATAAAGATATTATGGAAATGGTAAGAGGAAAATTTGCCGAGAATATTTTTGCCTTAACAGACGCGATTAGCCAAAAAAACAAGCAAGTTTCCATAAATTTATTAGAGAAAGAATTGGACAACGGCTTGGCAGAAGCCTATCTTATGCATATGCTAATTAGGCAATTTAGAATTTTATTGCAAATAAGGCAGGCTATTGATCTGGGGCATACCGCGCGCAAGGCCGCAAGCGAATTAAAACTCCATCCTTTTGTGGCGCAAAAAAGCTTTACGCAGGCAAAAAATTTTTCATTGGAGCTTTTAAAAAAAATCTTCTCGCGTTTAATTAAATTAGACAGGCAATTAAAAACCGGACAAGGCGATTTAAAAACCGATTTAGCGCTTATGATTGTGAAGATTTAAAAATAAAAAATATTAAAAACGCATTTTGTAGAGACGCGCCACGGCGCGTCTCTACAAAATGCGTTTTTAATATTTTTTATTTATTCTAAGCCTTTTGCGAACTATTCAGTTTATGATGCAACCGCGACTTCTTCCGATCGCGGGTGTTTTTTTTGATTACGCCCTTTTGCGCGGCCTTATCTAAAGCCTTTAAGGTTTTTCCGACTAACTCGTCTGCTTGTTTGCTTTTAGTTTCAATCGCCTTTTTGCTTTTTTTTAAAAGATTTTTTAAATTATCTTTTATTTTACTGTTATAAATTTTAAGTTTCGCGCCTTTGCGCAATTCTTTTTCCGCTGATTTTTTATTTGGCATATTTAATAAATTAAATTAATTTTTAAAATTTAGTGTGAGAGTTATTAAAATATATTAGCATAAGTTTAAACTTTTTTCAAGGGCAAATATTTTTTTCTGTTTCTTATTAAATATACGCTAATTATAAACAAAATTAATAAACTGATAATTTGCGGAAAGCGTAAATTTAATATTTCCGGGGTTTTATCAATTCTAACAAATTCCAAGCTAAATCTTAAAATTGAATATAGTCCCAAATAAAGTAAAACGATTATCTCGTAGAATTGGTAGTCTTTTTTTATAAAAAAACGATGGGCAAAAATTAAAATAATAAATATTAATAAACTGCCAAGGCTTTCGTATAAAAAAGTCGGATGATAATAGTTGGCGCCATAGTATTCAAGCATGCGGTTAACAGGCTCAATTGGAATTCCCCATGGAAGATTGGTTGGCAATCCGAAAAGCTCTTGATTAAAATAATTGCCCCAGCGCCCTATTGCCTGCCCGATAGCAACTCCGGGCGCGTAAATTGCCAAAAGCTGCCAAAAATTTATTTTATGCTTTTTCGCGAAAAAATAAGCAATAACAATGCCTGCGAAAATCGCTCCGTGAATAGCAATTCCTCCTTGCCAAATTTTAATTATTTCTATGGGGTTATTTAAATAATATGGAAACTCCAAAAGAACATGATACGCGCGGGCGCCGATAATGCCGCCGGCAATCAAATAAAAAACCGAATCAATTATTGTTTCTTTTGAGATTTTATATCTTTCAGACAATTTTAAAACAACAATCATTGCCGTAAGAATTCCCGTAACAATAAACAATCCGTACCAATAAATCTTTATTTGCCCGATATTTATTAAAATTGAATTGGGGATGTTTGTATGAAGAAAATTAAGCATAATTATAAATTTTACAAATATTTCTTAGCCTTTTTATTATATTGCTATAAATTTTAATTAAAGTCAATGAAAAAAGGCGCTTCATTCCATGTTATAGAAAAAGAATGAGCGCCTTAATGTTTTTAGGTTGTGGATGGGGATCTGTAATGCCAGCCCAGAAATGAAAAAAGTAAAACCAAAAGACCTAAGGAAATTGGCCAATAGTTAATTTCCCATAACTTTTCTCCGCCAATTTTAACGAAGATAAGGGCGAAAGAAATTGCCGCAAAAAAGTAAAAGAAAAGCATTTTAGGTATTTTCCATTTTTCATTTTGTTTTTTGGTGTCTTCTGCTACTAACAAGAGACCGCCACAAAGAGTAGTAAGTATCGCCAACGATGATAATTCAGAACCGACAGAACTCTTAAGTATATATAAAACATATAAAATATACCCAAAAAGGCAAATGCCAAAAAATAATAAAAAAATGCTTATTTTCTTAATCATTTTTATCCTCCTCTAATATTGACATTCAACACACTCAATTAAATCATCAACCGTTGTTATTTTCTTGGCGACAGCCTCTTTAATATTAAGATAAAAACGATCTTCAACGCTTGCGAAAATATCATACAATGAAATGGTGTCAATTGGCAGGTCTAATTTAAAATTATGCTTATTGCTAATTTTTTTTGCGCTTACACGGCAATAGGATTTAGAAGAGTTTGTATTGCATACTTCAGCCACGATTTCTTTTACCAGACGTTCAATTTTATTTGGCATAAATCCCCCTAGAAAATTTAAGTTAAAATTAAAATGAACATACGATATATGGTTTCGTTTATGCTTAGAATACTAGCACAAACATTAATTTTTGTCAAGTTTTTCAGTAGCTTCAGTCTTCTTTTCTGTATCTTTAGCCTTATTTTCTTCTGTTTTTACTTCCTCGCCCTTCATAGCTTCAGCGACGGAGGGTTCTTTCTTCTCATCCGGTTTTGCTTCCTGCTTTTTCTCTTCGGCTTCTTTTTTCTTTTTTCCGGGTTTTGAAGCGGTAACCTTATCGCCTTTTATGATTTTTTTCTCAATTAATAAATTATTAACCGAAGGCGACATGCCGGAGCCGTTTTTTAGCCAATGTTCAATCCTGTCTTGTTTGACAGCTAATTCTTTTGTAAAGGGATTATAAGTACCCAAAATTTCCAAAGCCCTGCCATAAGGATCTTTGGTTTTTTCAGATATAATTAAGCGATAAATAGGCTTCTTTTTCTTGCCTATTCTTGACAATCTTATTGTTAGCATATTTTATTTAGTTAGTGGTAATTAATTTTTATAATATAAAAATTTACAGCAAATGAAAACGAAGAGGAGAGAGAATCCTCTTTTTTTCTAAATTTTTGAGCGGGTAACGGGAATCGAACCCGTATCTTCGGCTTGGAAGGCCAACATAATGAGCCGTTATACTATACCCGCAATTCAATTTTGGATTTCAGATTTATAATTTTAGAATTATGATATAAAATAAATCTTAAATCAAAAATATTTTGTCGGGGTGCCGGGATTCGAACCCGGGATCTCATGGTCCCAAACCATGCGCCTTAGCCAGCTAGGCCACACCCCGATTTCGGATGTCGGATTTCGGATTTCGGATGTCTGATAAAAATTTGAAATCCGATGTCCAAAATCTGACATCTAAAATTTGTTGCGGGAGTTGGATTCGAACCAACGACCTCCAGGTTATGGGCCTGGCGAGCTGCCAACTGCTCTATCCCGCTATAAATCAATTACAAATTTTCAATTAACAACTACGAATTATTTAATATATTTTTAATTCGTAATTTGTAATTAAAAATTGTTAATTAAGCTTGTGCCGCGGGACAGATTCGAACTGTCGACACAAGGATTTTCAGTCCTTTGCTCTACCCCTGAGCTACCGCGGCGTTTCGGATATGTGGGCAATGGAGGATTTGAACCTCCGACCTCTTCCTTATCAGAGAAGCGCTCTAACCAACTGAGCTAATTGCCCATTATTTAATAAATTTATTTGGAGGCAATATTTATTATTTTATTGCCTCCTGTTTCTCAAATTTTTTCTTATGCTATGGAAATTTATTTAATGAATCCTCTTTTTTTCAAAAATCTATGACCATGGTAAACGGTACTGCATTCCGCAAGAATTACAATAAACAACATGTACAATGAATCTAATAACCACCCTACAATAATTGCAACAAATATTATGCCACACATTATGGAATCAAAATGTTCCCAATCCACGAACTTTATAATCATTGTTCCTATTTTTTTCACAGTACACCTCCTATATTTTTAATGTTAAACGCTATTAAGAACAAAAAAGATTGGTTCATATTAAATAAGAGCCAATCTTTTTTGTTTTTTAAATCAAAGAACGGCTCCATAAATACCGTTTTCGCGCAAGCGCGAATGCGACTTTGGAGCTAACAGGCGCCAATTTGTTTTACAACCGGTTTGTTTGCCTTACACTCACGGTGATAAGGACTTTTATCCCGAACCAGAATAAATTCTGTCCGGTATTTCATCTTTCTTAACGCAAATTAAGAAAGTATATCACGTAAAAATTCTTACGAATTATCGTGACACGTAGAAATATCGACTGGCAGTTTTTAAAAAATGTTTTAATTAATGAAATAAATCATAAATTAAAAATCATAAATCCGCCATATCTCCCTAGAAAGGAGGTGATCCATCCACAGCTTCCGCTACAGATGCCTTGTTACGACTTTACCCTTATTACCAGTCCTACCTTCGTCCGCGCTAGGCGCAGCCTTCGGGTATTACCGGCTCTCTTGGTATGACGGGCGGTGAGTACAAGACCCGAGAACGTATTCAACGCGCCGTGGCTGATGCGCGTTTACTAGCGATTCCAGCTTCATGAGGTCGAGTTGCAGACCTCAATCCGAACTGAGAGAAGTTTTGGGGGATTTGCTCCGCCTTGCGGCTTGGCGTCCCTTTGTACTTCCCATTGTAGCACGTGTGTCGCCCCAGACGTAAGGACCATGCTGATTTGACGTCGTCCCCGCCTTCCTCCCACTTAAAGCGGGCAGTTTCTTGCGACATATAAAACGCAAGATAGGGGTTGCGCTCGTTTCC
>JAGLIO010000018.1 GCA_023142915.1 Candidatus Parcubacteria bacterium | reverse complement strand
CGTCCCAAAGGGCGGTTTTTGTGATAATGGATGAGGCGTCAATGAATTTGAATACATTTCCCAAATAACTGTGATCAGGTGTTTTTTCCAAAAGTTCAAATCCGAAAAACCATTTAACAGATACGTTATCCCTTAAAGCATTTTCCATTTGCCTGTCTGAATAATCTTCCCAAAATTGGACTAGCAAACATTTAAAGCCTTTAACTATATTTATGCATTGAGCGCCGATTTCGCTATATAACTTGTAATACGGAGAAACTATGTCATAAAAATTAACCAGCTCGCTTACTTTTCTAAATGCGTGATCTGCCCTGACTAACTTTTCCAATATTTCTTCTTCATTGGTTGTAATCATTTTTATTGTTTTGTTTTCATGTTTTACCATAGATTTGATTTAAGAATTAGTTATTTATACTTTAATTTTAGCATAAATTTAACTTTTTTTTCCATGGTAAAAATGTGCAAAACTTTTGTTATTTTACAGTCCCGACGGGCTGTTTTTTTGATGGCTGTAAAATTTAATTGGCGACAGTCCCGTTTAATATGTATGATATTTGGTAAACATATTAACGGAGAGCCGTGTGTGGGAAAACCGCCTGCACGGGGCAACTAGGGGTTTCAATTATTATTAATTAGAAATTTACTATGAACAGCAAAAATAGACAACCGTCAAGCCCAAAAAAGCCAAAAAAAATTTGACAAACATATAAAACTTATGATATATTGAATTTATTAAGGCTAGTTATCATAAGATAAACTAGCCTTTATTTATACTAAATTTATTTATTAATAAACATATTATATAATATATATTATGTAAAACTATATGTCAGAATTATCAAGTGCTATTAAACATGTTTGCGAGGAAAAGGGTTTGGATATGGACGCGGTGATATCCACTATTGAATATGCCTTGGCTGCCGCTTATCGCAAGGATTTTGGGCAAAAAAATCAAAATATTACAGTTGAGTTTAATCCTGAAAAAGGGGCTTCAAATGTTTATGATGTTAAAACCGTGGTTGAGGACATGCCCGCCGACGCTGAAGCTATGGCGGATGAAAGTGAAGAAAGGAAATTTAATCCTAAAACTGAAATTCAGATTAGTGATGCTAAATTGCTTAAAAAAACCGCGAAAGTTGATGATGAAATTAAAACTAAACTTGAGGTGCCTGATGCTTACGGGCGCATGGCGGCGCAAACCGCTAAGCAGGTGATTATTCAAAGGCTGCGGGAAGCGGAGCGTGAAATGATTTTTAACGACTTTAAGGACAAAGAGCACGAAGTTGTCAGCGGCGTTATTCAAAGGCGCGAAGGCCGGATTATTTTGGTTGATTTGGGCAAGTCAGTCGGCGTTATTCCTCCGGATGAGCAGATTATGGGTGAAAAATATAATACCGGCGATCGTGTTAAAGTTTATGTTAAAGAAGTTACTTTAAAACCCAGAGGGCCGGAAATTATTCTTTCCCGCACCTCAGATGAGATTTTGAAAAAAATATTTTATTTGGAAATTCCTGAAATTTCCAATGGCTTAATTGAACTCAAAAGCGTGGCGCGCGAGGCAGGGTCAAGATCAAAGGTTGCCGTTTGGACAGATTCGGAAAACGTTGATCCAATCGGTTCCTGCGTCGGTCAGCGCGGCTCCCGCATTCAAACTATTATCAGCGAACTGGGCGGGGAAAAAGTTGATATTATTGAATATGATGACGATCTTAGCAGATATATTTCCAATGCTTTGTCACCGGCAAAAATCGGCAAGATTGATATGAACGAAGAAACAAAAAAAGCCACAGTTACCGTTCCTAATGATCAGCTGTCTTTGGCAATCGGAAAAAGCGGACAAAACGCGCGCTTGGCAGCCAAGCTAACCGGTTGGAAAATTGATATTGTGGAGGATAAATCAGCTTCTGAAGCGGAAGCTGAGAAAGATAATAAGGATGATGACGGAAAGAATGAAGAGAAAAAAATTAAGAATCAAGAAGAAGCTCCGGAAGCTCCGGAAGCTCCGAAAGATACTGAAAACGTTGATGATGCTGAAAATACTGAAGAGAAAAACGATGAAAAGAATAAAGAGAAAATATCAAAAAAGAAAGATAAAGATGATGAGAAAAAATAAAATATTAAAATTTTAATTAAAAATATGCTTCAAAAAATTTATATTATCGGACACAAATCGCCTGATTTGGATTCAGTCGCGGCTGCTGTTAGTTACGCTGATTTTAAAAATAAACAAGAAAATACTGACGCGTATGTACCGGCAACAACCGAGGATATTAATCAGGTAACAAAATTTGTTTTAGATAAGTTTAATTTTCAAGCGCCGGAAATTTTAAAGGACGCAGAAAATAAGAAAATTATTTTAGTTGACCACAATGAATTTAGCCAGACCTTGGAAGGAGTTGACAAAGCGGAAATTGTAGAGATTTTAGATCATCATAAATTAAATTTTAAGTATGACCAGCCGATCGTGGTTAATATTAAGCCTTGGGGCGCTACTTGTTCAATACTTGCGCAAATGTATTTTGATAATAATATTGATATTGATAAAAATTTAGCAGGCCTTATGCTGTCAGCTATTCTTGATGATACTTTGATTACGAAATCCCCTACTTGCACGGGCAAAGATAAAGAGTTGATTGAAAAATTAGCTCGCCCGACAGATGTAAGCGATTGGCAAGCATACGGTTTTGAAATGTTTAAAATAAAATCAAGCGTTAAAGATTTTACTGATTTGGAAATAATTAAAAATGATTTTAAGGATTTTGATTTTAAAGCCGGAAAATTCGGCATTGGACAAGTGGAGACAGTTGATTTAAGCGAATTTGACGCGCGCGAACAGGATTTATTGGAAGCAATGAGAAAAATGCAGAGTCAAGAAAATTATCATAGCATTATTTTATTTTTGACGGATATTATCAATGAAGGCTCGCGGTTTTTAGTTATATCAAATAACGCAGAAAAAGTCGGAGAAGCCTTAGGACAAAAATTAGAAAACAATAAAACTTATATCCCAGGGATAATGTCCCGAAAAAAACAAGTTGTTCCTTTGATTGCAAAAGTTTTTGATAAATAATTTAATACATATTTTTATGAAAGTTGAAAAAAAAGATTTAGAAAAATCGCAGATAGAATTAAACGCAGAGCTTAGTCAAGATGAATTTAAGCCATTTATTAACAAGGCGGCGAAGCGAATTTCCAAGGAAGTAAAAATTGACGGTTTTCGCTCAGGGAATATTCCTTATGAAATCTTAAAACAAAAAATCGGCGAGATGACGATTTTGGAAGAAGCCGCGCGCATCGCGATTAGTTCAAAATTAGAAGAATTAATTAAAGATCACGTTGACGGCGATCCCGTGGGCCAGCCAAAAGTTGATATTACAAAACTTGCTCCTGAAAATTCCTTGGAATTTAAAGTCGTATTAGCTTTATTGCCTGAAGTAACCTTGGGCAAGTATAAAGATTTAAAAATTAAAGTATTAAAAGCGGAAGTCGCGGACGAAGACATAAAAAAGGCTTTAGATGAAATATTGGAAATGCGGACAAAAGAAGCTTTGGTTGAGCGTGAAGTTAAAGAGGGAGACAAAGTCTTGGCTGACTTGCGAATGTTTTTAGACAATGTGCCGATTGAAGGCGGGCAAAGCAAAGACACGGTGGTTATAATGGGCAAAAATTATGTTGTTCTAGGTTTTGATAAGCATCTTTTAGGCGCTAAAAAGGGCGATGTTAAAGAATTTGGCTTGCCTTATCCAAAAGACCATCATATGAAAAACTTAGCCGGGAAAATGGTTGATTTTAAAGTAACCATTAAAGATGTTTATGAGCGGATTAAGCCTGAATTAAATGATGATTTGGCTAAAGGGTTTGGTTTGAAAAGCGCTGATGAATTAAAAGAAAATATTAAAAAAAGCATAAAAGAACAAAAGAAAAAAGATGTTGATATGCGAGCGGAAAAGGAAATGTTGGAGAGCATAATAGCCAAAACAAAATTTAGCGATATTGCCGAGATGCTGGTTAAGCACGAAGGCGACAAGATGCTGGCGGAACTGGAACAGACAATCGCGCAGCAAGGCGGCAAGTTTGAAGATTATTTGCAAAGCATTAAAAAAAGCCGGGAGCAGCTTACTTTGGATTTGCTTCCCGACGCGGTCAAGCGCGTTAAGACGTCAATGATGATTAGAGAGGTTGCGAAACGGGAAAAAATAAAAGTCGTTGATGAAGAGCTAAACAAGCAAATTGAAGATATGAAAAAACATTATAAAGGCGCGGGCAGCAGCTCTCCGGACGCAAAGCAAGCCCTGGCTCAAGTTAATACTCCCGAGTACAAATCTTATGTTTATAATATATTAAGCAGCCGGAAAGTGGTGGACAAATTAAAAGAGTGGAATATAATTAATTAATTTGCCTGATATGCTCTATATTGTTGACGCCAATAATTTAGCCGGCAAGCTGGGGATTTTATTTGAAGATGATTTTGATGAAAAATTGATATCTATAATCAAGAATTGGTCAAAAAGGAAAAATAAAATTTATTTGATTTTTGATGGAGTTGACGGCTTGGGAGACAAATATACGGAAGATAATATTACGGTTATTTACACGCCAAAAGATTCTTATTACGCCTCAGCCGATGACAAGGTGGTTGAGATAGCGAAAAAATTATTAACTGGCGAAAAAGAAGAAATACGCGTAGTTACAGATGATTTGGGAATAATAAAAAAAATGGAAAATATTGTTGATAATAAATTTAAAATAATCAAAGCCACGAAATTTGCGGAAAGAATTGAAAAAAATATTGATTTAAGTTTAAATCAAAAATCGGAATTAGGTGAAAAGGAAGTTAGGGGTATTAATAGTGAATTCTTGAGGATTTGGAAATAAAAAATAATCCCCTTTTTGCTAACCTGTGTTTTAAAACCCAGGCTAACAAAAAGGGGATTATTTTTTATTGTGCCCGAGGCCGGACTCGAACCGGCACGGTGTCGCCACCAAGAGATTTTAAGTCTCTCGCGTATACCAATTTCGCCACTCGGGCCGATAAATAAATTTGTGCATAGATTGCAGTTTTTTATGTTTTGAAAGCCTAGTGGAATACAGCCCCACTACGCCAAGGCTTCGCGGGGCACCATCTCGCTTCAACAGTTAATTATTTTATAAAATCAGTGCGTGCACCGCGTAGCTCTTAAAGTGACGAAGTCACAAGAGCGAAGTGGTGGACCGTAAGGGATTCGAACCCTTGACCCCCTGCGTGCAAGGCAGGTGCTCTAGCCAGCTGAGCTAACGGCCCATAATAACAAAAAACAATTAACTTTTAACTATTATTAGTTAATTGCCGTTTATTTTTTGAATATATCTAAATATTTATAATATTTAGATATTACATTGTTTTTTAAATTTTTGCAAGTCAAAGCAAAAAATTTTTATGGCTGCGACATTTACTTTTTATTTAATATTTGCTAGTATATACATATAAATAAGCCCTTGAAATTGGGTGGTTTTTATTGTTTTAAATACGTTTATATGATTAAAGGAGGAGAAAAATTGAATAAAAAAATAAAAGGGAAAACCGTTAGAAAGGCAGGCAACAAAAAAATAGCGGAAAAAAGCGCTGTTAAAAAAACCGCAAAGAAAAAAAATGTTCAAAAAAAAGTAAAACTTGCCGTAAAAGTGGGCTCAAAAACAAGCAAAATAGCAAATAGTTCCCATATTGTTGCGATAGAAAAGAATGAAAATTTAGAAAAAGAAATTAAAGCTGAAAAGGCTATTCGTTCGTCTGGCGCAAAACAGCCAAGAATAATTTCTGAAAAATTGGAAAAAGACAAGCAATTGATTATGTGGAGCGGAATAACTTTTTTTATGGTATTGATTATGTTTGTTTGGGTTTTTCAGATTAGGCATTCAATCAGCCAAACAAAATTGGAAAATAATAATCAAAAGACAGAAGAATGGAAAAAGGTATTTTCTGATTTGGAAAAAAATATCAGCGATCTAAAAACTGATTTGGAAAAAGTAAAACAATTTTCAGAAGAGCCGGAAAAAAAATTTGATGAGAAGCTAATAGAAAAAGTTAAAAATAATATCGCCAGCTCGTCAACGGAGCATACATCGGATATTGCCAGCAGTACGAGCGCAACAAGCAGTGAATTAAAAATTAATTAATTTGTAGTATTCGAATATCATTTGTAGTATTCGGATTATATATTATATGACAGAAAAAACAACAAAAAAAATTGTTAAAAAAATTGATAGCAAAAAGGTGAAAACAGAAGAGGTTAAAAAAAAATCAGCGCAAGACCAAGTGTCAACAGTTGACGGCGGCGGTAATATTACGATATTAAATGGTCGCACGCAAACTGAATTTGGCATGGTTGAGCCTTTGCCGATTAGCGATGAGATGAAAAAATCTTATTTGGATTACGCCATGAGCGTGATTGTTGCCCGCGCTTTGCCTGATGTACGCGACGGCTTAAAGCCTGTGCATCGGCGCATTCTTTACGCGATGTGGGCTATCGGCTTAAAAGCGAACGCTAAATTTCGCAAGTCCGCTAATGTAATCGGTGAAGTTTTGGGCAAATACCATCCGCATGGCGACGCTTCCGTGTATGAAGCCATGGTTCGCATGGCTCAGGATTTTTCCATGCGTTATCCAATTGTCCGCGGCCAAGGTAATTTCGGATCAATGGACGGCGATAGCGCGGCGGCTATGCGTTATACTGAAGCTAAAATGGCTGCTTTGGCTGAAGAACTGCTTTTTGATATTGAAAAAGATACTGTTAATTTTATTCCTAATTATGACGGCTCGCAAAAAGAGCCTCAAGTCCTGCCGGCAAAATTGCCGAATCTGCTTTTAAACGGCACCATGGGAATCGCTGTCGGTATGTCAACGAATATCCCTCCGCATAACTTGCGTGAATTG
Organism: Candidatus Parcubacteria bacterium; assembly: GCA_023142915.1. Classification (GTDB taxonomy): domain Bacteria; phylum Patescibacteriota; class Patescibacteriia; order Patescibacteriales; family UBA12075; genus JAGLYP01. Next base: position 19,219 of record JAGLIO010000018.1, on the reverse strand, counting down.
GTAAACGGCATCAACCACCTGATTGACAATCCGGACGCAACAATTGAGAATTTAATGCAGCACGTCAAAGGTCCGGATTTTCCAACTGCCGGAGTTATATATAATAAAAAAGATATTTTACAGGCATACGCCACGGGAAAAGGCGGTATTGTTTTGCGGGGCAAAGCCGATATTCAAGAAACAAAAAAAGGAGCGTTTAAAATTATTATTTCAGAGATTCCTTACCAAGTGAACAAAGCCACTTTGGTTGAAAAAATTGCCACTTTAGTTAAGGCTAAAAAATTAGACGGAATCAGAGATTTGCGCGACGAGTCAGGCAAAGAGGGCGTTCGTATCGTGGTTGATCTTAAAAAAGACGCTTATCCGAAAAAGATTTTAAACAGCCTGTATAAGCACACTCAGTTGCAAGAAACTTTTCATGTTAATATGCTTGCACTTGTGGATGGCATTCAACCGAGAGTATTAACATTGAAAATGGTTTTTGAAGAATATTTAAAGCACAGGCAGAATGTGGTTCGCAGAAGAACTGAATTTGAACTGAAAAAAGCCAAGGCGCGCGCGCATATTTTGGAAGGGTTAATGATCGCCTTAAACAATATTGACGCTGTGATTAAAATCATTAAATCCAGCAAGGACAAGGAAGCGGCCAAAAGCAATTTAATGAAAAAATTCAAATTAACCGAGATTCAGGCAATTGCTATTCTTGAAATGCGCTTGCAGAATTTGGCTAATTTGGAGAAAATGAAAATTGAAAACGAACTTAAGGAAAAGAAAAAATTAATTAAAGATTTGGAAGCGATTTTGATATCAAAAGCCAAGATTAAAAATATTATTAAAAAAGAAATTACAGAAATCGCGGAAAAATACGGCGATGACAGGCGCACGCAAGTGATCGCCCGCGGGGTTAAAGATTTTTCAGTTGAAGATTTGGTTCCGAATGAAGACGCGGTGGTTTTTATGACACGGGACGGATATATCAAGCGCATGGCGCCGGACACTTTTAAAGTCCAAGGGCGCGGCGGCAAAGGCGTAATCGGACTAACCACAAAAGAAGAAGATATGATTGAGTTTATGTTTAAAACAATGACGCATACCGACCTTTTGTTTTTTACCACCCGTGGCCGAGTTTTCCAGCTTAAAGCCTACGAAATTCCCCAGGCAACCAGAACAGCAAAGGGGCAAGCAATTGTAAATTTTTTGCAATTGGGCAGCGGCGAGAAAGTAACATCTGTTCTGCCTTTGGATAAAATCGCGCATGCCAAGTATTTATTTTTTGCCACTGAAAAGGGCTTGGTTAAAAAAGTAAAACTTGACGCGTTTGACAATGTTCGCAGAAGCGGGCTGATTGCCATAAAAATCAAGCCTGAAGACAAGCTTATCTGGGCAAAGCCGACTAGCGGAAAAGACCAAATTCAGTTAATTACCGAGCATGGGCAGGCTGTCCGCTTTATGGAAAAAGATGTGCGCGATATGGGACGCACCGCTTCCGGCGTGCATGGAATTCGTTTGAAGTCCGATGATTTAGTAATTGGCATGGGCGTGATTGACAGCGACAAAGAAAAGCAAAAAAATTATCAGATATTAACAATCATGGGACAGGGTTTTGGCAAACGGACAATTTTGGGCTTATATAAAATTCAAGGCCGCGGCGGTTCGGGAATTAAAACCGCCAAAGTAACCGCCAAAACCGGTAATATCGTAAACGCCTTTATAGTTAATACTGAAAATATAAAAGATAAAGATGTAATAATTATTTCCGAAAAAGGCCAGGTTATCCGCATGCCTTTTAAAACCATCAACAAAACCGGCCGCGACACCCAAGGAGTCCGCTTAATGCGCTTTAAAGACAAAAACGATAAAGTGGCCTGCGTTACTTGGGCGTAAATCAACGCCGTCATTACCGCCTCAGAGTTTGCGGGAATCTTGATAAAAAAAGCAAAAAATAAAAATGTACGTACATATGTACGTACATTTTTATTTTTTACAATTCTTTTTCTCAAACTTCATTCTGAATATTTTGGATAAAATTTAGGAAAACAAAGAAAATATGCTATACTAAGGGTATGGCTAAACTCTTGATAAAATTTATTATCAGTTTTAAATTTTTATCTTGCGTAAGATACGGGTTAAAGCCCGTTTTTTTAAACATAAAAAACAAAATTTATGCTTTTAATCAGCAATAAGTATGAAAAAATAAGCAAATATTTGAATTTGGATAAGCCGATTATTATTTTTGATTGTGAAACAACAGGAATGGCGATTAGCTCGGATAAAATAATAAATATCGCTTATATTAAAATTTTTAAAGAGGGGCATATTAAAAAAGACGACATTATGCTTAATCCGGAAATGAAAATTGAGCCGGAGGCAACAGCTATTCATGGAATTAGAAATAGGCATGTCAAAGATAAGCCGGTTTTTAAAGAAAAAGCGCAGGAGCTTTGGGATATTTTTAACGGATGTTATTATTCCGGATTTAATATTACGAATTTTGATTTGCTTATTTTAAGGCGGGAATTTATTCGGGTCGGATTTGATTTTAATTATGATGTTAAAGATATGGTTGACACTAAAAAAATATTTGACCATTTATCACCTAGAACATTGCCTCTTGCCTATTTATATTATTGCAAGAAAGAATTAAAGCAAAGCAACTCCGCTATGTTTGACACTGAAGCAACCGCTGAAATATTAGTTAAACAATTGGAAAAGTATAAAGAAATCAGAAATAAGGAATTTTTAAATAAAATTCACAATGAAAGCGAAGATGAATGTTTTAACAGCGGAAACCAGAAATTTTATTGGGCGGACGGAGAAGCTTATTTTTTATTTTCAAAGTATAAAAATAAATCTTTGGAATGGGTTTATAAAAAAGATCGCGAATTTTTAGAATGGATGCTGGGAGCGGATTTTAGCGCTGATACAAAAAATATTATTAGGGCGACTATTGATAAGTTTAAAAAATAAAAATATATTTGCAAAAAAAAAGGTTTAAGCGGATACAATATTATTATGAGCAATAATGATAAAAATAGAATAATAGACGCTAAAGAAAAAAACGACGACAGTGAAATTGAAGTTACTTTGCGCCCGAAAATTTTAGATGAATATGTCGGGCAGAATAAAGTAAAGGAAAATTTGCAGATTGCCATGGAGGCAGCCCAAAAAAGAAAGGAAACAATTGAACATACTCTACTCTATGGCGCTCCGGGACTTGGGAAAACTACCTTGTCTTATATTATCGCCAATGAAATGGGAGCTAACATAAAAATCACTTCAGGACCGGCAATTGAGAAAACTGGCGATTTGGCGGCAATCCTTACTAATCTGCAAGAAGGCGATATTTTATTTATAGATGAAATACATCGCTTAAATAAATCAATTGAAGAAATATTATATCCGGCAATGGAGGATTACGCGCTGGATATTATAATCGGCAAAGGCCCTTCGGCGCGAACGCTCAGAATTGATTTGCCGCGAATTACCATAATCGGCGCGACTACCAGAATGAGCCTTTTGTCAGCACCTCTTCGTGATCGCTTTGGCCTTGTTTATCATCTGGATTTTTATGAAGATTTGGATATTGAAAAAATTATTACGCGCTCAGCCGGAATTTTAAATGTTGATATTGAGCCAAACGCAACGGAAAAAATTGCTACTCGTTCGCGGAAGACGCCACGCGTTGCTAATCGCCTTTTAAGGCGGGTGCGGGATTATTCCGAAGTTCGCGGCAACGGAATAATTGAAGATAAATTATGCTCCAGCGCGTTTAATATGCTGGAGGTGGACGCGCTCGGGCTTGATTGGATTGACAGAAAGATTTTGGAAATTATTATTGATAAATTCGGCGGTGGTCCTGTTGGCTTAAATACAATCGCCGCCACAACAGGCGAAGATACTGCCACAATTGAAGAAGTGTATGAGCCGTATTTAATGCAACTCGGCTTTATTGACCGCTCTCCCCGCGGCCGCGTCGCCACGGATTTGGCTTACAGGCATTTAGGGAAACAAAGAAAGGGGCAGGATAGAATTTTGTAATTTTTAAATAAATAACTACAAGAATTATTTTTATAAAAGAATATTTTAATTAAGAATTTATGCAAAATCAAACACAAAATTTGAATCAAAATTTAAATTCAGAACAAAATCAAAATCAACCGCCTAAAAAAGAGCCGTTTTCTTTCATTTCCGTTAAAACGCTTTTAGCGATTTTGATTTTTATGGCGCTGACTGCAGTTATTATCGGCGGCTGGGTCTATGTTATTGGAAATTACGGCAAGAGCGAAACAGATAATTTAATAATACCCGCGGTAAGCGAAACTCAATGTAAAATAAATTCTGATTGCGAATTGGTTTATGTTGGTCAAAGCTGTTTGCCATGTGATACTTCAGATGAAGAATATAAATGTTTGTCACTAAATGAGGTTTCAAAAATATGGGAGAAACGACAAAGAATATTTTATGATAGCAATATTGACTGTCTGTTATGTACAGAAAAATCGCAACATATTTGCAAATGCGCAAATGGGAAATGCCAGAAGGTTAAAGAAGAGTTAATTAAAGAAGATTGTGCTAAAGCAGGAGAAGTAGTTTATGCAAGCCATATTGTCGCTAATAAACCATCAACATGTTGCGACAATGAAATGGGAATAAAATCGTTAAGACGGCTTTTACCAAACGGTTTATGCCAAATTGATATTCCTTTAGACGGAGCGATAGGAAGGTGTGTTTTAAAAGATAAGGAGTCGTATATATGGGGAGCGTGCGGAAACGGGATTTGTAACGAAGAAGAAAACAAATGCAACTGTCTGGAAGATTGCGGGAACAAAATTGACACTTCCGATTTATCATCCAAAGCTTCAGCAACGGATGACTGGCAGATTTATCGGAATGAGGAGTTTGGGTTTGAGATTGATTTATCTGAACCATGGAAAGGATATAAAATTTTTAAAGAATTATGGAATGGAACAACTTTAGATGTCAGCGCTGTAAAATATGATGGCTCTAAAGTCGTTATTAGAAATTCGAAATGGTCTGAAGATGAAATTTGGCAAGATATTCCCATATTAGTTTTTACAAAAGATGAATGGCAATTGATAGAGGATAATAATTTAAACATTTCTGCCACGCCGATAGCTCCAAGAAAAATAGGAGAAAATAATAACTATGTTTTTGCTTTACTGCCTCGCTGGATTGGATTTACGAACGCTTTAGGACAGAACGAAGCACGAAAAATAGTAGAAACTTTTAAAGCGTTTGATTTAGATGAAACTTTGGGTTGGCAGACTTATCGGAATGAGGAGTTTGGGTTTGAGGTGAAGTATCCGAAAGAGTGGATACTAGAAGGAGATATGCTTTATAGTCTGGGAATGTATAATTCTAAAGAAGGCGGACCTTATAGTTTATTAATTCAAGTTGATAACTCAATTGCGGATTTGAATTATTTTCTTAATAAAAAAGAAAAATGTATTGACAGCGAAGTAAATTTATTAGAGGAAGATAAAAATATAGTTAAGTTTAAAGATATATGCGCGTATAAGAATCCTTTAATATTTGCCATGATAGAAAAAAAGAAATTGATAAAAGGAACAAGCTATTCTTTTTTAGACGAATCTGAAGTCATTAGTCAAATCCTCTCCACTTTCAAATTCATAGATTAGGATTGATTTAACAAAAAAGATTTGCCGCGTAAATCGTATGTATAAAATTATCAATCATTATAATAAAATAGAAGCAGAATTATGCCCGCACCCGACTGGAATTTGTAAAGTTAATTTATTTGCGCTTGAATCAAACATAAAAAAATTGCGCGTTTTTGCCAGCGCGAAGTCGCGAAAGAAATTAAAATTTCTTTTCCCGGTTAAAGGCAATGGGTATGGAAGCGGCATGATTCCAATTGCAAAATTTGTGGAAAAAAAACAACTTTGCGATTATTTCGGAGTCGCGCATTTTGAAGAGGCATATGAATTGAAAAAGGCTAATATTCAAACGCCAATTCTTATTTTAGCGCAATCATTTTTAAAATCAGATCAAATCAGCTATATTGTAAAGCACAACATTGAGCAAGCAGTATCTGATAAAAGTTTGTTGCGCAAATTAAACGCGGAAGCTAAAAAACAAAAAAAAATTGTTAATATTCATCTTAATATTGACACAGGCATGGGCCGTCTTGGCGTATTTGCGAAAGACGCGCTCTCTTTTATTAAGGAAATTAATAAATATAAAAATGTTCATTTAGCAGGAGTTATGACTCATTTTTCTGTCGCGGATGTAAATAATTCAAAACAATTTATTTACACAAAACAGCAAATAAAAATTTTTACAAAATTAAGAAAACAAATACTTGTTGGCGCGCGAAACAATGACATAATTTTTCACGCGGCAAACAGCGCCGGCATACTTGAGCATCCATCAAGCCTGTTTGACATGATACGCCCTGGAATCGCAACATACGGCTATCCCGAACGATATGGAAACGGTTTGTCTTTGAGATTAAAATCGATTATGGAGGTGACAACAAAGATTGTCATGATTAAAACATATCCAAAAGGATATTCAATTGGGTATGGCAGGACATACAGCGCAAAGCAAGGAGAGCGCATTGCCATTGCGACTATCGGATATGCCGATGGTTTAAATAGGGGTTTAAGCAATAAATTAACGCCAATCGTGAATGGGAAAAAAACACAAAGTTTAGGCAGAATTAGCATGGATCAATTTTGCTTAAAAGCAGGTAAAAAAACAAAAGCAGGCGATAAAGTTATAATTATAGGGCAAGGCAATAAATATTCTAATTCAGCACATGATATCGCTGATCAAATTAATACAATCCCATACGAAATTCTCTGCATCCTTGGCAATGCAAAACGCATAAGGCATGAATATTGCTATATTAGACAATAAATATATTAAATATAATGCATACTTTAGAAATGCAAGGTAAAAATAAAGTGCTGTTTTGTTTTTAAATTTAGGCAAGAGGAGCTTTAAATATGTCAAAAAGCCAATTAAATTTGACAAAATAATTTAATAATATATAATATAAGTAAGAATAATTATTACTTATAAATTATATTATCAAGATGGATAATCTTTTATTAAAACTTTACCAATCGTCTAAGACTGTTTTAACAACAAAAGAGATTGCTTTGTTGTGGAAAGAAAGCAATAAAAACAATCTTAAAAGCAAAATATTTTATTATGTTAAAAAGGGAGGACTGATAAGATTAAAAAGAGGAATTTTTGCTAAAAATAAAAAATATGATTTAAAAGAATTAGCTGTAAGCATTTATACTCCGGCGTATATCAGTTTTGAAACCGTCTTACGGGAAGAAGGCGTTATTTTTCAGCATCATAATGCTGTTTTTGTTGCCAACTATCTTTCTAAAGAGGTAAAGTGTAGTGGAAATAAGATTGTTTTCCGTAAATTAAAAGATACGGTTTTAATAAATCAAAGTGGCGTAGTTAATAAAAATAATTTTTGCCAAGCAAACAAAGAAAGGGCTTTTTTAGATATGATTTATCTATTTAAAAATTATTATTTTGATAATTTAGATAGTTTGGACTGGAAAAAATGTTTTGAATTGGCAAAAATTTATCAAAATAAAGAGCTAATTAAAAGACTGCAGAAATATTATAAAAATGCTTAATAAAGAAAAACATCAATTAATAATGGTTAGAATTCTTAAAGATATTTACAGCGACATTGAGATTTCTTCATCTTTGGGGTTTAAAGGCGGAACAGCGGCTTATCTATTTTATAACTTATCGCGATTTTCAGTTGATTTGGATTTTGATTTAATAAATAATGCTGAAGAATTAGAAAAAGTTAAAAAGTTAGTTTTTCGTAAAATTGAGGTAATTTTAAAAAAATACGGAATAGTCAAGGAGAAGCGAATTAAAAGATGGACGATTTTTTTTCTTTTGTCTTACGGTGATGCGGATCATAATATTAAAATAGAAATTTCCACTCGCGAGCATAATAATCAATATGAAGTTAAGGAATATTTAGGTATTACGATGTTGGTTGCTAAAAAAGAAACGCTTTTTGCCAATAAGTTGGCTGCTTTAACTGGCAGGAAAAACATTGCGATGCGCGATGTTTATGATATTTATTTTTTCGCGCAAAATAATTGGGATATTGATGAGCGAATAATTTCTTTTTGGATTTGCAAAAAATTAAAAAGTCATCTTGGCGAGTGCGTGAAAAAAATAGAAAAAATTAGCGACAGAATGATTTTGCGGGGATTGGGAGAAGTTTTGGAAAATAAAGATAAAATTTGGGCAAAAGAAAATTTAAAAAAAGAAACAACTTTTCTTTTAAAGAATTATCAAAAAAGTTTAAATAAATAACTACAAAAATTATTTTTATAAAAGAATATTTTAATTAAAAGCCTGTGCAAGATCAAACCCAAAACCTGAATCAAAATTTAAACTCAGAACAAAATCAAAACAAAAATCAACCGTCCAAAAAAGAGCCGTTTTCTTTTATTTCCGTTAAAACGTTGTTAGCGGTTTTAATTTTTACGGCGCTAACTATAATTATTATCGGCGGATGGGTATATGTTATTGGGGAAAAATATTGGATTTAATCAAATCATACCTACTTTCAAATTCATAGATTAAAATCGCGAAAAAAATTAAAATTTTGTTTTCAATATTTCCCCAACAATCCCCTCAAACAACTCTCTAATATTTTCATCTATCTCAATAACCGGTCTCATCTCAACCAAGGCTTTAACAAAATTTTTATCAAAAGGCAATTTGCCTATAATTTTTATTTTTTGCGTTCGCGCGAAATCTTCAATCTCCTCGCAATATTTTTTGTTAATATCAAATTTATTAATTATTATTCCCTTGTTAATATTAAAATGATCAACAACGGCAAGGGCTCTTTTCATATCAAACAAACTGGCAGGCGTCGGTTCAACAACGAGAACAGCGTAATCGCTTCCGGAAACAGAGGCAATTACAGGGCATCCGATGCCGGCGGCTGAATCAACCAACATGATATCCGCGTCTTGGGACACGCTTTTAGCTTTTTCTTTAACTTTATTAACCAATTTTCCAGATCCTGACTCGCCGATATTCAATTGGGAAGAAACCAATTTAAAGCCATATTTGGTTTTAGCGTATCCGATTTTAGCATTGTTGATTTTTTTTAAAGTTATCGCGCCAGCAGGACAAATAATTTCGCAAGCTCCGCAGCCCTCGCAGCCAAACTCTTTTAATTTAGGCTTATTTTTTACCCAGGCAATCGCCTTAAAATAACAAATATCAAAACATTTTTTACAGGCTATGCATTTTTTCAAATCAAACTCAGCTTTTTCATTTGTGGAAATATTTTCCCATTCCATCAAATCTTTTTCTTCAAGCCCGAAAACCAAACCTAAATTAGGCGCGTCAACATCACAGTCCGCCAAGACGATTTTATATTTTTCTGCTAATAAAATTCCCAAAGAAGCGGCAATACTGCTTTTTCCCACGCCGCCTTTTCCGGAAAGAATGCTTATTTGTTTCATTTGTTAGGCTTATTGCTTAAATGCGTTGGCTTATCCAATCGCTTTAATTTATTTTCCAAAAAATTATTTATTTCTTTTTTCGCGTTATCACTCTCTACTAAATAAATATCAATTAAATTATCCCTTAACGCGTAAAATGATATTTCCCCGATTTCTTTTGTTAGGACAATATCAATATTTTCATCTAATCCATTCTTGGCGACCGCGAGTCCTGCTCTTACTTTTTCATTAATATGAATATTATTTTTTACTTTAAAAGATAATATTTTTTTATTTTTAATAGTAACGAGTAAAAAATTTTTTGCCCGTCCAAAATGCTCTATTATTTTTGAATCCAATCCATTGTCATCGTTGATAGGAATAAGTATTTTTAGTACTTCCGCCCTGTAAGGCTCAACGTGAATCAGTAAAGATTCAATTTCTGAAAATTTGCTTTTGACTTTTTCTTCAATTTCGCGCGCGATTTCATGCGCGCGCTTAACATTTATATTACCGGCTATTTTTATGGCAACTTCTCCAAAAACAAAAAGTCCTGACTGCCTTAATTTAAGCCTGCTTATTTTTTTAACATTTTTTGTATTTAAAATTAATTGTTTAACATTTTGCTCCAACTTTGCGTCAAGACTGGCGTCCATCAAAGAATAAACCGCGATTCTAGCATTTTGAAAACCGATTTTGGCAACCATAAAAGACAAAATCATTCCAATAACGCTTTCAACATAGCCGATATTAAAATACGATAATAATATTCCGCCAAAAATAACCAAAGATGAAATCGTATCAATTTTTGATTCTTGGGCGTTGGCAATCAGGCTTTGTGATTTTATTTCCTTGCCGACCTTATCCTCATAAACCGCGATGAAATATGAAATCAAAGCTGACACAAGCGGAACCGCCAAGGCGATTGCGGGCGCGCCTAATTCCGCGGGAGTAAACAGTTTATTATAACTTGCGAAAAAAATTTCATACGCGGCATATAGAATGAACAAAGAAGCGATTAAAGCGGCAAAATTTTCCGCTTTAAAGTAGCCGTAAGGAAATTTATCGCTGTATTTTTTTTGGGAAATTTTTAAGCCAAACCAGGAAAAAAATATCGCCATTGTATCAACCGCGCTATGAACGGCATCAGCAAGCAAAAGAATACTGCCGGATAAAATTCCAGCCGTTGCCTTGGCAATGGATAAAAATATCGTCGCCCAAGTGGCAAGCATAGCCGTTCTCTGACCTTTTTTTAAAATTTCTTCTTTTTTTGGCATTTTAAATGTTTAAAAAATTCCAATTATTTTTTTTATATTTTCATCCCGAATCGGCTCTCCTTTGGCATATTTTTGGGCGATATTTTTGGAATAAGGAATTTCAACTACAACTTCCGCTTGCATTTTTGCGGCTAAATCATAAATTAAACTTTTATCGCCGATATCCGCGCGATTTAAAATTATTCTTGCTTTAATATTTAATTTTTGCAAAAGCTGTAAAATCAATTTAAGATCATGTCGCCCGAGAGGCGTCGGCTCGGTTACGGCAAAGGCGCGATCGCACATTTCCAAAGCGGCGATTACCGGACAATGGATGCCGGCGGCTGTGTCAATAATTATATAATCGTAATTTTTTTTAATTTTTTCTACCCAAAGGACACCTTGTATTATTTCACCCAATTCGTTTACCACAAATTCAGAAACCGGTTCATTAATTTTTAACTCCCCTGATAAAAACTCAACATTATAATTTTTTCCTTGATAAATTTTACCGATTTGCTTTTCAGTCCAGCCAATGGCCTTTTGCGGGCACTTTAGCGCGCAAGCGCCACAACCGTTGCATTGTTCGCTTGTAAAAATCGGATTCCTATTTTTAATTGCAGCTATCGCCTTTGTCTTGCAAACAACCCCGCACAAACCGCATTGATTGCATTTGGCAAAATCCCACTTTGGAATTCTTTGCGCTACGCTTTGCTTCATTTTTCTTGTGATATTTAAAAGCAAATGGTCGTTTGGACAGTCAACGTCTGCGTCAACCAAAAGCACTTTAAAATTTTTAGCCAACTCGCAGGCAAGCGCCGTGGCAACAACAGATTTACCAGTACCGCCTTTGCCGCCGGTAATGCCTATTATTTGCGTTTGTTTGTTTGCCATAAAATTTCAGAGATTGCCGCGCGACAAAAAAATTTAATATTTAATGCCCGCAACCGCTTTTTAAATCTTCTAAATTCTCAATATCTTCAATCAGCTCTTTTACTGTTTTATAACTGCCGGTTTTTAATTTTATATTTTTTTCCTGAAAAAGCATAATTGCTCTTTGTCCGATATCTTGCGCGAAAACAATGTCCGGATTAGCGATTTCTATAATTTGCTCAACTGGACTTTTTTGCGCATTGCCATGATCCAGTTTATTTTCTTTAATTGTTAATTCTTTTGTGCCCACGTTATACAAACCAAAATAAGGCGCGTGCCCGAAATGAAGAGAGATTTCTGAATCTTCTCCGTTATTGTTTAACAACGGAATAAAAATTTTTTGAGGCATATTTTTAGTTATTTACTTCGTAAACCCGCCACTACGAATACGGGACATGCGAATGATATTTAAATTATTCTTTAATATATTCCTCAACAACCGCTTTAACAATTCCTGCTTTTTTTACTATTTTAATATTTAACTGCTCCAAAATATTTTCCGCTTTGGGGCCGATTCTTTCCGCGATTAATATATCCGCTCTTGCCTCCCCAAGCTGTTCAGCCGCTCTAATTCCAGCGCCGCCGCCTTGGCTTGCTCCGCTATTTCGCGCAATTTCCGTATTTATTATTTTTTTATCTTGTATTGTAAAAAATACAAAATACCCGCAGCGCCCAAAGCGAGCATCTATTTCTGCGTTTACGTCTTTGTCGTTTGCGGCCACGCAAATTTTTATAGTTTTGTTTTCTTGGTTCATAGTTTTTATTAGCCTAAATAAGGCTATTTAATTAATAATTTTAATCGCCTTGCCCTCTGTTAATGCAATGGCGATTTTTTGATAAGCGGATGATAAAATTCTTTGCAAAGTTGCCGGCGAAGTTTTCATTTTTTCCGCGCATTCGCGCTGATTTAAATTTTTAATATTTTTCAAACGCATCGCTTCCAGTTCTTCTTTTTTTAATTCCACCACATCCAAGGCAAACATAGGCACGTCCTGCGGCTTGAAATATTTTACCTGCGGATTAAAACATATTTTCCTTTTTAGGCGCGGACGCCCGATTCTGTTTCGCATATTTTGAGTATATACCCGTTTTAAATTTTTGTCAAAAAAATATCAAACAATATAAAAAATTCGCGAAAATAATTTTTAGAATTATCAACATTTAATATTAACCAATATACGCGTAACACTGTAAAGTAACGTGTTTTTTATAATAACTTTTGGAACAACATAAATCGTCAAACAAACGAACATTGACTATAAAAATAAGGAAAAAAATATATAATTTTACTAACATTAAAAGAATAATAAATTCCTCTGTCAAGGTTATTTAGAAATGTCATATCTTGCGGATTAATTAATTTTTTTAGCAATAAGGCGTATTTTGTGGTATAATATTTCAATGAAAGCTAAAAATTTTTTTATACAAAACAGAATGGTGGCGCAAATCGCTTATGGTGTTTTTTTGATTGTGCTTATTCCGCTCTTGATAACTTTTAATACGGTATTTATTATCAGTAAATATAATCAAACTCTTGACGTAACCTTGCAAAAGCAGGCGCTTTCCACTGGCAGGACAATCGCCGCTTTAATTGAAAATGATTTGCCTTGGTCTGATTTTATACAAATTAAAATTGAAGCTTTAATTAAAAATAATATCGCGATTGAAGCAATTGATGTTTTAATTCCGGAAGAAAATGGAGATAATTTTAAAATAATCGCTTCCAGCGATAAAGAAAGCATTGGTGAAACAAATGATTTTTATTTTTATAAACTGGCATGGCTGCAGCCGAAAAATGACGGACTGGCAACAGATTCATTTGGTAAATTTGGAGAGAATCAAGAGATAGACGCGACTGAAGATCGTTTTTGGCTGGTTGCCATGCCCATGGTCGGCAATGATGGAAATAAACAAGCATTAATCAGTATTAAAATATCTTCTGAAATAATTGACAGCCTGACAAATTATAACAGGAACGTATCTATATTTATTTTAGTCGGAACGGTTATAATCGTAATTATGTTTTTGCTTGTCGCCGTCCGCCTATGGGATTACGCTTTGCTTTATAAAAAAATCAAAGAAGTGGATAAAATGAAAGATGAATTTATCGCGATCGCTTCGCATGAACTGCGCACTCCGGTAACCGGAATTCGCGGCTTTACATCTATGATTGTTGACGGCACGCTTGGCAAAGTTAATGATAAAGTTAAAAAAAGCGCGCTTATGATTCAGAGAGAATCAGAGCGCTTGGCAATATTAGTGGAAGACTTGTTGAATGTCAGCCGCATTGAACAAAATCGCGTAAAAATGAATTTAAGACCTGCTGATGCCAAACATATAATCAACGAAGTTATTGAAAATCTAAGCGTTCAGGCGGAAAAGAAAAAATTGCACCTTGACTTTAAAAGCAGGACACGAATTTTACCCATGATAAATGTTGATGTTGACCGCTTAAAACAGATTTTAATTAATTTAATAGGCAATGCAATCAAATATACGGAAAAAGGAGGGATAGAAATTATTACCAAAGAAAAAAATAATGCCTCAACCCTGGAAATAATAATAAAAGATACGGGAATAGGCATGTCAAGCAAGGAAAGAGAAAGATTGTTTGAAAAATTTTACCGCATTCAAAATGACAAAACCAAACACGTTACCGGCACAGGCCTCGGGCTTTGGATTACCAAAAAATTCGTTGAACTTATGGGTGGGGAAATTACGATTGATTCAATAGAAGGAGTTGGCACGCAAATATCTTTATTATTTCCAATTGTTAAAAGTTAAATAGCTTATCAAAAATTTATGCTTAGAAAATTTTTAATTTTAATTCTGATTTTTTTAATCAATTTTTTAGCTGTTCCAGTAAAAATTATCGCGCAAGAAGAAGAATGCGAAGACGCGGTTATTAATTTTGTCGCGCGAAATGCAGACGGCGATTTTATTTCCAATATGAACATTGAAATTTATAAACAAATATACGACGCGGATAACAATCCAAAACCGGGCGTTAAAATCAGTTCGGGAAGAACAAGCTCAATTACCGGATTTTTTAATGCTACAATAAGAGAGCCAAGCAGCGATTACTATGTTTATAAAATGAACCACATTGGAAAAGAAGAGTCAGCGTTTTTGTTTTATAATAATACAATTGATTGCGGCGAAAATTCGGAAATAAGCAATGTTTTAAGCTCAATAAAATTTACTCTCAGGGATGCTGATGAAAATTTAATGAAAAATGAAAGCTTTAATTTGTATTTGCAAAAATATGACGCTGACAACGAGCCAATAAAAGAGAAAGGAAGCTTGCTTGCGGCTTTAAATACAGGAGAAAAAGGAGAGGTTGCGGTTTATATTCCCAGCGGCTCAGAATCAATCAATACCAATGAAGGTTATTACATTTTTGAAAAAACCAACGCGAACCAAGGCGTTTATACAATTTATGATATTCAGGTAAGCGCGGGCAATGAATTGGAAATTAATTATATTTTTAGCGAATTAAAACTTGAATTGCGCGATAAAAACGATATTTCTTTTCCTGCTAATGAAAAAATTGAAATATTCAAGCAGATTGAAGATGAAGACCATAATGATACTCTTGGCGAAAAAATAAAAGATATTTATACTGATGATTTCGGCATGGCAGCGCTTGAATATCCTGCCGGAATTTATGCCGCGCGCCTGACAGGGAAAAACGGCCAATATACATATTTTTGGAATTTGGAAATCAATAACCAGGAAAGAAGCGCTTACGCGCTAAACACAAAAGACTCTTGGGAGTCTGAAGACGGGGCTTGCGCCGCTGCTTCAATTTTTTCGCTTTACACCAAAGATCTTGATTACAATTTAATATCGGGATTAAACTATAATTTATATGAACAAATCGTTGACGCTGACGGACTGCCAACGATTGATGAAAAGCTAAGCGGAGGTATTATTAACGAAAGCGGCGAAGGAGTTGTTACTGTTTATCCTGATCCAAGAAAAAATTACGCTTTGCAAATTTATGATAAAAATTCCTCTGTCGGCGATTTTTGGTATTTCAATGAAATTCAATTCAGCTGCGGGCAGGATATTAAAATTACTAAACAGCTGCCAAGTTTTAATATTATCTTGCGAAACGGTTATGGCGAGCTGGTTAAAAACCATGGTTTTTCGCTTTACACCCAGAAATATGACGCGGACAATATGCCAATCAAAGAAAAGCAGGATTTGGTTTCTTCCAGGCTTAACACAAGCGAAGAAGGCAGGGTTACTGTTTACGTTTCCACGGACCATGCTTATGACAAAAACAAGCGCGGCACATATATAATTGAAAGCAAAGGCGAGGAAGGAGCCGTTTTTATTGAATATGATTTGAATATAAGCAAAGACGAAAATTTTAACCTGGAGTATGTTTACAGCGATATTATTTTTAACTGCAAAAACCCGGATGGCACGGCTATTCAAGATGAAATAATTTACCTTTATGAACAAAAAAGAAACGCAAACGGCGGATACGAACTGGGGGCGAAATTAAGATCAGTTGAAACCGATATACATGGAAGCGCGCGCTTTGAATACAAGAGCGGATATTACGCGGCAGCGGTTAAAGATTATTTAGGCAGAAATAATTCCTTTTGGAATATTAATATTAAAAACAGGATGCGCAGCACCTTTGATTTAATTAAAAATAACACGCGAATTATTGTAAAAAACAATTCAGGCGAAGTTCTTATCGGCAAAACAATAAATATTTACGAATTAATCGCAAGCGCCGACGGCTATTTTGTTAAAGGGGAAAAAATAAAAACCGCAAGCAATAAAGTGGGCGCTGTCAATATTTCATTGGCGCCTAATCCTTATCTTTTTACGGTTATAGACGATAAAATAGAATACGGGCAGGCGCTATATACTGAAAATAATAAAAGCCAGACAACGATTATTCAATTTGCTGGCAATCAAGTTATTAACGCGGATAAAAAATTTCAGCTGGATGTTCCTGACGTGTCGTATTCTCTAGGAGACAAATTAAGCGGTCGCATACTTTTGCAGGTTGAGTCGCACGGCGAGGCTTGGTATGTTGATACTGCCTCTAGAAAGCGGTATTACATGAAAGACGGCAACACAGCCTATGAAATGTTAAGAAAATTCGGGCTTGGAATTACCAATGAAGATTTGAATAAAATTCCAATCGGACTGGACGAACGTTTTGATGAGTGGGATTATGACGGCGACATGGTTCCGGATAAAATGGAAGAGGCCATAGGAACCGATATGCGTAATTGGGATAGCGACGGCGACGGATACAATGACGGAGAAGAAGTTTTAAATTCTTTTAATCCTTTGGGCGCGGGAAAAACAGAAATCAACATCGCTTTAACTGAAAAATTAAAAGGCAAAATTCTTTTGCAAGTTGAATCGCGAGGCGAAGCATGGTATCTAAACCCTGCTGACAAACGTCGCCATTATATGAAGGACGGAGAATCAGCTTATGAAATTATGCGTTTTCTATCGCTTGGGATTACAAATGAGAATTTGGAAAAAATAGAGAGCGGAACATAATTTTTGCCATTCCCCGACACGCCTTGATTTTAAATGGATTTATGTTAATATTTAGTAAAAATAATAAAACTACAAACAAACTTTTTCAATCTTTTCAACATCAACATCCAAAAACTTTTTTGCCATTGCGCGAAATCGTTCAGTGTCATCTGTTGTAAAAAAATTTACGTTTACGTTTTTAACAGGGCTAATTTTATATTCCAGATGCCGCGCCAAATAATCTTTTAGACTTTGCGCGATAATTTCACCGCTATTCAAAACCAGACAGCGTTTTGTCATAATTTTTTTGATTTCCTTGAAAAGAATCGGATAATGCGTGCAGGCTGGAATTAAAACTTGTACTTGTTTAGTTTTCAGCGGCCGCAAATATTTTTTAAGAATTTTTTTTGTTTCAGGCTGTTTGCTCCAGCTCTCTTCAATTAAAGGCACAAGCAAAGGCGCGCTTGTTTGAAAAATCTCTAAGTCGGGATTTAATTTTTTTAGTTCAATTTTATACGCGTCTGATTCAATTGTCGCTCGCGTGCCAATTACGCCGACGCGTTTAATATTCTCGTCTTTAGTAATTTCTTCAATCAAAGGTCTAATTACCCCAAGCACATTTTTGCCTGGGTATTTTTTAGGCAAATACTCTTGTTGGATTTTTTTCAAAGCCTGCGCGGACGCGGAGTTGCAGCCAATGATAATTAACTCGCACCCTTGCGCGAACAAAAAATCAACCGCCTCTTTTGTATAGCGATATATTGTGTCTTGCGAACGTCCGCCATAAGGCGCGCGGGCGCTATCGCCAAGATATATATAATTGTAATCGGGCAAAACACGCAAAAAACTTTTTAAAACAGTCAGTCCGCCAAGCCCGGAATCAAAAACTCCGATCATAATTTTTTAACCTCTTCTTTAAATAATCGTCCGCGTTCTTTGTAGTTTTTAAACACTCCAAAGCTCGCACAGCCGGGAGAGAGTAAAACCACATCGCCTGAATCGGCTTTTGCCAAAGCCGTCTTTATCGCCTCGCTCATATTATTTGCCATACAAATTTTATTATCGGAAAATGATATTTTGCGCAAGCGATTTTTTAATCTAACAGAACCCTCGCCTGTAAACAAAATTAAAAATTTAACTTTTTTCTTTATCTCTTTTGCTATTTTTTTAAAATCATTGCCCTTGTCAGCTCCGCCCGCAATTAAAATTACCGGATGATTAAAAGATTTTAAGGCTGTAACCGCGGATTCGGGAATAGTGGCAAAACTATCATTATAAAAGTTGATTGAATCTTTTTCCGCTACAAACTCCAGGCGATATCCAAGGCCTTTAAAATTTGTAATTGCTCGCGTGATAAATTTTTTGTTAATTTTTAAAATTTTAGCCACCGCAATTGCCGCGGCAATATTTTTTTTGTTATGCTCGCCAAGTAACTGTGATTTTAGATTTGATTTATCAAAATAAATTTTTTTACCATTTGCGCCAAAAATACCCTTAAAACTATTCTCACCCGTCAAGCGAGTACAAGCAACTTTCAACTTTAAATCCCTATTAATAACCGCGAAATTATTTTTTGTTTGAAAACGGATAATGTTAAATTTTGCCGCGAAATAATCGTCAAGAGTTTTATGGTGATTCGGGTTATTCGGATCAGCAGGCTTTAAATGCTCGCGGGAAAAATTTGTAATTACCGCAATTTTCGGGCTTTTGTCTAAATCTTCCAATTGAAAACTGGACAATTCCAAAACCACCCAATCATTTTTTTTAATTTTTTCCAAAAAACTAAATACAGGAATTCCGATATTTCCGCCGATATAAATATTGGGGTTATCACGCACGGGAACAGGGCAGTGCCCTGCTCCTACAATTTCATAAATCAAAGACGAGGTTGTGCCTTTACCTTTTGTTCCTGTTACGCCGATAATATTTTTCGTCGGGCATAATTCAAAAAACAGTTTTATCGGGCTGGAAATCTCAACGCCAAATTTTTTTGCCTTTTTAATTTCAGGA
>JAGLIO010000017.1 GCA_023142915.1 Candidatus Parcubacteria bacterium | reverse complement strand
GTCTCTACGATATTTTTTTATTTTATTATTATTTTCAAAAAATTCTTGAAAATATTTAAGCAAGAAAATAGACGCTACAAACACTCCGGCTAAAACAAAAATATGGGATTGAAAAAATATGCGCGTAAAGCCTTCCTGCATTTGCGTTAATTCTCCTATTCTAGTATCACGAATCCAAGTATAAATATCAGGCATAAGGCTGAAAATATTATGCGAAAAAATAAACAGCAAAACATAAGTTTTTATTGACAGCCAAATGATTGATGCCATAAATACCTGAAATAGATTATCAATAAATTTTTCAGAATGCTTAAATATTTCATAAATAGGCAATAACAATATAAAAAAAGCCCAAGCGTTAAAATCAAGAAATATATTCGTTAAACTTGTATTATTCAAATAAGCGTTAACAAGCCCCCATGCAATAAAAATAAACAATAGCGAGTATAAATAAAATATTTTATTATTTTTAAAATCTTTTATGCTCAAAAGCCTTTCATCTTTTTTAATAAAAAACCAAATCTGCCTGCCTGCCCAAACCGCTAAAAATATCAGCCAAAAAACCATTCTAATTGATATGCCTTTGTCCGCAAATTCAAAAACAAAAAGCCTGCCAAAAGATCCGATAAATAATTCCGTTAGCAATATTAATAATCCGTATTCAATTTTTATAATGCAAAAAACAAAAAACAATACGGTAAGCATTGCGAAGGCGTACAATTCCACCCATGGATAAAAATGCCCGAATAATGACATTGCTTCCACTAAAAAAATCGCTGCTAAAGTTATATAAAATGTTTTTCCAAATATTTGCATTTTAGTTGATAATTTTAATTTTATCGCCTATTAAAATATTATTCTCTTCACAAAAACCAGCATTTACTTCCAGAACATAATTAACAGGATAAATTGAACTATATGTTTTTTCGGGTCTTTCTCCTTCCGGCTGTAAATTTTCTGAAATATTTACAATTTTACCATTATCTATCCAAATTATATCAATCGGAAAATTCATATTTTTCATCCAAAAATTTCTTACTTTTTTATTATCAAATAAAAACAGCATCCCGCCGATTAATTCTTTTTTATCGCTTAAACCCTGAATATGTTTTTCAGGAGTATCCGCCAATTCAACCGGAATTATTATATCATTAATTTCAACCGCCGGCGCGATTGATTGATGTTGTTCTTGTTTTTCTTTAGTATAAAACAAAAAAATAATAAAGCAAATGGTTAATAAAGTAATCGCAAAAATTATTAGTATTTTTCTCATAAAAATTGCCTTGAAATATATCGTATGCTATGCTATAAATATATCAAATTTTAATAATCTTAAATTTTAAGGGGGATTTATGTTCTTAATAAGAGAAATAAAAAAAGAAGACATTAATAAAATTTGCGAAATAATGCTTGCTTTTCCTGATTTCTACCCTGAATTTTATGTTAATTCAACAAAAAGAGGTGGAATCAAATGGCTATTGAAATATGCAGTTCAGTCAAAAGACAAATATGACGTAAAATCGTATGTCATGAAAAAAGATGGACAAATTATTGGGCATATCGCATATTTGAAAGATATATGTTGTTTTCAGGGAGGCATATACGATATACGGGCATTGGCTGTTGATGCCAATGAAATAGGTAGCGGCTATGGCAAAATTTTATTAAATCATATTAAAAATGAACTAAAAAAAATAAAGGCGAGAATGTTATTTCTGCAAACAGACAAAGAATCTTACAAATTTTATTTAAGGCAAGGATATATTTTGGAACATATTATCAAAAATTATTGGGGTAAAGATTCTGATAGATATATATTAAAACTTCAAATTCATGGCGCTGACTAAGTCAGCACCCGTTTTTTTATCCATTGTCTTGAACTATGATTAAAATGATTAAATGATGGGCTATGATTATTCTTTTAATAATCATAGCCCATCATAATAAGCAAAAAAATAATAGCTCAAGACAATTTATGCTTCTTTCTAATAATCCGCACCGCCTCTTTATACTTCCTCACTTTAGGCAAAAACGGCAAAAATTTATACGCGAAAGACGGCAGCCAATTGCTCATTGTTCCTCCGGGCTGGACTTTGAATAATATTTTATTTATCCAATAGCCTTTATGTCCTTTTTTCAAAAGCGACAGCCATAAATCCCAGTCTTGCAATCTTTTTAAGCTTTCATCCCATGGCAAAGCGAGCAAACATTCACGCCTTATTAAGGCAGTGGAATGAATATATGGCATCCGCTTCAACCTCTCTTTATTAAATTCAAAACTTGCAAATTTTTTATGCCCGAAAATATGCCCGGGATAAGCATAAGCCGCTTCCTTGTGATTATCTAATTCATTTTGCATCGTTTTCAAAGCATCCGGATATAATTCTAAATCGGCATCGCAAAAAATTACATATTCTCCTTTTGATTTCAAAAAACCCTTATTGCGTGAATACGGCGCTCCGTGGTTAATTGAATTGTTAATAAATTCAATTTTAATGCCAAACTCTTTTTTATATTTTTCAACTATCTTTGACAAACAATCAGAAGAGCGATCATTAACTACAATAATTTCGTAATTGGAATAAGTTTGTTTTAAAATACTTTCCAAACATTTATCAAGTTTTTTCGCCTGATTATAGAGCGGAATAATAATTGAAATCATAATAATAAATTCTTTATTTTAACATGGCTTAATTATAGCATTATTCTTAAAAATCAAAAAACAAGTCTTGTCCAATGCAAGATGATACGATAAGTCCAAACCGAATCTAACACAAAATGATTCGGTCATACGCAAAATAAGCCCATTTTGGGCCCATCTTGTATAAAAGCGGAAAAACGTTCATAATAGATATTGTATGAAAATCAATATGAAACGTTTACCGCTATTAAGCAGTATAAACCAAATTGAAAAATTTTTAAAGACCAATAAAGAGTCAGGTCTAAAAATTGAAATAATATCTAAAAAAAATAAGTACGAATATGTTAATGAAATTTTTTGGAATATTAAATTTCGCAGTTTGTCTAAGACGGACAAGTAGACTGTTTTTAAAATTTTGAATTTTTTTACCGCCTACTCGATCAGCCATTTAAAAAGATTGTCGCGCAAATGGCGTAACGGAACATTAAGGTATAATGCGAACAGAAACAGAAATAAATTTTCCAGAAAATATTTTGCGACAGACATAGCTTTTCTAAATAGCCTTAACAGATACAAAAAATTTTGCGCATATTTTTCCAGCTTCCCGTTTATTTTTAGCCCAATAAATTTTAACGCCTTGTTTTTCCCAGCGCCGCAGCCATGTAATCTGCTTTTTAGCAAACTGTCCGATCGCAATATTTAATTTTTCAACCATTTCCTCGTAACTCAGTTTTTTTCGCAAATATTGGGCAATAAATTTATATTCCAGTCCAAAAGAGTCAAGCCGTTTCCAGCTTATTTTTTTGTCTTTATGCAACCTAATAATCTCCCCAATCATATCCTCTTTCTCCAAACGATGAATCAATCTTTTATATATCCTTTTTCTAAGAATTTCTATTGGATGCGTAACGCCAATAAGTAAAAATTCATATTCATTATTTTTGTTTATCCGCCTTGGGTGGATATTTTTGATTTTCTCTCCCTGTTTGCATATTTCTATATACCGAATCAGTCTTCTTTTGTTATTTTTCTCGCTATTATTAAGTTTTTTTGCAAATTTTTCATCTAATTTTAATAATATTTCAAATAATTCTAATATTTCTTTTTTCTCTAATTTTTCCCGTAATTCTTTATCTTCCCCATATTTGCTTAAATTAAAATTATCCACCAAAGCCTGCGCGTAAAGGCCTGTGCCGCCGGCAACAATCGGCAAATGCCCTTTATCTAAAATATTGTTTATGGAAATTTTTGCTTTTCTCAGCCATTTTGCCAAATCATAATGAGTATTCGGATGTGCGACATCTATTAGATGATATGGAATTTTGACTCTTGGCGCAGACGCGCCGCGGCGCGTCTCTACGTAATATTCATCCAAATCCTTGCCTGTGCCAATATCCATATATTTATAAACCTGCCGAGAGTCAGCTGAAATAACTTCTCCGCCGAATTTACAGGCTAAATCAACGGCTAAAGCTGTTTTACCGCTGGCGGTAGTACCGACAATCACGACAACTTTTTTCTTTTTTTTCATGCATTTGAATATTAGTAATTTTTTTTAAAAACTCCACTTAAACCAAACTCTTCAACTTTTTCTATTTTAACATCCACAAATTTTCCAACAAAATCTTTATCACCCGAAAATTTAACGATTTTGTTTGTTTCGGTTTTTCCAAATAAAAATCCTTTTTTGTTTTGACCTTCAATCAAAACTTTAACTACTTTGCCCAAGTATTTTTGATTATTTTCCAGCGCTATTTTTTTTAATATTTTCATTAACTTTTCTTCCCTCTTTCTTTTTTCATGCGCCGTAACATCGTCTTTCATTTTTTCAGCGGCTGTTCCATAACGCGGACTGTAGCGCGCGATATAGGCCATGTCATATTTTACTTTTTCAAATAATTTTACAGTATTGCCAAACTGTTCTTTTGTTTCACCCGGGAAACCGACAATAATATCCGTAGTAATCGCTACCGGCAATTCGCTTTTTATATTTTTTTTAATTTTTTTTATTAACTCCAAATAATGCTCAATTTTATATTTCCGATTCATGCTCGCTAAAATATCATTATCACCTGCCTGCGCCGGCAGATGAATATGCTTGCAAACCTTTTCGCATTTCGCGATCGCCAAAATCAAATCGTCACTAATATCTTTCGGATGACTGGTCACAAACCGCACCCAAAAATCTCCGGAAATACTGTTCACTAATCTTAACAAATGCGAAAAATCAATATAATTAGATTCCCGCGCCTCTTGATTCTTAATTCCTGATTCTTGATTCCTAATTTTTGATTTATAACTATTAACGTTCTGCGCAATCAAAATTATTTCTTTATATCCTTGCCCAACCAAATCTTTTACCTCGTTTAAAATTTCTTCCGCATCCCGATAAACTTCATGACCGCGCGCGTAAGGCACAACGCAGTAAGAACAAAAATTATCACAACCGTTTCCAATCGGCACAAACGCGCTGAAAACGGAAGTATATTTCGGTTTTATCTTCAAATAATCGCAAGGATTAATCTTTGTATTTCTAAAATCAAAATCCGTTAATATTTGTTTTAAATTTATAATTTGATTTATAGGCAGCCAAATATCAACCTTATCTTTTAATCTTTTGATAACATCTTCCCGCTCAGACAAACATCCGGTCAATATCACTTTCGCGTTTTTATTTTCCTTTTTAATTTTATGAGCCAAACCATAAACCCGATCTTCAGCAGATTGCCGTATGCCGCAAGTCGTCAACACCACTAAATCAGCCTGCTCCCGCTTTTCAGTCTTTTTATATCCAATATTATCTAAACAAGCTGCAATCCGCTCCGAATCACTCTTATTCATCTGGCAGCCGATTGTGATTATGTGGTATGTTTTCATATTTTCATAGATTAGCAAATATCGGGTATTTTTGTTTTATGTAAAAATTTTGTAATATACAAAATTATGTATTTTGTTTGTAGAACTGTTCATTGTGCCATCTTAAATAATGTTTTCTTTCACAATGCACCATTCTTTTATCTATGTGTTGTCCATCAAGCGTTATAAAATCTTTTGAACATTTGGCTGTATCATTAAGAATAATTTTTCCAGAACTACTATCAATCGTCATATATTTTGCGCCTTCAAAAAGTTTATCGTGATTAGGGCATAGCAATAAACCATTAAAATGATTAATTGCGTCATAGGTGTTGTCGCACATAGTATACGGTTTTATGTGACCGGCAATTAAAAATTTTTCAAACGTAAATTTGCATATACTACAAAATTTGTTGTTATGTTTTAATAAATTTTTACGAAATGCACTCTGAATAGATGGATTTCTTCGTCTAATATTATTTTCAAATTCATTGAACTGTTTTTGATCATAAATATCACCGACACCATCTACAGCGTTAAAATTAAATATATCAAGTTTTAAATCAGCCAAATCGCTTGCTAGGCTTTTTGTGATAACCGTTTTAGCTGGGTCAATTTTACTTTTTACAAATAAATATGGCTCTAGTTGTCCTAAAACATAATCAATTGAGAATGATTGAATATAATCATTTTTCTTTGGCAGATGATCTGGTGTTCTTGTTCCTTTTACGTTTAATGAAACATCTTCTATTGTTATTTTTTGAGGTTTAATTTTTAATGTTCTTGTAAGATAATACTGATTGTTTACATAGCCAAAAATTATTAAAGAATATTTTACTAATTGCTTAGACCAATTACTACCAGTCGCTCCTATACTAATAGATTTTTTTTGAAAAATATTAAAAATATTATATATTATTTTTTCTTTTTCTGAAATATCTTTTGTCTGGCAATATTTATTAAGTAAACCCAACAAACCGTCATTCTTGTATGTATAAAATGTTAAAAGATAAATAAATATATAAGCATTTTC
Organism: Candidatus Parcubacteria bacterium; assembly: GCA_023142915.1. Taxonomy (GTDB): domain Bacteria; phylum Patescibacteriota; class Patescibacteriia; order Patescibacteriales; family UBA12075; genus JAGLYP01. Next base: position 8,729 of record JAGLIO010000017.1, on the reverse strand, counting down.
TGGATTTTCGCAAATATATTCAAGTATGTCTTTGCGAACAATTTTATATGTATTGCGACCTTCTTTTTCTAATATATTTCCAAAATCTAGTAAATTTAATGTTTCTACAAAATAATTAACAGCCCCTGCAGTACCAGGACTTAAGTTAAAAATATCTTCTATAAAGCTAATAGCTTTTGGTCGCAGTTTTTGTTTGTTAAATTTATTTCCGTCACAATTTCGTAATATTAATTTAGCTATAAAAAAAACAGTATCATAGCCATAGGACTTATCAGACAAAAATCTTCCTCTTTTTTTGCTCAGAGAAACATTGCTTAAATTGTTGATTATTGATTTAATCATGTATTTTAATTATTTTTTATTCCAATATAATAAATTGAGCTTGCATCAATATTAAGTGTGAAACGAGAATGATTTTTTACTATTGCATAATATCGTCTAAACGCATCTGTTGAATAAAATTGTAAATCAATTTTATTTTTTAGCTTACTGTCTCTGGGCATAAGTATGGCTATAGAACCATTTGGTACGCAATTATTTGGCAATTTTGATGCCCTAGTATTATAAGTAAAATTTGGCATTATCACACACTTAGAATTAACATGCTTTTTTACGTTAAAATCATTAATATCATCAATAAAAGAGTCATAGCCGGATATGTTGACTATATTTCCTGAATCTGTTATGTTTTTTGATTTTAAAACTCTAATTTTGCCTTTGTTTTTTAAATATTTATTTGTTATTTGACGATCTCTGAAAAATGTAAAACAATCAAGTAATAATTTTTTTATATATTGATCAAACCATCTATTTCTATATAATAGCCACACTTTATCGTGAAAAATATATTTTTGTTTTTGAAATATTTTTTTATTTTTTAGCAAGGATTCAATAACTATATCTTTTTTATAATCCTTTTTAAAATGTATAGATATTATTTCAACAAATACTCGTTTAAAAAATTTTACGCCAAAATCACCAATAAATACAATTGAAAACTTTTCATACAGCTTTCTAATTTCTTCATACCCAGCAGCCATAAGAAATGTTTTGGGAATAATAAGTATTAACTCCTTAGAGCTTTTAAAAAGCTTCCTCATAAAAAAATCAAACAAATTACTGGGCTTATTGCTATCGAATATTCTCCTATACTCTTTTATTGCCTGGGTATTAGGCTTCCCATAGGGTGGATTTGCCACAACCAAATCGTAACTGTTAGGTTTTATGTCTAATTTTAAAAAATCTTTATGTATATAATTAATCTCAATATTATCTCTAGTTTGGATTAAGCTCATACAATGCTTAAGCGTGCTTAGAGTTTCTTTATTAATATCTATTACATCAATTACTACTTTATGGACATCATCAATTAGTCTTAGTAGCTGAGGGATAAAAGCCCCTAGTCCCACGGCTGGTTCAAGAATTCTAATCAATTGATTATTTTCGGGTTTAAAATTTTTAATAGCGTGAAAAACAACTGCTTGAGGAGTATAAAATGAACCAGTTAACTTTCTGTCAGTTAGCAATTCTTCTTTTAAAAATGAATGGATATAATAATTACTATTTAAAGTTTTGTTTTGAAAATATTGTTTTAAGTTATTTTTTTTATAATTATCAAAAAAATCTTCAAAATTAAGCAACTCATTTATATTTTTTGCGATGGAAAAAAATATTTTTGTTGGTACAGCCTCACCAATACAACGCCTTATATTAAGTTCATTCTTTTTCAAAAAAATTTTTTTATCAAAAATTTCATTTATATTATCATTAGTCCATTTAAAATTATCTGGGATAGACATTAAAACCATTAACTCTCTAATGCTAAGCACTCTGTTGTCAGCGGGGTGTATTGTGTCTTGACTTGCAAGCTGATCATTTCTTGTTGCTATACACGCCCCTGATTTATCCCAAAATAATCGTCTGAATTTATTACCAAGATGGGCAGATTTTAAAGGTATTTTTTCACCGTTTATAAGTTTATAGGGTTTAATTTTATTGTTAAAAGCGCTTTGACCTTCTCTTACGTTGGAAATCCATTCTTCCATATACTTTGGATATTCACGAGCAAAGTGATATATATCATCATTATCTTGTTCGCCATATTTTAATGTTTTTAGATAACCAATCGCCTTGCGCAATGTAATTTCTCGTTGTTTAATGGGGAATAAATTTAATGGTGATACGTTTAATAACTTTTTAGACGTTCCAATTACTATCGTTCTGGGTCTACTGGAAGGAACCCCATAGTCTTTAAAATTAATTACTTTTTGATATATATTATACTTTTTAGATAAATTGTTATATATACTTTTAAGAATTGTTTTGTCGCAACCATCAATATCGGTGCATATAGTATTTAGAAATGCTCTAACATTTTCAAATATAAAAATTCTTGGTTCAATATTTTTAATAATTTTTATTGCCTCAATAACAAGCGAATTTCTTGTTTGTTCGTTATTTTTTTTGTAATTGGCGGTTGACATACCTTGACAAGGTGGGGTGGCAACAATAACATCAACATCTTTTATTTTTTCATCTTTTTTCCATTTTTCAACCTCATTAAAAAGTTGTTCTTGTTTTTGAAAATCGGTTATATCGCCATAAATATAACCACTATCATATTTACAAGTATTATTTGCTTTTTGTATGTCAAGTCTTTTGTCAATTATCTCATTTGTGGCAATACATTCAAAATCATTTTCTTTAAAACCAAAACAGCCAACACCGGCACTGCTAAATAAGCTTATATACGTATATTTTTTATTAATTTTCTGTTTCATATATTACTATTATATAGAAACATTATAACATAATTTATACTAATTGTTCAAAAAATTCATTTCTTCTTGATAGTTTTACGCTTAAATCTATTAGCTAAAAATTTAAACGAATATACTGCGCTTATTTTTTTATTAACCTATTTCACATCCCCCATCTCCTGCAATTTAAGCAATTTCGCATACAAGCCGCCTTTGGCGCGGGATAATTCTATATGACTTCCCTGCTCCGCGATTTTTCCATGCTCTAAAACAATAATCTTATCAGCTTTCTTAATTGTGCTTAAACGATGAGCGATAATAATCGTAGTTCTGCCTTTGCTGATTTTATCCATTGCCCCTTGAATTAAACGCTCTGAATAGCTATCAAGACTACTGGTTGCTTCATCAAAAATCAAAATTCTAGGATTTGCCAAAATAGCTCTGGCAATACCGACGCGCTGACGCTGTCCGCCGGAAAGTTTAACTCCGCGCTCGCCAACATCTGTATTGTATTTTTTAGATAATTTTTCAATAAATTCTTCGGCGTTGGCAATACGCGCGGCTGCCTTAATCTCATTTAAACTTGCATTCGGTTTTGCATATGCGATATTATCACTGACAGACATATCAAATATTTCAACTTCTTGCGGAACAATGGCGATATTTTTACGAAAAGAATGCAAATCATAATCACGCAAATCAATACCATCCAATTTAACACTGCCTTTCTGCGGATCATAATGGCGATAAATCATGCGCGCCAATGTCGTTTTGCCACCGCCAGAAGGTCCCACTAGCGCCGTGATACAGCCTGAATTAATTTTTAATTTTACTTTGTTAAGCGCTTTTATACTGCCTTCCCTATAAATAAAATCAACATTATCAAATTCAATTTTACCTACAATATCTTTTGGCTTAACGCCATTCTTTTTATTTATAATATCAGATTCTTCTCTAAACAATTCATACAGCCTTTCAATAGCTTCACTACTTTCCATTACCCGATCATAAGTTCTTGCTATATTAAAAAAAGATATTAACGCCTTTGTTGATATTGTTATTACAAAAACCAAGCTTCCGATAGTTATACTGCTAAGCCACATAAAATAGACCCCTAATAACAAAATCAAAACCAAACAAATATCCATAAAAAAAGATCGCAGCCAATTATACGCAAAAATTTTTTTAAATTCTTTTCTTGTGCTAACCGCGATTTTTTCATAAATCTTTAAGTATTCATTTTTCTCTCTTTTCTCTTGCGCAAAAGATTTTACGGTATTTATATTAATAATTGATTGAGTCATTTTTCCGGAAGTTTTTTCATAACCGTCATACCTGATTTTTCGAAAAGGCTCAACTTTTTTATTTGCTCTAAGCGTCAAATAAGCAAGCAAAGGAACAAAAATTAAAAAAGTTACGCCAAAACGCCAATCCACAAGCAACAACGCAAAAGCCGTTATAAGCACTTGAAATACGGTTGATAAAAATCCCCAAAAAATATTTCCAAGCAAATCATCTATTTTGTCAATTCCGCGCTGAATTTTAATTATTTTATTACCTGTATTTTCTTTTTCATGATAACTCAAAGATAATTCCAGCATTTTTTCCTGCGCTTTTACTGACAAATCTTTACTGACAGCAACTAAAACTTTTATAATTTTATTATCAGCGCAAAACATTAGCCAAGAATCAATTTGACTTACAAGTACCATTAAAAATATCAACGCGATTATTTCTTTAATATTTTCGGCATTAAAATTAGTAATTTTATCAATAATAAATTTTAATATAAATGGATCAGCCAGTCTTGTTATTTGCACAACAAATAACAAGACAACCAAAACTTTAATTTGAGCCTTTTGAATTTTTATTAAATCCCACAATTTTAACCAAAAATTATCTGTTTTTTTGTTCTTTTTACTATTTTTCATACAAAAAAAGGGACAAAAAAAATCCCTTTATAAATTTAATCCATACTTAATAATACGTAAAAATCAAGGAAATGTTACACTTCTTGCATTCTATTTAACCAACCCCTCCCCAATCCGAAACACGTCCCCCGCGCCCATTAAAATAATAACTTCATCACGTTGAATCGTATCGCGTAAATATTTTTCGCATTTATCTAAAGTAGGAATATATTTAATAATTTGCTGTGTGTTACCTGTTGTGTGTTGCGTAATTTTTTCAACTAAATCCCGACTATGCACCCCGCCTTGCTCCTCGCGAGCGCTGCCGTAAATATCTAAAATAACGACTTCATCAGCATCATCAAAACTCTTTGCAAAATCATCAAGCAAGGCTTTTGTCCGAGTAAAGGTATGCGGATGAAAAACAACGCGGATTTTTTTATCTCCGTATTTTTGCCGCGCGCCCGCTAAAGTGATTTTAATCTCTGTCGGATGATGCGCGTAATCATCAAGAATAACAGCGCCGTTAAATTTTCCCATCATTTCCATGCGCCTAGCTGTTCCTTTGAATTCTTCCAAATAAGTTCTAATATCCACCAAGTCAACTCCTAATTCTATCGCCGATATAATTACCGCCAAAGCGTTATAAACATTATGTTCTCCAATTAATTGAATTGAAAAATTCCCAAGTTCCGTATCAACTAATAAATCATCTTCCTCAAAAACACTTGATCCGATTTTTACTTTAAAATATTGTTTGTCATTTAATTGTTTAATGTCATAAGCCGTAAAATCCGCTGATTCGTTTATGGCATAACTGATAACTTTCGCGCGCGTATTTACCGCTGCGATTTTTTTAATTATTGGATCATCAAAATTAGCAACCAGCCAGCCTTTTTTTGGAATCTTTTTAATAAATTCAATAAAAACTTGATTATAGTCTTCTTTGGTGGGAAAAAAATCCGGATGGTCATAATCAATATTATTTAAAAGAACCGCGCGCGGTTTTAAATATTGCAATTTATTGCCATACTCGTCTGATTCCAAAACAAAATAATCAGAATTACCCAGCAGGCTATTACCGTTAAATTGCGGAACTTTCGCGCCGACTATTAATTTTGGATCTCGTCCCGACTCTCTTAAAACATAAGCCAGCCACGCGGAAACAGTTGTTTTTCCATGGCTGCCGCAAACGGAAATTCCATATTCTTGATTAAACAATAAGGCAAGCGCTTCACCATAACTTAAAACATTTTTTATATTTTTATACGCAAAAGCCGTTTCCGGATTTATTTCTTTTTTAAAGGCCAAGGAATAGACTACCAAATCAACATCACTTGGAATATTATGCTCGTCAAATTTATGAAAAACTTTTATGCCGGCATTTTTTAACATATCATAATAAAAATGATCTCCCTCGTCAGAGCCGCTTACTTCTATGCCTACGTTTTTTAACATTCTTGCCAAAGCAGAAGTGCCAGCGCCCTCAATGCCGATAATATGTACTTTTTTAATATTTTTTATATCCATAATTTTATATAGAATACAGAAACAGGGCAGTGTCCTGTTTCTACTGGAATTTACATGCCTCTCTTAAAATCTTATCTTCATCAACTCCCAAAACATTTCTATCATGCATAATGATCTTGCCGTTAATAATTGCATTCTCAACATCAGCTGAATTAACCGCGTAAACCAAATGCGAATAGGGGTTATATATCGGGGATAAATGCGGTTTATCCAGATTAATTGTTATTATATCAGCTTTCTTGCCGATTTCAAGAGAGCCTATTTTATTATCCATGTCCAAGGTCTTGGCTCCGTTAATTGTCGCCATTTTTACAACTTCACCCGAGGATGCTATTTCCGAATTTAAATTATTCACTTTATGCAATAAAGCGCAAACGCGCATTTCAGAAAATAAATCCAAAGTATTATTGCTTGCCGCGCCATCCGTTCCCAGGCTGATTGTCAAATTTGATTCATTCATTTTTTCAAAATTCATAACGCCGGATGCTAATTTCATATTGCTAATCGGGCAATGGCTTATTTTTATTTGCCTGTTTTTATATATTTCAATATCCGCGTTGTCAAGCCAAATGCTATGCGCGGCAATTGTTTTATTATCCAAAATTCCAAATTCATCCAAATACTTAACCGGACTTTTTTTATTATCCCGCAAACAATCTTCATTTTCTTTTTTAGTTTCACTTATATGCATATGCAAATTCACCGAATATTTATTTGCCAGCTTTTTGGCTTTTATTAAATTTTCTTTTGAACATACATAAATAGAATGCGGAGCGACTGCCACGGAAATTAATTCGCTGTCTTTATATCTTAATATCATCTCTTCTGTTTTTTTTAAAGCATCTTCCGGATTTTTACAGCTTGCCGTTGGAAAATCCAATATCGCCTCGCCAACGCAAGCGCGCATTCCTCTTTGACTTGCAATTGAAGCAGTTTCTTCTTCAAAAAAATACATATCATTAAAACAAGTAACCCCCGACTTTATCATTTCCAAGCAAGCTAGACGCGACGCTTGTTTAATAAAATCCTGATTAACATATTTAGCTTCAGCCGGCCAAATATGCTTTTCCAGCCATTCTTTTAGTGGCAAGTCATCAGCCAATCCGCGAAAATACGCCATAGCCGCGTGCGTATGCGTACTAATTAATCCAGGCATAACAATACTGTTTCCGGCATCAATAATTTTCTTACTCTTATATTTTTTCAAAATCTCCTTTGTTCCGATTTCTATTATTCTATCATTATCAACTACGACGATTCCATCATTAAAAACATCCATTTTTTCATTCATGGTTAAAACATATTTTCCCTTGATAATTAAATTGCAATTCATATTTTTATAAAAATAATCAATACCTATCAATTAATGACCGCTCATTTTTGTCAATTTAGCGTGAATATTATTAAATTCTCATCCATATTCACGGTTTTTTTCACTCATCTCCGACAAAACAATCACTTTTTTTATACCCACCTAGTTTATCGCTGTAGCTTCAAATCTGAAATCCTTGCATCCGGGCGGCAATTTTGCGCTTTCTTCCCATTTGCCTGTTTCCGGATTAGTAATTATAAAAAAATGCGTATTGAAAGTGGTGCCGTAAATAATATTATCGTATAAAAACAAATTTTTTGAGCTAATAATAGAGCCGGATGGAGACTTTAAATTAAAAATTATTCCTTGATTGCATCTCTTATTTGTAATCAAAGATATTTTTAACTTTGGAATAGGTATATTTAAGGTAACTGTTGATACTCCTAATCGAAAACTTTGCAGCTCTTTTTCCACTGTTTCAACATATTTCTCAACTTGAGACAGCATCTTGCTCTTTCCTCTGACATACTCTGCCATAAGATCTCTCAGATAAGGCTGGTCATTTTTTATCAAGAAATTATATTTTTTCTTTATGTTAGGCAGAGCGTCTTTAATTTTTTTATCAACCAAAGCTACTTGGTTAAAAATATTTGAAAGATTAGACGATACTTTAAGCCTTAAAAGGCTTTGTTCTATCTCCTTTTTAATTTTTAACAAATCTTCAATGGTGATTGTATTTTTGGATTCTTTTGACGTCGTCGCATTATTTTGTTTTAAATTATTCGCGTATTGTTGAAAATTTATTGTCAATGCGCCATACAATTCAATTCGCAAGCTGACCAATTCCGCCAAAATATCCGGATCAACAAAATCCAAAGGTATCAGGCTGTCTTCCAAATTAACAGTTGAATCTTCAAGAACAGTAACGCCTTCTTTATATATTTCTTCTGCTTGGCCGCGCGTATTTGCCAAATATTGAAATTTCGTTTCATCATTCAATCCAAAACTTCGCTGATAATAATCCGTCATTTTTTCGGAAAACTCCGCAATTCTAGCGCCTGAGACTTCTTTTATCTGATTGCCATTAAATTCCTTATATAATTTTAATTGGTATAAAAATTTTTCCAAACTCTGATAGTATTGAGTTAATTTTTCAGTAAATTGCGTTTCTGCTGCATAATTTTTCGGGATTCTCTATAGTGGTCGGGTTTGTCAAGA
>JAGLIO010000016.1 GCA_023142915.1 Candidatus Parcubacteria bacterium | reverse complement strand
AAATTAAAAGAGTCTATGGTCATGCTGTCTTTCTAAACCCATCTAATTATTTTAAGATAGATTCTTGCAATATTCATAACTTTGGCGCAGGAGGAGTTACAACATCGTCTGCAACGGGCGGGCATCATATTACGGTTACCGGCAATGTTTTTCACACGGGGCAAGAATTATGGAGATATTCAAAACGGTCTGGATGGGAAGCGGCAATTCAATTAGTATCTGCAAATAATATATGCGAGGATAATATCATCCGATATAATGTTGTCTATGATATTTACGGCGAAGGTATTAATACACCCAATAGTCTGTGTGAATACAATGTTGTTGGAGATACATACTCAATAGCCATTAATAATTCACCCCATGCATGGGATTCAAAGACTACTATTATCAGATATAATTTTGTAATTGCAAGTAATCGCACAAGTGGCTATCCTGGTTCGACGGGAATAAGAATAATGGATGAAAATCCGGGAGGAAGCAACGCAAACGCAGATGCTCAAATCTATGGAAACATAGTTATTAATAAAGATTTTGGCATAAGAATAGTTGATGGCGAAGGTTTTGGAACCCCGTTTGGTTCAGTGAAAATATATAATAATACTGTAATTGATTCACATAAATATAATATGTATGTTGCTCATCCAGAAAAATTTTCATCTATAAAAATATACAACAATTCTTTTGTTTTGTACGACCAAACAAGTGAAACACATGTTTTAGATTATCAAGATTTTCTTCCTCATCCCAATTGGACCATAGACAACAACCATTTCTGGACAGCAGGAAGTCCGCCGACAGTAGACATAGATTGGCGAACCAACATGATCACCACCGACCCAAAACTCTCCGGCGAACCGACAATAGACTGGGATGGTCAAAGCGGTCCGACTTATTATAAAGATATTAAATTCAGCGATGTATATCCGCTAGTAGGTTCTGCTCTTATTGGCACAGGAAAAACACTTGGAGTGGACTATAATAAAATATTTTTAACCAAAGGCACTGATTTCAGCACTTTGCCTGATGCTATTAATTTTACATTATCATCTCAAACCGATGGTAGCTGGGATATTGGGGCGATTGAATATTAGCCTGCAAAGTTATATTTATAATAGACAAGAAGAAAAAAGTAAAAATACTTACATTGATTAATTTGCTAAACTAAATTTAGGCACTGGTGTAAGATTGGGTGCGTGGAAATCTTGATTGTTGGCTAATTATAAGTTAAAATTAAGTATATATAAGTGAATTTAAAAAAATTCACAAAATAATTCTTAATTTTAACATTATGCCAAAAAAAATTTCTGTCCAAAATGCAACACACCAGAAATTATTAAAAAAGGTTTTAAGCAGCTTAAAATTTTCACTAAACTTGGTTGGCGCAATAAAAATTTTCAAAAATATCAATGCGTTAATTGCGGATATATTTGGCGCGATGCGGATTTGTTCGGTATGTTCACAAGAGAAATAATCGCTCAAGCAATTTTTATGTATCTGCGTTCCTTGTCTCTAAATAGTGTTTCTGATATTTTCCGTAGCTGGTACGACATTGATGTTTTTTCAAAAAACACTTTAATCAAACACATTAAAAAATATTGCGACCAAATTCCAAATCATTTTGAAATTACAAAATGGCTCAAGCCTGCGCGTTCAGGATTTTACGCGTTAGACGGAACATGGCTAAAGTATCGAGGCATGGATATTGTCCTGTTGATTTTGTTTGATGTTAAGACATTGGATATTGTCAGCTGGAGAATATCGCAAAAAGAAACGCGGGAAGCATACGATAAATTATTGGTTGACGCTTACGCTGAAATAGCCAATAATATCAAGGGGTTTCACTGCGATGGCGATCCCTGATTAATCTCAGCTATCAAAGATTTATTTCCAAATGCGCCGATTCAATTATGCGTATTTCATAAATATTCCCGCGCAGGGCAATTGATTCCATTTGTCAGAATCAAAAATGAAATCGACAAAGAAATCAAAAGACTAACCGAGCGAGTGCTGTTTGCCGCGACAAAACAGGAAGCCATTTCAAGTTTAGATGAATTGCAAAGGTACGCTCAAGAACATCAAGGGCATAAAAAATTACAAGAATTAATTGGTGTTCTTAAGCGCAACTTTGATTTGTTGCTGACTCATTTTGATAATCCGGGAATGAGTCCTTACAATAATGTGCTGGAAGGATTTAACTATATTGTGAAAAGGCGAACAAGATTGATGAAAGGTTTTAAAAAACCGATCAATATTAATAAATGGCTTAAGCTTATTTTAACAGATTGGCGGTTTCATTATCTAAAAGAATCTCAATTTGAAGACAGAAAAAATAAATCTCCGTTAGAATTAGCCAGTTGTAAATTGCCCAAAATTCATAATTGGATTAAATATATTTACGGGAATTATCGAAATTAAGCACCCAATCTTACACCAGTGCCTAATTTTATATTATCTAAATAATTATTATTTAGATAATAAAACAATATTTGCCCATAGAATTAAAAAAATATAAAATAAAAACAGGATTAATCGGCAAAAATATCAAAGGCAGAAATAAATTAATAAAGCAGGGATTTTTTGTTTTTGATTTAAAGGATTTTTAATTATTCGCCTCACGCGCCAATAAATAATTTTTTTTAATATGAATCGCGACAAAGTATTAATATATTGACATTGACAATTTGTATAATGCTGTATATAATTATAAGTATAAAGCAATATACTTAAAATTAAATTTAAGTATATTTTAAAATAGTAAAATATAAGCGTATTTATGATAAAAATTAGCCAACTCCAAGATCAGAATCCTTGGTGGCAAAAAAAAATAACTTTACCGGAAGCAAAAATGCCTAAGCGTTTTTTGCATAAAGAAATAAGCAAACAAATCAATAGCCGTTTTGTATTGGGAATTTTAGGTCTAAGGCGGGTAGGTAAAAGCACTTTATTAAAACAAATAATTTGCCGGCTTTTGGAAAGAAAAATTAATCCGATAAGAATTTTTTATTTTTCTTTTGATCAGGATATGGTCATTAAGACGGCTGATGCTTTGGAAAGCTGTTTAACAGGATATTTTTCCGAAATATTAGAAGAAAAACCGTCTTTATTAAAAAAGCCCGTATATATTTTTATTGATGAAATTCAGTATATTGATTTTTGGCAGGATGTTATAAAAAGATATTATGATTTATCTCCTAAAATAAAATTTTTTATTACCGGCTCGCAAAGCATTATTTTATCAGGCAAGTCAAAAGAAAGCCTGGCAGGGAGAATGTATGAATATTATCTTGAACCATTATGTTTTGATGAATTTTTACTCATAGCCAATAAAAAAATTATCCGTAAAAATTATATTAATGATGTTTTCGCGGCCGCAGCAACATTTACAGCCCTTGCAAAAGAAAATTATTCCGCGGGGCGCGCTATAGAAAAAAACGCCAAAGAATATTTACTTGCCGGTCAATTTCCTGAAATTGCCAAAATAAAAAATATAAAAGATAAATATTACTACATAAAAGAGTCAATAATAGGGAAAATACTGGAAAAAGATATTCCGCAATTTTATGAAATTACTAAAGTGGCGAATTTAAAGATAATGGCTGAGCATTTAATAGAAAATAGCAGTTCTTTGTTTGCCGTAAATAATATCGCGCGAAATGTAGGCATAAACAGATTGACCGCTGAAAGTTATTTTACTTATTTGGAAAAAGGATATTTGATTAATACTCTTTATCGGCATACTAAAAGTAAAATAAAACAGGGCAGACTGCTTAAAAAATCTTATGCTCACTCAATAAATTTCATTTGCGCTTTAGGCGGCTGGAAAGATGATTATTATAATGAAGTTCCCGGGGTTTTCGGCAAAGTCGTAGAAACTTATGTTTTTAACGTTTTTAAAAATATGGCCGTAAAACATAATTACGATTTATCATTTTTTAGCCAAGGCAATAAAGAAATAGATTTTATTATTAGAAATAGAAATAAAATATGTCCTATAGAGGTTAAATTTAAAACAAACATATTAAATTCTGATTTTAAATATTTAGTTGATTATTGCTGTGACAAAAAAATTAAACACGGCATAGTAGTGACTAAAAATTTAATTGAAAAAAGAAATATAAGGGGAGTTAATATTTTATTTGTGCCTTTTTATTTCTTTTGAATATTTAGGGCTTAAGCAAAAATAACTTCCACAATTTCATCCCATATTCACGCCACCTTGATTTGAAAAAATTCTCAATATATACTACTTTGCTAAACTAATTTCGTATAATACTCCGTAGCTTGCATTAAAGATTAATCAATTTTAAATAAAAATAAGTATTATTTAAAATTAGCAAAATCGGAATTTGAAAAGCGAAGGAGTATAAATTCATAATAATGCCTGAACCAATCATAAAACTTAAAGACCTGGAAATTACTTATAATCTAGGCAAGTCCAATGAATATAGGGCAACCAAAGGCGTTTCAATGGAAATTTTTCCAGGTGAATTTGTGGCGTTTTTCGGACCGTCCGGATGCGGAAAATCCACTATTTTTTACAGTATTTTAGGCATCCTGCCGCCTTCGAACGGAGAGATGTATGTGATGGGGAAAAATCCTTATTCTTATTCGCCTGAAGAAATGGTTAATTTTCAAACCAATACAATTGGGATTATTTACCAGTCGTTTTTTTTGATTAATTCAATTTCCGTAATTGATAATGTTTCTTTGCCGCAAATTTTTCATGGAGTATCGCCCAGCAGAAGAAAAAAATGGGCGCTGGAGCTGTTAAAACGTTTTGATATGGGCGAGCATGGCGGCAAGTATCCTGATAATTTGTCCGGCGGACAGTCGCAGCGCGTGTCAGTTGCAAGAGCAATGGTAAATAACCCGAAAATATTATTAGCTGATGAACCGACCGGCAATTTAGATTCCGTTTCAACCAAACAAGTTATGGGATCATTGGAAGAGATTAACAGAGTTGATAAGAAAACCGTAATTATTATTACTCATAATGCCGCGCAATTGTCTTACGCGCATCGCGTGTTTTATATGAAGGACGGTTTGCTTGAAAGAGTCGTGCCTAATCCGGAAAAAAAGCAGATTGCCAAAGTTGATAAGCAAAAAATGCTGGTAACGGAAATGGAAAAGCTTTCTAAAATTTATCCATATGACAGTCCTGTTATGTTAAAAGTTAAAAGCTTGGTTAATTATTTGACGCAGGAATTTAATTTTGATCAAATATTAAGACTTGAAGATTTTACTCAATTGGCGGTTGAAAGAAAAATAAGCAAAGATGAATATATGATGCTTTTGACAAAAAGATTTCATGATGGCGGAATCGGAGTTAGTTCTGTTGAAGGCAGATCAATGGCTGAGAAAGTTGAGCAAGTATTAAAGCAATCGGAAGATATTCGCCGTTTTCGCCGCCGTTTTATGAATAATAATTTTTTTTCCAGAGAAAATGAAGTTCTTAAGCGATTAAGCGATTATATCGCTGAGGAGTATAAAGAAAAATTGGAACCGATAAAAAAGAAAAGATTAAAAGAACTTGTGTATAAGCGAATTGCGAGTCTTATCGGACGGGAAGAATTTGAAGGATCTTTGCGCATACCTGTGGATAAGGGAGGGCTGGGAATAAGCCGTTTGCGTTCCCGCGGCTTAACATTATATTTTGAAAAAATTTTAACCCAAGGAGTAGAGAGCAAAGGGCATGGGCATTAAAAATTAAAAAAAATAAATTTATGGGCATGATGCGCATACAAGACACTATTAGTTTGGCGACTCGCATGTTCCGGACTCGTCCGGCGCGTACCTGGCTGACAATATTCGGCATTGGCGTCGGTATTGGCGCGGTGGTTATTTTAGTCGGGCTTGGATACGGGCTGCAAGGAGTCTTGCTTGAGCAAATCGTATTCGGCGAGGCAATGCTTAGTTTGAATGTGATGTCGCCTCCGTCTCATGTGGTTACAATCAATAAAGAAGAGATTGATAATTTTTTCGCGATTAAAAATGTTGAAGATGTCGCGCCGCTGGCAAGTTTTGCGGCATCTGTTACTTACGGAGAATTGACAGGCAGCATTATCCTTAACGGAGTTGAGCCGGACTATTTTAAATACGCCGGCGTTGTCGCCAAGTCCGGAGAGTTTTTTACGGACAATGAAACAAATTCAATTTTGCTTTCTTCAGCAGTAATGAAGCTGTTTGAGAAAGAAGCCGATCAAATTATCGGCGACAAAGTCAGTTTTAAAGTTTTTATTCCGGTTGGCGACACTGATGAGGTGCGGGAAATACCATTTGACAAAGAATACATAGTGAAAGGCGTAATAGAGGACGAAGCGTCTATTTTTGCTTATATCCCTTTGCAGGAATTTTCATCACGATTTGTTATTCCGTATTATGATAAAGCCAGAGTAAGAGTTTCCGGCAGGGAATTTTTAGATGTGGTTGAAGAGGATATATTGGGAAGGGGCTTTATTGTTACAGCTCTTTCCAAGACCGTTGATCAGGCAAATAAAATATTTAGCGGAATCCAGGCCACTTTGGCTTTATTCGGCGGAATCGCATTGGTTGTGTCCGCAATCGGCATGTTTAATACTATGACCGTTACCCTATTGGAGCGCACAAAAGAAATCGGAATTATGCGCACTATCGGTGGCTCGCCTTTAAAAATAAAAGTGATGTTTTTAACCGAGTCGGTATTAATGGGAACATTAGGCGGATTTATGGGGATTTTATTGGGGGTTGGCGGCGGATTGTCTGTAAATTTTTTATTAAGCATGTTAGCAACAAGAATGGGCGGCGAGCCAATGAGCCTTTTTCGTTTTCCAATTCCATTTTTATTATTTATTGCCATATTCGGCGCTGTAATGGGTTATTTAACCGGTTTATTTCCCTCAAAAAGAGCAGGCTCCCTAAGCCCGCTTGATGCTATTCGCGGATAATTGCGCCACAAATGCACCACAAATATGTTATTTTTGCAAAATGTGGTATAATATTATTAATTAATACAATATGTGGATAAGTAGTCCGCATTAACAATAATTTAAATAGCATTTCCCCATGCCTAAAAGAATAAAAAGACAAATTAAAAAGTCTGTGCCGTTTTTTATAATTATTTCTTTAATTATAAGTTCAACGGCAATGGGCTTGTTTTTTAATGTTGATTATAATATTTATAATTTTTTTAATGATTCAGAGTCTCCCGTAGTGTCGTTGCCGGAAGTCCAAGCCGATACAGCCAGCACAACTGTTGAGGTTCAAAACGCCCCGCCAAGCATGTCCGGCCACCCCGCGGAAGTCCCGGCCTCCACTTCTACATCTCCTATAAACATTGGCGATACTTTAACCATAACAGTAGAGGCTGCTGACGGTGAAGGCGATAGTTATTATTTAATTATTTGTTCAAGCGATAGCATTATAGCTAGCGCCACTGATCACACAAGTCATACTTGTACGGATACTACTTTTGGTTCTTCAACATTGACAGCCACCGGTGTTGTCGCCACTACGACTTTTACGGTTGCCGATCCGGCTCCTAGCGCGGAAACAGACGAATGGTACGCGTTTGTCTGCGATGATCATGCCACGCAGGCTGATTGTTCAAATTCCAGCCAAGGCTCTTCTCCCGGAAGCGGCGATAATTCCAGCCCTTTTTATATTAATCATGCTCCGGTTTTAACCGGTGTTTCAACGACAGATGACAATAAAGATCCAGGAAACACGGGCGATCATTTTGTTGTTACAGCAACTACGACCGATGATGACGTTATGGGCGGATCTGACGAGGTGCATCTGTATATTTGCGGTTCAATCGGATGGGATGTTTCTACCGGCTGTACCGGCAGTGAATTGTGCCATAGCACTTCAACCGCGCCAAATGTTTCTTGCACTTTTGCCACAGGCACTCCGGCAATAGACGCTGATTATGAATATTACGCTTATGTAAAAGATCAGCACGATTTTGTCGCGGCAGACAATTACGCGACCAGCACATATACGGTTAATAATGTTGCGCCTACCGTCAGTAATGTAGTAATAAACAGCGGCGCTGATATTATTCTAAATATGAAAGGCATGGACGAATATTTTGCTACAACTTCATCAACGTCAGTTTCCGATAATAACGGCTGCGCTGATATTGTTTCCGCTACCAGCACGATTTATTGGTCAAACGTAGCATCAGAGTATGGCTGTTCGCAAGACGATGATGATTGTTATCCAATCGCAAGCGCTTATTGCACGATTCTTTCCGGAAGCTGCGAGGGCAGTTCTGACGCCAACTTAACTTATACTTGTTCAACAACGCTTGCGTATCACGCGATTCCAACTGATGAATCAACAGGCAATACCGCCAGCTCAACTAATTGGCTGGCCGGAATCACGGCTTTTGATGATGACGGCGCGTACGGCACGGCAACTTCCGTGTCAGGCGTTGATGTTGCGACTTTAACCGCGCTAGACGTAACAGAAGAAGCTGTTCCTTACCTGATGATTAAAAGCGGAGACAATTCTGGTGATTATAATGCCACAACAACAGTAGTCAATTACGGAAATAGTCCGCTTGATGCAGGTGTTGACGTGGATAATATGGATAAAGATGATTTAACCGCTAATGTTATTGAGGCTGAAAATCAAGAGTTTGCCACTAGCACATTTACTTATGGCAATGGAACATGGTCGGTTGAACAAGCTTCATCAACTTTGCAGGTTGATATAGACGCAGTCAGGCCTGTAACAGGCGCGTTGGATATTAGCGATGAGATATATTGGGGAATTTATATTCCTGTTGGAAAACCTTCCGGAACCTATACAGGAACAAGCACCTTTACGGCAATTTTGGATAATGATAATTGGTAAAAATTAAATGTTAATTAGAAAATGATATTATAAAATACCCGTTTTACGGGTATTTTTATTTGCAATTATTTGTAAAAAGTAGTATATTATATATATAAATAAATATTTATAATTATATTTATTATTGCGTATTTTAAGGTTTTAATTAAATTAATATAGGCCAAAATTTTAAAATTTTGGATTTTTTTGATATTTTAATGAATTGGAAAAAAATAAAAATTAATATTTTATTATTAATAATTATTTTTAATTGTTTTGTTTTGGCGCAAAATGCTCAAGCCGGTTTTGGCATTTCACCTCCTTACGTAAAAACCAGCAAGCCGATTTTTCCGGGATCTCATTTTGAACAAAGAATTACGCTTTTAAGATCTTCGGCTGACGAGGAAATGGAAGCGATAATAAAAATTAACGCTCCGGAAATAGCCGATTGGATTACCATTGATAATGGAGAGGTATTTGATTTGCCAAAAGATCAATTGCGAGTGCCAATGGTTGTTAAAGTTGATGTTCCAAATAAAGCGGAAATCGGAAATTATCAAGGATATATTAATATTCAAATCGCGCCCAAGGGAAGGAATCAAGGCGGCGGAGTGGCAATTGCTTTGGGCGCGCGAATAGATATAGATTTGAATATTACAAATGAAACCTTTTTGGATTTTACCGTCAGGAAATTTGATATTCCCGATTTTGAAATGCTAAAAAAACCATGGAGCTGGAAAATATTTTCCATGTTTTTTTATCGCGTAAAAGCGGCAATTACCATAAAAAACACAGGCAACGTTAAAGCCGCGCCGACTAAAGTAAGTTTGGAGGTTTATGATTTAACAAAAACTATTTTATTTGAATCAAGCGCGGATAAAAAAATTAAAAAAGTTGAACCCTTTACAACTGAAACCGTTTACGCTTCTTTTCCAACCAAGCTTGAAGCAGGGCAGTATTGGGGAAAAATTAAAGTTTATAAAGATGAGGCAATAGTTTATAAGGACGAAACGATTTTTACCATTAGGCCTCCGGGAGGCCTTGAGAATGGAACAAAATTGGGAATTTGGTCGTGGATTATGCTCTTTGGCATCGTATCCTTTATTCTTTTAATTATTTTTATTTTAATAAAAATTAAAATTTGGCGTTATATTTATAAGGCTGTATATATTATCAGCTGGCCGCTCAGGATAGTTTGGAAAAAAATATTTCAGACATGGAAAAGAATTAAAAAAGCTTTTTGGCGGAAAATGCATCAAAAAGCGGAAAAATATAAGAAAGAATCTTTTGATGGCAAAGAATTAAAAGATGACGAAGATGAATAAATTTTTATTTAGTTTTTACAAATTAATTTATGCCCTCATGCTTGCGCAAATTATTTATTTTTATAATCATATTTTTAATCGGAGGAAGCTCTTTTGATTTATTTTATTTAAAAAGCGCTTATGCCGCTGAATTTTTACCGACAAGCGTGGAAGTTTTAGTCAGCTGTGGGAATGGCATAATTGATATATCCAATGATGAAATTTGCGATCCCGGCGAACCGCCGGGATTGCCGTCGGATTTAGACACAACGACTTGCGCGGATTTTTTAGATGTTTTTGAAAATCCTTTTTCGCAGGGTTATTTAGAATGCTTGGCGGATTGCAGTGATTTTGACAGCAGTGTTTGTTTTACTTGCGGAAATACGCATAAAGAAGAAATTGAAGATTGCGATACTAATGATTTTGGCGATCAGTCCTGTTTGACTTTGGGTTTTGTCAGCGGCGCTTTGATTTGCACTGTTGATTGCACTATCAGCGTTTCAAATTGCGTTGCCAGTGATTCAGATGGCGGATCAACCTCCGGCGGCGGAACCAGCCGCGGCGGAGCCAGCGGCGATATGTACGGGTATAATCCGGGAAGTGAAGACCAAGACGAAACCAAAGTTGTTATGAAAGGCAAGTCTTACCCGAATGTTGATGTGCATATTTTGGTTGACGGCGTAGTAGTCGGCATCGTGCGTACGGACGCGAAAGCGGATTTTTATTTTGAAACAAACGAAGTAACCCCCGGAGTAGCCAGTTTTGGTTTTTGGTCCGAAGATAAGTCAAGTTTAAAATCTACTTTGTTAACAATAACTTTCAGGGTCGTGTCAAGCGCGGTTTCAACAATTTCCGGAATTTATATATCACCGACCATTAACATGGATAAAAATTCCATTAAGCAGGGCGAAGCAGTGCGCATATACGGGCAAACCGTGCCGGAAACGGAAGTTCATGTGCATATACACTCAGAAGAAGAATTTATTGAACAAACCAACAGCCAGGAATCCGGAGATTGGGAATTAATATTCAATACCACACCCTTATCAGAAGAATTTCACACAGCCAAAGCTTTATTCCAGGTGGCAACAACCGACGGCAATATCATAAAATCCGGCTTTAGCCGCTCAGTAAGCTTTCATGTTGGCAAAATCGGCGGAGTCGTTCCATGTCCGGAAGCGGACTTAAATCATGACGAGCGCGTAAACTTAACCGATTTTTCCATTCTGCTGTTTCATTGGGGAACCGATGACATTTGCGCCGACCAAAACCAAAACGGAACAGTTGATTTAATTGATTTTAGTATAATGATGTATTATTGGACAGGGTGATTTATTGTAGATTATAAAAATATGCAAAGTATCATACAAAAAATAAAAAAAGCGAATTTGACCGGCAGAGGCGGGGCTTGTTTTCCTACGGCTGATAAATGGCTGATGGTTAAAAAAGCCAAAGGCGCGAAAAAATATATTGTTTGCAACGCGTCAGAAGGGGAGCCGGGAATTAAGAAAGATAAATATTTATTAGAGAAAAAAACAGACCATGTAATTGACGGAATTTTAATCGCGATAAATTATTTAAAGGCGGAAAAGGCTTATATATATTTAAATCCTGCTTATTATAAAGAGTTTGGGAAAAAATTGGAAAAAATAATTAACACATTGCCGATTGAAGTCTTTAAAAAACAGCATAAAGCCGGTTATATCGGCGGCGAGGAAAGCTCGGCCTTAAATCATATTGAAGGCAAGCGAATTGAACCGCGCTTGCGTCCGCCTTTTCCAACCACTTCAGGGCTTTTTGAAATGCCTACATTAATAAATAATGTTGAAACTTTTTATGATGTTAGCTTAATTGCCGCCAATGAATATCAAGGCAAAAAATTTTATACGATTAACGGCGATTGCTTATATGACGGAGTTTATGAATTGCCTGAAAATTGGACAATTGCCGAGGTTTTGAAAAAAACCGACAATTATCCTGATTTTGATTTTTTTGTTCAAGTCGGCGGTGATGCCAGCGGCGCTGTTTTAAACGAACAACAATTAAATCAGCAAGCCGGCGGAGGCGGATCAATTACAATACACAGCTGTTTAAAACATAACCCGATCGGGTTAATGAAATATTGGACGAATTTTTTCTATAATGAATCATGCGGACAATGCGCGCCTTGCAGAGAAGGGTTGCATCGCTTAAAAGAAGAAATAGAAAAAAAAGAGTTGAACTGGCAAGCGATTGTTCGCCTTTTAGATAATTTAGAAGATACATCTTTTTGCGGTCTTGGCTGTTCCGTAAAAATGCCTTTTTCATCTTATGTAAACAATATTTTAAAAAATAATGATATAAAAATAAATTTACCTGTTAATCAAAGACAATGTTTGTGTGAGTGTTTTTAATCCTTTAATATATAAATCTATGTCAAATGAACAAACAACTTTACCAAAGAATAATATTTCAAGCCCTTTGGTAGAACAAAAAACAAGTTATACAACGCCTGAAGAAAAATTATCCATGAGTTCTATTCAGGATTTAATAAAACAATCTTGGCCGGTTTACAAAAGTAATTTTAAAAAGTTAATTGGAATGATTTTGCTTCCAATGCTTGCTTTTATTGCTTTGGGAATTTTATTTTTATTATTAGGGGTTTCAGGCTTGTTTTTATTCAAAGATATGGGCGAAACAGGCGGGCTTATAATAAAAGTATTATTTGGTATGATCGCTTTGGGCGGAATAATTTTTGGCATAATTATTTCAGTTATCGCCCAAGCAGGTTTATATATACTGATTAAAAACAGTAAAGAAAATATCACCGTTAAAGAAGCTTTTTTGCGGGCGAAAAAAATTGCCGGCAAATTTTTTGCATTAAATCTGTTGATTGGCATTTTTGTGATGTTGTGGTCATTGTTATTTATAATTCCGGGAATTTATATGGCTTTAATGTATAGTATGGCTGTTTGGATTTTTATATATGAAGATATCAGAGGAACAGCTGCTATTAAAAAAAGCAAGGAGCTGGTTAAAGGATATTGGGGAGCTGTTTTTTGGCGTTTTTTGGCGGTGTATTTATTGTTTTATTTAATAATTATTATCCCAAGCATATTATTTGATAATAGCGGATTTGAAATATTATGGACTATTGCCGCGCAGGTTATTTCATTCTTAGCCGCTCCGTTTTTTATGATTTATCAATGTTTTATGTATTGGGATTTGAAAAGGGTTAAAGGGAATAACCAATGAACAAGAAAAAAGTCAAAATTAAAATAAACAACAAAACTGTAAATTGTGAGGCTGGCATAACTGTTATGCAAGCGGCAAAAAAAGCTGGGATTTCTATTCCCGGGCTTTGCGGGCATCCGGATTTTAAGGCAAGGAGTACTTGCCGAGTTTGCGTTGTTGAAATTAAAGGCAGGAGAAATTTGTCGGCTTCTTGTTCAACTTTTGTGGAGGACGGCATGGAAATTATTACTGATAATGAGCGCGTTATAAACGCGCGGAATATGAATTTGGAATTGATTTTTGCCGAACATATTGAAAAATGCGAGGATTGCATTTGGAGGTTTGAGTGTAAATTATTGGCTTTTGCAAAAGAGTTTGGCTTAAAAATAACCAAATTTGACGATAGAAAACGGGATAGAAAAACATATCGCTTTGCCAACGCGGTGGAGATTGACGGTACTCAGTGTATTGATTGCAGACTTTGTATTGACGCCTGTACGCAGCTGCAAAAAATTGATTATTTGGAATTAAAAGGAAAAGGCGTAAATCAAGAAATTGTGCCAAGCGCTAAAAAAGATAAAAAATGCATACTCTGCGGACAATGTACTGTTCATTGCCCTGTTAGCGCCGCTCAAGAACAGGCTAATTTTGAAGAAGTTGAAAAAGAATTAAATAATCCTAATCATATAGTAGTCGCGCAATTCGCTCCGTCAATCAGGGTGAGTATTGGCGAAGATTTCGGTTTGCCGCATGGGAAAATCGTTACAGGACAAGTTGTATCAGGTTTAAGGGAATTGGGTTTCGATTATGTGTTTGATGTTAATTTTGGCGCTGATATAACAACCATTGTTGAAGCCGAAGAATTATTAAAAAGATTAAACAGTAAAGACAAAAAAGCTCCATTGCCGATGTTTACGTCTTGCTGTCCGGGCTGGGTAAATTATGTTGAACTTTATCGCGCTGATTTGATTCCGTATTTAACAACATCCCGTTCTCCGCATATCCATAATGGCGGATTAATTAAGACTTATTGGGCGCAAAAACAAAAAATTTCTCCCCGTAAAATAGTTGTGGTTTCAATAATGCCTTGCACCGCGAAAAAATACGAAGCGCATCGCGAAGAGATGAAAATTAATGAGCATTATCCTGTTGATTACTCGCTCACAACCAGAGAATTTTCTTTTTTAATGAAAAAGAATAAAATTGATTTTGCTAAATTAAAAAATTCAAAATCCGATAATCCTTTGGGCGAGTATTCCGGCGGAGCTGCAATATTCGGCGGTAGCGGCGGTGTAATGGAATCGGCGCTTAGAACCGCCCATGTAATGGCTTGCGGAAATAAAAAAAGCGGAATTTGCAATTCAAAAATAGATTTTAAGTCTGTCAGGGGTTTGGATGGAATCAAAGAGGCTTGTGTTACAGTTGCCGGAACTAAATTAAGAGTAGCCGTAGTTAACGGAATTGGAAATATTAAAGGCGTGCTTGATAATCTGAAAAATTATGACTATATAGAGGTTATGGCATGCCCGGGCGGATGCATTGGCGGAGGCGGACAGCCAATCCCAACAACGCCTGAAATTCGCCAAAAACGGATAGATGCTTTATATAAATTGGATAAAAAATTAAAAGTGCGCAAATCTTATGAAAATAAATCCGCGCAAGAAGCTTTGAGTTGGTTAAAAAAACAAGGGCATAAAACAGAACATTCTATTTTGCATACTGTTTATAAGAAGAAAACTAATAATTTAACGTGAATAAAATAAAAAATGTTTAGTTTTTTATTTAATTTTAGTAAAAATATATAATAACTTAAGCATTTGACTTTTTAGCTTAATTATATTACTATAATTAGGTAAATACAGGCTATGCCCAAAGGGCATTAGCAGTAGTCGGGAATATTTTAATTCCTTGACTATTAATTATTTTATAAAGCAGGCAAAATTGTCTGTTTTATATTAATTTGTTTGTATGTCGCAAGATAACATGATAAAATTAGAGTGCACGGAGTGCAAGCGCGTTAATTATTTCTCCCGTAAGAATAAGAAAACTCTAAAAGACAGGCTTGAGCTAAAAAAGTTTTGTAAATTCTGCAAGAAGCACACTTTGCATAAAGAAACCAAGTAATTTTTGATTTAAGATTTTTTGTGTATGGCTTTATTTATAAAAATTAGCCGTGTTATTTGTGTATTAGTTTTTATGGTTTTTATTACAGGTTGCGCGAAGCTGGAGTGGCTGGACAATAAAGCAGGTGAGATTTTTTTTAACGCGAGTTCTACTGATTGGGCGATTAAAAATAAAGAAAGCCAAGACGAAATATTTCCATCTGATTTTAAAGGACTGACCAAAGAGCATAAAGAGAAAATTGATAAGTGGCTGGAGGAAAATAATTTAAACCGCTATGGCGATTCAATGGGCATATTCTATGTCGGAGGCACGCCTTTATTTAATGAAGTCACAGGAGAATCAAAAGAAAGATTTGAATATATCCTAGAAAAAATCCCGGATATTTTGGAGAAGATTAAATGAGTTGGAGAGTTGGGAAGTTAGAAAGTATTCCGCCCAAGGCGGACCAGCAAAGCTGGAAAGTTATAAAGTAAAAAGTTGTAGAGATATAAGCGGGCATTGCCACGCCTCATTTTTTTGTCATCTTCGACACTCATAGCCCCGCAGGGAAATTATATTAAATGATCGGAGATCTCATAAAAAGCTCTAAATATTAATTATTCCCTATCCGTACGTAATGACACCTATTTTATTATTATGTTTATACGCTATAAAGTGAGAAAGATAATGATTTCTATGTTGGTTATATTTTTAACTTGAAAAGCAGAAGAAAGAGAAAGAAAATTAAAACAATTTGGATCAGCGTATGTAGCGCTATTAAAGAGATTAAAATTAAAATAATTTGCGGGATTAGTATAATGGTAGTACAGGGGTTTCCAAAACCTCTGGCGGGGGTCCGATTCCCTCATCCCGTGCAAGGTGATATAAATAGGCAAGAGATTGCCTATTTTTGTTTTGTTTGAATTTTTTTATGCCGTATTTTAGTTTGATTAAAAGGGGTTATTGTGGTAGTTTGTAATTATGCTAGACGCTTGAAGTGTTTAGTGATTTTAATGTTCTAATTACCAAATAGCCACTGCCAAACATTTTTATAAATATGTGTCGCCAAGGGATTTATGGAGAATCAAAAAGAATATTAAAGAAGTTACGGGGGGGGGGTAAATTGTTAAATGAAGAATTGTAATAGATGTGGATAGCCATTTTAATCAGTTGGTTAAAATGATCAAAATTGGCTAATAATTTTAAATTTATATCATTAAATATGTTTAATCCAAAAACTGACAGAATTAAAAAAATTTATCAAAATCAACCCAAAGGCGTTGATCAATTGATGTCAATTTTTTCAGGTAAAGTTAATATGTATATTGATTATGCTAATGTGCGACCATGGGCGGATACTCTTGGCTGGCATATAGACGTAAGGAGATTAAAGCAGTTTATTAATTCGTTTTCATGTGTTGATAAAATTAATTTTTATGTTGGCTGTCTGGATGGAAACACGGATTCAATGAAGTTTATTCGTGATATAAAAAAATACAAGTATGAATTACGGACAAAACCAGTGAAGATAATGAAGTATTCAATTGATACAACAAGCGTGCCGCTTCAATCAACGGTTTTAATAAATCAATTTATGCGCAGTGCGTTGGTGCGTAAACTGGAAGTCGCGGAAATAGAAAATATTAATAGGATTTTTTCTAATTTGAATAAAAGGGATATTTATTATATTGAAGATCGTAAATGTAATTTTGATGTGGAATTAGGCAGTGATATGATTATGAATTTAAAACAGAACGATATTAGCACTTATGTGTTGTGGAGCGGAGACAGTGATTTTGCTGATTCTGTAGAACAAATTTTAAATGCTGGCAAGAAAGTTATTTTATTTGCTACTGCGAGGAAAGTCGCAACAGAATTAAATGGTCTTAGAAGTAAGGGGCTATTTATTTTTGATATTAAAAAAATCAAAAATTATATTTGTTGGCGTAAAGAAATTGACGCAGGACTTGCTTAAAACGCAAAAAGGACCTTCAATAGAAAGCCCTCAAGCTGTAGAGTTAGTGCCTGCTGTTTCCAGCTAGCTATCCACATCATAACAAAGTTTTTCGGGTTTGTCAACCGAAATTATGGAAATGTGGATATTTGTATTATAAAGTATAAAAATTAAGCTAATATTAAAAAATTATTTATATCGTATCATATCGTATCGTATGGCATACCGATACGGTTTAAAAAAATAATTAATATTGTAAGGTTCACCAGAACCTGTTTTTTTGTTATAATTAATTACGTATATATTTTAATGTATATTTAAATGTATACGTAAATTAAATAATAAATTTATTGAATTATGCGCAGAAAATTAAAAAACAACAACATTAGAAAAATTTATTCCCATGGCAACAGCTTGGGTGTTACTTTGCCCAGAGAAGTATTGGACGAGCTTAGGTGGAGAAAAGGGCAAAAACTCGTTGTAAAAAAACGAGGTAAGGGGATTTTGATTGTGGACTGGGAATAAAAGTCTTAATTCAAGACCTGACTCAGGTATGACTCAGATACCTATACGGTATTATTTTAAATAAAGGGTATTTTAAAAAAACGACCAATATTTTTTACTTTTTTTTATTAATAGGCTATAATAATAGCAATTATGAAAAATAATAAAAGAAAAAAAACATTAAAAGGAATGTCCTTGTTTACTAGTGCTGGGCTTGGTGAGACATATTTTAAAGATTTGAATATAGATATCGTTGTGGCAAATGAGTTATTAGATGACAGAGCAAAATTATATTCTAGTCTTTATAAAAAAAACAACATGATAGTTGGTGATATTTGTGATAAAAAAATATTTAATAATATTGTAAAAAAATCTGGAAAAATTGATTTTTTAATTGCAACCCCTCCCTGTCAGGGCATAAGTATAGCTGGAAAAAATAGAAAAATGGCAGATATGATAAAAGATAAAAGGAATCATTTAATATTTAAAATCATAGAAATTATAGACATAAAAAGCCCTGATTATGTTTTAATTGAAAATGTTCCAAATTTTTTAAAATTGCAACTACCCTATAAGAATAAATTTTGCACTTTAATTGATTTATTGAAATATTTATATGAAACGAAATACAATATTGAGGCAAAAATTTTAGACACCTCTCTTTATGGCGTGCCACAAAAAAGAAATAGAGCTGTAATTAAGATGCATAAAAAAAATCGTGAGTGGAATTGGCCAAAAGAGCAAAAGAAAATTTCAGTTAAAGATGCCATAGGACATTTACCCAGCCTAGAGGCGAATGAAAAATCAAACATACCTTGGCATTTTTCCAGAAAACATTCAGAAAAACACATAGTTTGGATGAAGCATACGCCAACAGGAAAATCTGCGTTTGAGAATAAAAAATATTTTCCAAAAAAAGACAATGGCGAAAAAATTAAAAGTTATATGACTACATATAGAAGAATTGAATGGAATAAACCTGCGCCTACTATAACTATGAGAAACGATGCAATAAGTTCTCAACTTAACGTACACCCGGGCAGAAAATTAAAAAATGGTACTTATTCAGATTCAAGAGTTCTTACGCCCCTGGAATTAATGATTTTGAGTTCCTTGCCACAAAAATGGGATATTCCAAAAGATACATCGGAAATATTAATTAGAAAATGTATTGGAGAAAGTGTGCCACCATTATTATTAAAAAAAGTTGTCGCAGGTATAAAATAAAATTATGACATTAAGAATTGATAGTAAAAAATGGATATTATATCGCCACATAAGAAATTTTAAGCTTTTATGTACCGTTGCTGAATTGTTAAAATCCTTTTCAAAAACTAGTATTTCAAAAGATGAAAAAGAAAAATTAGCTTTAAAATTAAAAGAGGCTGATTTGTACAATGAAAGAAATCCTGACTTGCCACTTGACGCTATTAATCACAAAATAAATCAATTGTCTTATTATATGTTTGGTTATCAGACCGTTGTTGATGGTGAAAATAGATTTTTATTTAGTCCTTTGGGAAATTTGTTTTTAAAGCATATAAATGACGAAGATAAGTCAGCAAAAATTTTTCTTACAATGTTGTGGGCTGTTCAATTTCAACATCCGCATAGTGGCACGGATAATGTTTTTCAAATTTATCCATTTAGATTAATTTTTAAATTATTAACAGATCAAAGACTTGAGAATAAGCTTTATGCCTATGAAATCGCTTGTATAGTAGTTTTTGTGAAAAATATTTCTGAAGACATTTATAATAACATTGTAGACGAAATCTTGGAATTAAGAAAATTATCAAATGAAAAAATAACGGAAAAATTTCAAGAGGATAGCCATGCACTTGTAAACTCTGCTTATGAATGGGATTATTATGTAAGTAATTTATTTGATAGTGCGGGTGTTTTAACTCAAAGTGACGGCGAAACAATTTGTAAATTGCAACATGGAAAAACAGAAACTTTTCGTAAAATTACAAGAAATGAAGTTACAATTCCAAACAGCATTTTAGAGTTAGTAAATAATTTAGAAAAAGAAAATTCATTCCTTGAAATACCTTTGTTATTAAATGATCCTGAAAGACTTAAAATAGATGTAGTTAAAGAAATATACAGCTTTTATCCAATGTCTTTACTTGAGTCAATAGGAGAAGACGAGAATGATTTAAAGCTTGAATTATTGAATTTGCCAAAGTTAATTGAACAATATTCAAATAATACAGACGGAGAAGAAGCTTATTTATTTGAGGATGTTTTAGAAGACGGGTTTAATATGTTTTACAATGTTGATGCTAAAAAAATTGGCGGAGCAGGTAATACAGATTTAGAATGCGTGTATTTGTCTAAAAAGAAAAAATTTGCAGTTGATGCAAAATCTACAAAAAATAAATTATCAGGCTTAAACGCAGGCAGGCTTGCCGGGCATAGAGAAAAAATTGGAGGAGAATATACCGTAGTCGTTACCCCAAGGTATGTGCCAGCTGTTTTACAGGATGTTCAATCAACTCCTATAGTGATAATACGAGCCAATACTTTTTCAGAATTTTTATATAATTGTATTGATAATGATGTTCGAAAAATTGACTATAAAAATTTTGATGATATTATTTTAACCAATTTAGGTAAAGATATAAGCAAAGAAATTTCAAATTTGACAATTGAAATGTTCGCAACAAAAAGATAATTTTATGATTCAAGTTACAAATGAAGATAACATGAAACTAATGACCAGATACAAAGATGGTCATTTTGATTTGGCTATAGTAGACCCGCCATATGGTATTTTAAATAAAACAAAAAGAGGTGGTGATAAAAAATTTAACATGAAAGAATATATAAAATGGGATGTAAAGCCGAATCAAGAATATTTTGATGAATTGTTTCGGGTTTCTAAAAATCAAATTATATGGGGTGGAAATTATTTTGGTCATTTATGGCCGAGATGTGAATATAACAAATGCTTCATTGTGTGGGATAAAAATCAGCCAGAGAGTTTAAATAATTTTTCAATGGCAGAAATGGCATGGACATCCTTTGATAAGCCCTCAAAAATATTCAGATATAGTGTTAGGAAAAATAGAAATAAAATTCATCCAACACAAAAACCTGTTGAGTTATATGAATGGATATTAAGAATGTTTGCAAAAAAAGGTGAAAAAATACTTGATACTCATTTAGGTAGCGGTACTTTAGCAACGGCTTGTGATAATTCGGGATTTGAATTGGTGGCTTGTGAGATTAGTGAAGCGTATTATAAGAAAGCTATAAAAAAAATAAAGGAAATAAATCCTAAAATAAAATTAAAATTAAAATTTTAATGTCGTATACAATATTAAAAAAATTTGAACTTAGTGAAAAATTAATTGTTTCTTTAAATGAGCTAGAAAAAAATAAAAAATTAGTTTTATCGTTACCGCGAGTCGGCGGTATTTATGTAGTTTTAGTAAATAAAGAATTTGAAAGATTGAGAGATAAATTTGACATTTTATATATTGGACGAACATGTAATTTGCAAAGACGTATAATATATTTATGGCAAGACCAATTTGCATATTAAAAAAGACAGGAATAAATTAATCGTTCAGGCAAATAAATATTATGGAAAATTATTTAGAAAAAATAATTGAAAAAAAAGTTTTTGAGAAAAAGTGTGAAAACATTGATGAAATGGCAGAGTTTTATGTTGAAAAAATAAAAAAGAATTTTGAAAAATATAATAAGGAGAGCTTTGTTTGCAATGACGGGCCTATCAATATGAGCAATTTTATTAGTTTAATGAATTTGTGATAAAAAACATTGTAAATACACTATCCAGCGCAAGAAAAAATACAACTAATTTTAGTCGTATTTTTTATTTTATTGAATATCAAAACTTTATAAAATTATAACATATTGACAAACTTTATAAAGTTTTGTATAATGGGTGTATATGAAAATTTCAGTAAAACTACAATTTATTAAAAAAATTTCAGGCTTAACTCAGGAGAATTTAGCAAAAAAACTTGAGGTTTCTTTTGTTACTTTGAATAGCTGGATAAACAATAAGTCTATTCCTCATAAAAAGAAGCAAGGCAAAATAGACGAGTTATATAAAAGGTATACAGGAGAAAGTATAATTTCTGATAGTGAGATAGCGGTTAAAAAAAATATGTTGCTCCGGAAAAATAAGAGTAATAAAAATTTAGTAAAAACAATAGCAAATAGAGAAGATATTTTTAATGAATTTGTTTTACAATTAACTTATAACTCAAACAGTATTGAGGGAAGCACATTAACGGAAAATGATACAGAGGCTATTTTATTTCGTAATGAGAGTATAAAGAACAGAAGTTTAATTGAACATCTGGAGGCTAAAAATCATCAAGCTGCCATGAAGTATTTATTTAAACAGGTTCAGGCAAAAATGAAAATAAGCGAGGAGTTAATT
Source organism: Candidatus Parcubacteria bacterium (assembly GCA_023142915.1). Classification (GTDB taxonomy): domain Bacteria; phylum Patescibacteriota; class Patescibacteriia; order Patescibacteriales; family UBA12075; genus JAGLYP01. Next base: position 1,055 of record JAGLIO010000016.1, on the reverse strand, counting down.
TTGAAATTGCATTCTGTATTAATGAACGGTATTCGTGATGATGCCGGAATGTATAGGAAGCATGGCGTGAGAATAGTGGGCGCTAATGTGCCAACTGCTAATTATATAAAAGTGCCGGAATTAATGAAAAATTTAGTCAGTGGTATTAATGGAAAAAATAATGATTTATTAAATCATATTACTAAAATTCATAGTAGATTTGAGCAGATTCATCCATTCTCTGACGGGAATGGCCGCATAGGCCGTTTAATAATGTTAATTATGCTGCTTGGTAATAATTTTGCGCCGGCTATAATTAAACAAGAGAATAAGAATTTGTATTATAGATATTTGCGAAAATCTCAAATTCATAAATATTATAGCTTGTTAGAGGATTTTATATGTGATGCAGTCTTTGAAGGATATAAGATTATTGAAGAATAATTTTATTTATTAAATATTATGGAAAATTATTTAGAAAAGATAATTGAAAAAAAAGTTTTTGAGAAAAAGTGTGAAAACATTGATGAAATGGTAGAGTTTTATGTTGAAGAAATAAAAAAGAATTTTGAAAAGTATAATGAGGAGAGCTTTGTTTGCGATGACGGGCCTATCAATATGAGCAATTTTATTAGGAAGAAAAACGGACCATACAAAGAAGAGGAGGTGGAAGATGACACGCGCCTTAAGGACAAAAAAATGCAGGATTGGGCGAAAATTTTTTATAAGCTTGGCAATAATGTTGATGATAATTTGCTTCAAGAAAAGACCAAAGAATATTGCGCGATTAAAAAAGCAGGCAATGGCGAAAAGTTGGAAAAATGTTTGTTAATTAATTTAAATCGGATTTTGGCTCCGGATTATTTCGTAATGCGTGCGTCAGAGTATGATGATCTTTCCAATGGCGTTGATTTTGTTATCGTAGAAGCTGATACTGGAATTGTGGCTTGTGGCTTTGATGGCGCATATGGCGAAAAAGGCGGAGATAGATATAAAGAAAAAGTAAATAAAATGCGCAAGAAATCCGAACGTTATGGCACAAAATTGAAATATGGCTTTGAATTTAAAAACGGTGA
>JAGLIO010000015.1 GCA_023142915.1 Candidatus Parcubacteria bacterium | reverse complement strand
GAATTATATGGTTGGAGAGGGACAAAAACCAAGCGGCGCAGAGCTGGAAGTTTTTGATAAGTTAATTATTTCCATGGAAGAACAGCTGCATGATTTTAATCAAAATAAAAATATAAATTCCAAAGTAAAAGAAAATTTAGAAGTTTTTAGTTCAGTTTTAATGAACATAAAGAAGAATCGCGAAGAATTGTAAAATATGACGCGTTTAAAGAATTTGAAAAATAAATAAGATTTCACACTCCAATTTAATTAATAAAGCTAAAAGATAAACTATTGAAGCTTTTTTAAAAAAAGGTGTTTGGAAGACTGGAGTTAGCTAAGTTTAATTATAATACTGTCCATAATTCCTCCTTAATTTCAAATTTTAAAAAAATGCGGAGAGTCTTGGATAAAATCCGAACCTTTTTTGAAGAAAATCCCGACAACTGATCCGCCAGAGGCGGATAGGCACGCGCTCCGTGCGCGTAATAATTCCGACCGACAACTTACGATTTGCATTTCCGCCTGCCTCGCAAACTCGGCAAAAGCCAAAACAGAAAAATTTTCTTTTCATTTTTTTAATTTTCGCCCCCCCTTTTTTTATTTTAAGGAGAGAAAATTTTTCTGTTTTGGCTTTCTGCTACTCGCAGAATTGCGGAAACGCCGACAATTTCTTTTTTCCGCGCCTGCGGCGCGGTTTTTTGCCCCCCCCTTTTTTTTTCTCCGCCTGCGGCGGAGCGGATTTTTTTACGAACTTCGTTTGATTTTTCTGGGGTGGATTTTAATCAAAAAGAGTGACGGATGGGTTTAGAATCAAAATCCACGAACTGTCTTATATTTAATACCTTTACAATAATTTATTTTTTTAACAAAACCATCCCACTCATCTTTTGTTATTTCTTGTTTTAAAATATATTTAATATCCATTAGATGATTGTTGTTATATGAAAATAAATCATTTTTTAAATCATAAATTTCTTTACACAATTGAAACTCATCAGGTCCCATTAAATTTTCTTTTTTTCGCTTTAGTTCAAAAAATTCCTTATTAAATTCTAAATATTTTTTATTTAGTTCGTCTATTTTGGCAACAATATTTTTTTCTTGTTCAGTTTTCTTATATTTGTGCAACAATAATCCCAAATATACCAATTTTTCTATTATTCGGGGGTGGTTATAACCATAGCCAAGAGTTGCTTTTTCAAAGTGTTGCTCTATTAACCTAACATATAAATCTATCAAATGTCCAACATCAAATATTTTTTCCTTTAAATTGTCACGAATTTCTCTTAATAAAATTTCTAAAACTTGCTTAAAATTAAACAAAAAGCTTTTTTCTATTTTATAAGTTTTTTGAAAATACCAACTTAGAGTATAAAATTGAGTTTTATATATTTTCTCTAAATCTATTTCCTTAAATTTGCTTTTTATCCCATAAACAACCCTTAAATTATTGTCTATCGATTGAATAACCGGCAATCCAACTTGTTTATTTTCCAATCCCGCATCTCTCGCAAAATCAAGAAGAAAATCACCCCATCTCTCTAATAATTCAATAAATTTATCCAAATTTTCTTTTTTCTCTTTTAACCCAAAAATCCAGTTTATAACATTTACTTGCCAAGTATGAAAATTTATAAATAGATCGCTGACCGATAAATTAAGATTACTTGTTACGGATAACAACAAAATATTTTTCTTTAATTCTTTAAATAAATCTTTCCAAAAGATATCGTTATGCTCATATTTATTCCAAGCGATTTTAATTTGATTAAAATAAATATTTACAAGTTCTTTTAAAAATGTTTCTTGATTTTTAGCAAGGCAGGATATAGAAATTTTACTTATTATTTGATTTATTTGACTATACATAAAATAGCTGTCTGTCTTTTGCAATATAAAATTTGACACGTTAGATACGGACTTAACAGATTCCCAAATCCAATCATTTTCCTTTGACTTTAATAATTTTTCAATAAAACCTATGTAATACGCCAATATTAAACTTAATAATGGATTATCTTTGTAAACACCTAAATTTTTATCAGCATATTTTATATTCAACGAATAATTTAAAATACTTTCGTAAATTTTTAGCAAATAGTAAATATTCTCTTTCCTTTTTTCTTGAATAATCCTGTCGCCAATTGATTGTAAATATTCTAGTATTCTATTAGTAAAACTCTCATCATCAAAAGAATATGCCCCAAAAAATGATACAGGCATTCTAATAAAATATCCATTTCTTAAATCCAGATGCTTCAAATATATGTCGTGAATATATTTTAAGGTTAAATTAAAAGAATTTATCTCATTTTTTTCTAACAGTCTTAATCCTATCTCAAATAGATACTTAACATTTTCTAACGGAATTAAATGCCAATTGCGATTTGTTTTATATTGCACATCTAAAGAAAAATCTTTACTCTCTTTTTTATATTTAAAATTTTATTTTGAATATATGCGTACTTTTTTAATTCTTTATTTATTTTTTCTAATTGTCTTATAGCGTCTGTTTTGATTTTTGTTAAAGTAGTTTCTGGATTTATTCTTCTCCTTGACTCTTTATAGAGAACATAAATTAGATAAAAGGATATAAATAAAAAACCGACCAATATTTCCAATACATATTGTTTTAGAAAAAAAGGTATTAAAAAAGATAGCACAGTAAAAAGTACTAATAACCAAAAAATTATTTTTTCCTTGGTGCTCTCAATAAATTTATTTAGATATTGAGTAGAGAATAAATCAGCCGTGCTTTGTAAAATAAAAGTTGAGAAAGAGAATATAATAGCAATTGATGCTCCAATAATTCCAGCAGTAGCAAACGCAAAACCATATAAATTATCATCTGAAATCGTTAAATTTAAATAAATTAAAATTTTATGTAAAAAAAACACAAAAACACCAAAAAATATAAAATAAAAATAAAAAGAATCAATAAATCTTTTTATTTTTCCTTTAACAATATACCACTTATTATTTAAATATTGTTTTGATTTATAGAAATACAAAAATACTTTTTGTTTTAGGGTAAATATCTTTTTATATTTATCATTTATTTCCATAATTTTTATTAGGTGTAATGTTGTGGATAAAGTCCCTATGGACTTTCTATTTTCTTTCTATTATAATGTAAGTATAAAATTAATAAAAAATAAAGTCAAGCAATATGTTAACAAAAAGACAAAAACAAGTTTTAGACTTTATATCCTCATATCATAAGAAAAAAGGGTATGCTCCCTCTTTGGAAGAAATACGCAAAAAATTTAAACTCGCCTCTGTTTCAACCGCTCATTTTCATGTAAAAAAATTGCAGGACTTGGGATTTATAGGAAAGCAAGACAACAGACCGAGATCAATTGATGTTTATGAAAATGAAAAAATGGTGAATATCCCCATGCTCGGCTTGATAGCCGCTGGGCAACCTATTGAGGCAATACAAAATAAAGAGATGATAGCCATGCCAAAAAGTAAACTGCCTCACGCTGGTGAATTTTATGCTTTACGCGTAGTTGGTGATAGCATGATTGACGAAAATATAAATGATGGCGATTTGGTTTTAGTTAAACAGCAAGACACCGTTGAAAACGGACAAAAAGTGGTTGCATTAATAGATAATTGCGAGGCGACACTAAAAAGATTTTATAAAGAAAAAAAATTTATCAGATTGCAGCCCGCAAACAAGGCATACGACCCAATTATTATAAAAAAGGATAGAGAGCTAACAATACAGGGCATTGTTATTGATATTATAAGAAATGAGGAAGAAGTACAAGCCGAAAAATTTTTAGAGAGTAAAGAAATAAAAAGAACTAAAACGCTTCCTTTAAATAAAATTATTTTGGGCGACGCTGTTGATGAATTAAAAAAATTACCAGACGAGAGTTGCGATGTAATTATTATTGATCCGCCTTATAATATTGGAAAAGATTTTGGAAATAATTTAGATAAGCGAGAATTAAACGAATATGTTTCTTGGTGCAAAGAATGGATAAACGAATCAGTTCGCGTAATGAAACCTGCCGGGACAATGTTTATTTACGGATTTAGCGAAATACTTGCTTATCTTTCGGTTGAAATTTCAATAAATAAGCGCTGGTTAATTTGGCATTACACGAACAAAAATGTTGCTTCATTAAATTTTTGGCAGAGAAGCCATGAGGCAATAATTTGCGCATGGAAAGATAAGCCGATTTTTAATAAAGACGATGTAAGAGAACCATATACAGAAGGATTTTTAAACGGAGCTGCTGGGAAAGTAAGAAAAGGAACAGCTGGAAGATTTAGTAGTAATGGAAAAGAAACAATTTATAAAGCGCACACAGGCGGGGCTTTGCCTCGCGATGTAATAAAAATACCAGCTTTAGCCGGTGGCGCTGGTATGAATGAGAGGTGGTTTATATGCAAAACTTGCAAAGGAAAAGTATTTGAACCAAGAGAACTTAAAAAACATGCTGGTCACGAAATAATCAAACATCCTACACAAAAACCTATTGCATTATCTCGAAAATTAGTAACATCTGCTATGCAAAAAAAAGACGGGGTCATTTTAGTTCCTTTTGTTGGGACAGGTTCCGAATGTGTAGCCGCAAAAGAATTGGGTCAATCTTATATTGGATTTGAGATAAATCCTGATTATATAAAACTGGCTGAAAAATACTTAAAAAATACAAAGTGTATTCCTAAATTATTTTAAAGATTATCTATCGCTTTTTTATCTCCTGCAAAAGCGTAAGGCGTGAAAATAACAAATCCATTTTCAAAAGATTTTGTTCGCTTATCTTCTAAAAATCTTAAATATGGCAGTCTAAATTCACCTTTTTTTGTTTTTGGATCTGATAGACAAGTTGGCACTTCATATTTAATATCAACTGACTTTCCTTTCAATTTATTTTTTCTTGGCAATGGTTTTCTGCTCATCACTCCGCTATAACTTGTCTTTTTAACTTGATAATTTAAAAAATGTCCTTTATATTCTACCCTTATATCAGCGCCTTGGTGGTCTAGTTGTTCCGACATCAAAACATTTCCTTTACCAAAAACAAATTCGGCAACATATCCTGCGTGTATTTGTGTTATTAATCCTGCCCAAGTTCTATAAATTCTCGCTTTTAATCCGTGGCTAAAACAATCATCGCACATGGTTGTTTTTATTTTAAATATTTCAAGTGCTTTTTTTTCTCTTGTAAATATCTTTTGTAAAAATTATCAAAAGATATAAATTTTTTCTCATTCCAATATACTTTATACAAAAGCTCAATTGCTTGAATGTCTTTGCTTAAATCCATTTCAACAATCTTAATACTGCTATATTTTTTTCTATAGTCTTTAAGTGGAACTGTTTGTAAAAATTTATCAAATTTTTCTATATACATACTTTAAACAAAATAATTTATATTTTTTTTATATATTCTTGAAAACTCTTGCAATTCCGCGATATCAATTCTGCGTTCGCCTCTTTCAATTTTTGAAATATAAGATTGCGGTTTTTTAAGCTTTTTAGCGACATCTTCCTGTTTTAAGCCAATTTCAAACCTAGCCTGTTTAAGTTTTTCAATAGTATTTTTATACTTTTTTGAATAAATTGACTTGGTCATATTTTTATTATATATCCTATTATGGTATAACCCAAGATGGGTTATACTAATCACAGAGAATCTTTGTTAAATTTTGAAAAAAATTGGACGAAGTTCGTAAAGAAAAAATTGCTCCGCCGCAGGCGGAGAAAAAAAAGGGGGAGGCAAAAAACCGCGCCGACTTGCCCGCAGAAACCTCTGCACAGGCGGGAGGCGCGGAAAAAAGAACACGAAAACGCAAATCGTAAATCAAAATTTGGCGTTACCGCACGAGCGCTTGTCCGTCCGTAGCCTTAGCAAAGACGGAGCGCACGCTTATCCGCCTCTGGCGGATTATTCATCGAGATTTTACTCAAAATGAGTTCGGATTTTATCCAAGACTCTCCGCATTTTTTTAAAATTTAAAATTTCGGAAGAATTATGGGCGGAGCTTCGCTCCGCAAAGGGCGCGCGAAGCGCGCCAAGCCCTGATTTTGCAACGATTTGCCACGCTCCGCGTGGCGAAAAAGAAATGTTTTGGTTTTGGATTTGGAAATTCGCCGAGCAAAGCTGGGATAAATTGAAATTTATAAACCAATCTTTTTTCTTTCCGCTGAAAGCGGAAAGGTAAAGCGATAATTTTTAATAATATTTTGACTTTTACAAATATGGAAATAACAAAAAATCAAACCAAAAAATTTTTTATCTACGCCCGCAAGTCAACGGACAGCGAAGACAGGCAAGTCCGCAGTATTGGCGACCAGTTGTCGGAATTGCGGGAATTGGCGAGCAAAGAAAATATTGAGGTTGTTGATGTGTTGGTTGAAAAGCAAACCGCTAAAATTCCGGGCAGGCCTATTTTTTCTGAAATGCTGAAAAGAATTGAACAAGGCGAGGCAATGGGAATTTTAGCTTGGCACCCTGACCGCCTTGCCCGCAATTCTGTTGACGGCGGACAAATCATTTACCTTGTTGATACTGGCGTTATTCAAGAAATGAAATTCCCGACTTTTTGGTTTGATCCAACGCCGCAAGGAAAATTTATGTTATCAATCGCGTTCGGACAGTCAAAATATTATGTTGATAATCTTTCGGAGAACATTAAGCGAGGACATAGGCAGAAATTGAAAAACGGAATTTGGCCTCAAAAAGCTCCGTTGGGATATTTGAACGACACAGAGAAAAAAATAATCTATATTGACAAAGAAAAATCTCCGTTTATCAAAAAGACTTTTGAGGCCTACGCTTCGGGAAATCACACATTGAAAAATCTCCGAAAAATTATCAACGGCTTGGGGCTTGTCGGCAAAAAGGGCAAAATGCTTTCCGTTTCCAATTATCAGAATATGCTTAAAAATCCAATTTATTATGGCGTCATCAGATATAACGGAGAATTATACAACGGAAAGCATAACCCGATTATTACAAAAAAACTTTTTGATGAGGTTCAGGAAGTAATGACGAGAAAGTCTAAACCGCGGAAAGACGAAAAGATGAAATTTTTTCTTTACCGTGGATTTTTCAAATGCGGAGAGTGCGGATTTACAATCACGGCAGACAAGAAAATCAAGAAAAGCGGTAAAGAATATATTTACTACTATTGCACAAAGAAAAATCCGCACCATAAATGCAAACAAAATATTTTTACAAAAGAAGAAAAAATTTCATCTCAAATCAAAACTGAACTTCAAAAAGTTTCTTTGCCCGACGATTGTTCTGATTGGATGATCAAAGAATTAAAAAAAGAAAAAATCCAATCAAATCAATCGTCGGACTTTTTCGCTCAAAAGGTTAAAAAGGAACTTTCAAAACTTGACGAGAAGTTGGAAAAATTGATGACAGCGTATTTAGAAAATGTTTTGAGTTTAGCAGAATATCAAGAATCAAAAAATATTCTCGTCAATCAAAAACAAATTTTGAAAGACAAAATATCTTCTTTTGAGCGAAAAAGTAATAATCGGTTCGAACTCGCCATAAATTTTATAAAAACCAGTAAACAAGCCAAAATTATCGCTTTACAAAAAAATCCCGAAAGGATTCGGGATTTTTTAAAAAAGATTGGTTCGAACTTCCAAATCCAAAACCAAAACATTTCTTTTTTACCACGCGGAGCGTGGCAAATCGTTGTAAATTCAGGGCTTGGCGCGCTTCGCGCGCCCTTTGCGGAGCGAAGCTCCGCCCATAATTCTTCCGAAATTTTAAATTTTAAAAAAATGCGGAGAGAGTGGGATTCGAACCCACGGTACGCGTGAACGTACAACGGTTTTCAAGACCGTCGCCTTCAACCACTCAGCCATCTCTCCTGATTAACAATTAACTTTTTATTTTTGCGGAGAGGGAGGGATTCGAACCCTCGGTGAACTTGCGCCCACAACACCTTAGCAGGGTGCCCCTTTCAACCACTCAGGCACCTCTCCCATGTTAATCGTTAATTATTAACCATTAACCTTTAACAATTAACTTTTTTATGTTTAAAACAAAAAATCCCAAAAACAAAAAAAGCAATAAATATTACTTTATCAAATTATTTTTTTATTTTCGTAACTTATGCTATAATAAATATATAAAAAAATACCGATAATGTCAAATAAATATGGAAAAAAATGAAAAAACAACGGATTTTGGCAAAGAATATTTTAAATGGAAGGTTCCGGAATATGACAAGCATGCGCGGCCGAAGATTTGGTATGTTTTAGCTAGTATTTTAGCCGTAGTTTTGCTTTTGTTTTCAATAATAACCGGTAATTTTTTATTTGCGATTATAATTATTATCGCCGCTTTAGTTATTATTTTGCATGACGGAAAAGAGCCTGAAAAAGTTGATTTTGCCATATATAGCGAAGGTGTTAGGATTGGAAAAAGGTTTTATGATTATGATGAAATAAAGAATTTTTCTGTTATTTTTAAGTCTTCACGGGGTATAAAAAATTTATATTTTGAATTTAACGGCATAGTAAAACCTCGCTTGTCAATTCCTTTGGAAAACATGAACCCCTTGCAAATTAGAGAAATTCTGTTAAAGTATTTAAAAGAAGATTTGGAACGCACAGACAGGCCTGTTTCAGAGGGTTTGGCAAGGTTGTTTAAATTATAGGTTGATATATTTGTAATTTTCAGTCAAGGAATTTGAATATTCCTGACTACTGTTATTGCCCTTTGGGCATAACTTGAAAAATAACAGCATGTTTGTTGTTATTTTATTTTTTTATAGAGCTCTCGTAGTTCAACGGATAGAACGCAGGATTGCGGATCCTGTGATGCAGGTTCGATTCCCGCCGAGAGCACAAATAAAAAAACGTGGAGACGCGCCGCGGCGCGTCTCTACGTTTTTTTATTTGTGGATAAGTGTGTAAAATTTACACTAAGTTTTAAAAAAATAATTTTTTAAATTTTTATGATTTTATTTTTTATTTAATATTAGCTAAGAAAAAATATTCGCAAAAACCCTTGACAAAATTTTTAATAGGGTATATTATAGTGTTATAAATACACTAAGCGAATAAATATGAAAAAAATAAAATTTGTTGAAAAAACATTTGATCATCCAATTCCGGCCGTTGATATTGTGATATTTACAGTGCATCAAGAAAAGTTGAAAGTTTTGTTAATTAAAATGAAAAAAGCGCCTTATGAAAAATGCTGGGCGGCGCCGGGAGGATTGGTGAGAACGGAAGAATCTATTGACAAGGCCGCTAAACGCAGTTTGTTTGATAAAACCGGTGTTAAAAATATTTTTTTAGAGCAATTATATACTTTTGGCAAAGTAAACAGAGATCCATTTGGCAGAGTGGTTTCCGTGGCGTATTATGCCTTGATTCCTAGTAAAGGCATAAAACTTAAAACCACAGAGGAATACAGCGGAGTAGAATGGTTTGATATAAAAAATTTACCTGATTTAGCTTATGATCACAAGGAAATAATAAATTTAGCAATAAAACGTTTGCAAGCAAAATTGGAATATACGAATATCGTTTGCAATCTACTGCCTAAAGAATTTACCATGAGGGAAATGCAAAAAGTTTATGAGATAATCTTAAACAGGAAATTTGATAAAAGAAATTTTCAAAAGAAAATACATTCACTTGGCATGATAAAAAAGACAGATAAGAAAACAACAGGGGACGCGTACAGACCGGCAACGCTTTATATGTTTATTGAAAAAAAACAAAAAATTATTCAGATATTGTAATATTTTTTTATCTTTACTTAGTGTAGTATTTACACACTTGAACTTTACAACGTAAACGCGACAAAGACTGAGAAGAGTTTCCTCGAGGATTCTTCTCTATGTTAATTCTTTATGTCGCGTTTTGAATTTATATAGAGAAAGTATTCTCGCCAGAAGCCCTGCTCAGGTAAGCAGGGTTTTTGGTTCTTTACAATAGAATATTAACTGTTGAATAGGAGGAAGAAATGAATAATTTTGAAATTGCTACCGGAACAGTAGTTGGTCGTGATCATAGGAAAATCGGGAAAAATAATCAAGACGCGTATTATTTACGCGTAAATCAAGATTCAATTATCGGAATTGTTAGTGACGGTTGCGGCTCCGCAAAGTACTCGGAAACAGGAGCGCAACTGCTTGTCAGGCTTTGCGGAAATACTTTAAACCGATATTTGGAATTATTGCGAAAACATCTTGATTCAGGCGAAGGATTGGCGGATTATTGGAGCTTAATTCAAGAAAAAATGCTATTGGAATTATCAAAAATAGCATTGGCGCTGGGTTTTAATTTGAAAAAGATTATAAGCAATTATTTATTGGCAACAATATTGGGATTTGTCGTAACGCAGGAGAAAACAATAATTTTTTCAATTGGTGATGGCGAGGCTTTCTTGAATGGCAGTTTAATTAAGTCTGGCTCTTTTCCGGGCAATGCCCCACCGTATTTTGCTTTTTTATTACTGGATAAAAGTTCCAGGCCATTTTGCAAACAAATGTTAAACTTTTCAGTTGATAAAATAATAGAAACCAAAAAAATTGAAACATTGCTTATTGGTACTGACGGAGTTGAGGAATTAAGAAAAAGGGCAAAAGACAATATTCCCGGTAAAAAAACAGTTGTTGGAGATATTAGCGAGTGGTGGAAAAATGATAAGTATTTTTTCAACAAAGACGCAATTCGGCGCCAATTGTTTATGATTAATTCCTATGTTGTAAAAGCAAGATACGCGAAAAACGGACAAATCCAAAAAGTTGAAAGATTTTCAGGGCTTTTGCGTGATGATACTTCAATGATTGTCCTTAGAAGAAAAATAGGAGGTGGTTTAATTGGAGATTGCGATAAAAAATAAGAAATATAGATTGACTCCTGGAATGGCGATCGGCAAGGGCGGTGAAGCTGATGTGTACAAAATTGATAAAAACAAAGCTTTGAAAATTTTTAAAACGCCAAAGCATCCTGACTTGAGCGGACAAAAAGAAGAACAGCAAAAAGCTAATTCAAGAATTGTAGAACAGCAAAAAAAATTGCCGAAATTTCCCAATTTAAAGTATGACCGAATCATAAGTCCGCTTGACATGGCTTTTAGAGGCAAGAAAATAGCCGGTTATACAATGAATCTGGTTAAAAACGCGGAACCGATTATGATGTATTCAAAAAAAGGGTTTCGCTTGCAAGGAGCAAGCGACGAGCAAGTAATGAAAATTTTTCAGGATATGCATGGTACTTTGCGAATGATTCATAAGAGTGGGTTGATAATCGGCGATTATAATGATTTGAATATACTTGTGAAAGACGAAAAAGCGTATTTTATTGATGTTGACAGTTGGCAGTATGGCGGTTTTTATTGCCATGCGTTTACAGCCAAATTTCTTGATCCTTTGTTTGCTGACTCGCGTGCTAAGCATTTTTTTTTAGCTAAGCCTTTTGATTCGGAAGCGGATTGGTATGCTTACGCGGTAATGTATTTTCAAAGTTTGCTATTTGTGGATCCTTATGGCGGTGTTTATCGACCGAGTAATAAAAAAAATCGGCTTAATGAAGGACAGCGTCCGTTAAAGCGGATTACTGTTTTTCATAATGAAGTTCGTTATCCAAAACCTGCCAGGACGTTTGAGGTATTGCCCGATGATTTGCTTCACTATTTTGAAGAGGTTTTTGTCAGGGATAAAAGAGAAATTTTTCCAGAGTCTTATTTGAAATTGGAATGGAAAAAATGCCCAAAATGCAAACAAATTTACGCGCGCGCGAATTGCCCGAATTGTAAAAGTGCTGCCCGAGAGGCTGTAAAAGAAACGATAATTATTCGGGGAAAAATAAAAGCAAGGCCAATAGTAAAAACCAATGGGCAGATATTGTTTGCGTCTTGGTCAAATGGACTGCAGTGGTTGGTTTATGAGGATGGCAGATATCTGCGAGAAGGAAAGAAAAAAATATTAACCGGTTCTTTGATTCCGGGTATTCGTTATCGGATTCAGGGAGATAATACAATTTTGGGGCAAGGCAGACAGTTGGTGATAATTAACAAAAAAGAGGAGGTGAAAAAAATTACTATTGATTCCTTGAACAACCTTTCAATTTTTGACGCAAATGATAATAATATTTTTTATTTGCAAAACGGAATGTTATATCGTCTGGATGAATGGGTACCTTTAAGAATCGGGGAAGCGCTTGCGGATCAAACTTTATTTTGGACCGGAGAAAAAATCGGTTTTGGCTTTTACCGGGCCGGCATGCTTAGCGAAGCATTTGTTTTTAATCCAAATAGAGTAGGACTAGTATATGTGAAAAATTTTGTTTTTCCACCCGGAAAATTAATTGATTCAACTTGCTTTTTTTCTGATAACTTAATTTGGTTTTTTATTAGCATGATGGATAAAGGAAAAGCGATTAATTATAGTTATCTATACAATTTTAAAGGCGAGTTGATATCCAAGGCGAGCAATGCAGGCGAAAACAATGTCTGGTTAAATGAAATACGCGGAAAAATCGCGTTAGGAAATTTTTTATTATCAGCCACGGACGACGGCATTGTCAGAATTGAAAATAATCAAGGCAGATTAATTGAAGTTAGGAATTTTCCTGATACAGAGGCTTTTACCCAGTCTGATTCACATATTTTGGCTGGAGATAACGGTCTTTATATAATCGGGGGAAAACAAATTAACCATATAGAACTTATTTGAAAGGAGATTTGAATTATGGAAAAATTAGCAAACTATGAATTGAATGCGCCTGGTTTTTATAATAGGCAAGGCGCGTCTGACATTAGAAAAATTGATTATGAGGCTTTGCAAGCCGCGGCTATAGATTGGCAGAAACAAAACCAGATTTTTCCGGCAGCCAAAGATCGTTTTAGAATTGCTCTAATGCCGATTGACACGCAGTTGACATTTTGCCACCCGGATTTTGAACTTTATGTCGGAGGCCGCAGCGGAAATGGAGCAGTAGAGGATAATATTAGATTGGGTGATTTTATTTATCGCAATCTCAGAGTTATTACCGAAATTGATCCGACCATGGATACGCATACAGTAATGCAGATATTTCATCAGGTTTTTTGGGTGAATGACAAAGGCGAATATCCTGCGCCGATGACAATCATTACGCTTGAGGATGTTGAGGCTGGCGCGTGGAAAGTAAATCCGGCAGCCGCGAAATCAATTGCAGGCGGTAATTATATCGCGCTTAAGCAGTATGCCGAACATTACGTCAGGCGTTTGACTGAAGAAGGAAAATACCCGCTGATTATTTGGCCTTACCACGCAATGCTGGGCGGAATTGGACATGCTCTTGTGCCGAATATTGAGGAGGCGATATTTTTTCACAATTTAACGCGTATGAGCCAAACAGGATTTGAGATTAAGGGCGGTAATCCTTTGACTGAAAATTATTCTGTTCTGCGTCCGGAAATTCTTACCGGTCCAGATGGGCAGGCAATCGCTCAGAAAAATGCTCGCTTCATTAAAAAGCTTTTGAATTTTGACGCGGTTATAATAGCAGGACAAGCCAAAAGCCATTGCGTTGCCTGGACTATCGCGGATCTTTTAGATGAGATTGCCGCGCGTGATCCAAAATTGGCTAAAAAAGTTTACTTAATGGAGGATTGCACTTCTTCTGTGGTGGTGCCCGGCATAGTTGATTTTACCGAGCAAGGCGACGCCGCTTTTGAGCGTTTCGCGCGAGCCGGCATGAATGTGGTTAAATCAACTGACAAAATTGAAGATTGGCTCGGAATTAACTTGTAAAAAATTAAAAGTTTTATTTTTTACAAAAATTAACGGAGGTGAATTATGAGTGAAAATGTTAATAATTTATTTCAAACCGCACGAGAAGACGGAATTATTTCTCCGTCATCAATGAACGCGCTAACAGTTATGGATATCGGCGAAGAGATTCAAAACGCGCTAACAGGAAATATTGACGCAATGGAATTGTCTGAGGTGGTGCTGGTTACTTTAATGCCTGATGATTCCGGTTCAATTCGTTTTGAAGGGAACGCGCAGATAGTCAGGGACGGACATAATCTGGTAATTGACGCTTTGGCAGGCAGCAAGCAAGGCGATTCTATTTTAATGCATACGCGATATTTGAATGGGGAGATTTTATTTCCGTACACAAATATTGTTCAGGCGATACGAATGGATAGCCAAAATTATGATCCGCGCCTTGGTACTCCGCTTTATGACCAATCTGTTCTGCTTTTAGGGGCGGTTATTGCCCAGGCTCAGCAATTTATTGATAACGGGGTGGCGGTTCGCACGGTAACGCTTATTATTACCGACGGAGCTGATGCTCATTCATCTCGCGCGAATGCCGCGATGGTGAAATCAATTGTTGACGATATGCTTCGCACAGAAGATCATATTGTCGCCGGTATGGGAATTGATGACGGGTATACTGATTTTAAACAAGTGTTTCAGTCAATGGGCATTCGCGATGAATGGATTCTTACTCCGAAAAACAGTGATTCTGAAATCAGGCGAGCTTTTCAGGTTTTTTCCCAGTCAGCGGTACGCGCGTCGCAAAACGCGCCAAATTTTAGCCAAGTCGCCCAAGCAGGAGCATTTGGCGGATAGTTCTTTATAATTAGTAAGAGATATTAAAAGTCAAGGGATAATTGAATGTAAATTCATTATGTAACTCCTCACTGACCCTCA
>JAGLIO010000014.1 GCA_023142915.1 Candidatus Parcubacteria bacterium | reverse complement strand
TCGCGTTCTTGATTTACTTGAAAAAAGTAAGATAAAAGAAATAAAAACTATTGACAAAACAATCACCAATGAATCAACAGACAAATTTCTTTTCATAATTGACCTTGGCGTGGGTAAAAAATATATTGATGATTTACGCCAAAACGTAATGCGTGGTATGAAAACAAAACTGGAAAAAGGTGGTTGGCCGTGGCACGCTCCGATTGGCTACTTAAATGACGGAAAAGGAAATATTATAATTGACCCTATCCGCTCTATATATGCAAAAGAAATATTTGAATTATACGCAAGTGGAAAATATAGTCTTGGTGATATTGTGGAAATAATGAATAAAAAAGGCTTAACAACTAAAAATAATAAAAAAGTTTACAGGCATACAATTTATTTAACATTACAAAATCCTTTTTACTACGGCATTATGAGTGTTTGGAATAAAATTTATGAAGGCTCACATATGCCAATTATAAATAAAAAACTTTTTGATCAAGTTCAAGATGTTTTACATGGTAATTCTAGACCAAGAAAAAAACAGCATTTTTTTTATTTGCGCGGATTAATGTATTGTGAAAAATGCGGTTGCATGTTAACGGCCTCAAAAAAGAAAGGTCATATATATTACTATTGTACTAATGGAAAAAAGATTTGTGATGAGCATAATAAATATATGCGTGAAGAAAAGGCAAGTGAAAAAATTACTGATGTTCTTGGCAATATCCAATTTAGTCCCGAGCTGGTTGAAATCGCCTATATGGCCGCCAAAGAAAAGCTGGAAAAAAATAAAACCAAGGCAAATGATTTACATTTGATTTATGAAAAACAATTTTCTCAAATAAAAACCAAAGAAGATAAATTGCTTGAGGCTTATATCTCTGAATTAATTGACAAAGATAAATATGAAACTAAATTGGAAGAAATAAAAAAAGAAAAAATTGACATAAAAAAACGCCTGTCTAAATGCCCTAAAACGCATGACCCTCTATCTACTTTGGAACAAACAAAAAAAGTCTTTTTAACCGCGAATAAGGCGCAAAAAGACTTTCTTGAAGCCAAAGAACCAAAACGATATAAGATACTTCATTCCTTACTTTGGAACCTGACTTTTTCTCGTGGTGAAATCGCTAATGTTAAATTTAAACCTGTGTTTGAACTTCTGGCAAATTCACCGAAAAACCTTAGTTTTTCAAAAATGTGGGCCGGGTAGGATTCGAACCTACGAAGGCATAAGCCAGCAGATTTACAGTCTGCCCTCGTTGACCGCTTGAGTACCGACCCAATTATTAATATTTTCACAAAATAAAACCCTTTAAAAAAGGATTTTAATGTAAATATTATATATCTAAAATATCATAAAAAAAAATATTTGGCAAATTTTTTAAAAAATAATTTTTTTAAAAAATCTATAAATTTATTTTTTTTTATTCCGCAAATACTCTATCACTCCCATAGTTGACTTATTGCCCTTTTCCGGCGGAAACCATGTTTGTCCGTTAAGCAGCGGATAGCCCTCATGTTTGCGAAAAACTTTTTCCTCCTCTTTTTCCCAAAAAGCAAATATTTTACTTGCGTTCTTAATATCAATTTTCTGTTCATAATCAAGCAGGGTGCGATTAACATACAAAAAACCTTTTGGATATTTTTTGCTAACGCGCAAAGTCAATTCCCAATCCTCCCAAAAATTTATATTCTCGTCCCAAGAGCCCAAAGCTATTATTTCTTTTCGCTTATGACACATGGAATTCGTGTCTATCATAATGCGCCTGTGCCATAATCTTTTTAAATCAAAATATTGGTCTTGTTTTGAAAATTCATCGCGCACTCTTGTTTCATGGCCGTCTTTTTCAATAATGCTTAAACGATAATTTTTTTTGCAAAACGACAAAACTTTATCTTTATTATTTTCCAAAGAAGCCAGCATTATTTTTAAAAATTCCGTATACCAAGCGTTGTCGCTGTCTAAATACGCGATGTATTTCCCTTTGGCTTTTTTCAAGCCAAAATTACGCGCATGCGAAGAGCCGCTGTTTTTCTCTAATTTAAAATATCTGATGCGCGGATCATCAAACTGCCTGACTAATTTTTCAGTGTCATCCTCGGACGCGTCGTCAATTATTAATAATTCAAAAAACGGAAAAGTCTGCCCAAGGACAGACTGAATGGCTCGCCATAAACAATAAGCGCGGTTATATGTCGGAGTTATTACGCTGATTTTCGGAGTATAATTCATAATATCCAACTCAAAATTTTTATATTAAGGCACTGTTGTAAAATTAGAATTTTTTGATAATTTTTTATATTAATTTTTTTTAATACTTGATATTTTGCTGTTTGTCGGAATATCACCGATAATTATTTGCGGGGATATGCCTTTCTCAGTCAATACAACCTTTGAATTATTTCGCAAAGATTTTTCCGTTACTTCCAATTTTTTTAATTCAACGGCATTGCCTTTAAAATATTTTTCCGCTGACTCATTAACCAATCTGATTGCCTCTGATTGTCCTTGCGCGATATTAATCTTTGATTGCTGTTCTCCTTCGGAAACCTGAATCGCGGCCAGCTTTTCCTGTTCAGCCGCCTCAAACTTGCCAATTGCCAATAATTTCATGGAACGCCTTTCCTGCTCAGCGGTTTTTTGCTTATGCATGGCGTTTTTAATATCCGCCGGCGGATCAATTGATCTTATTTCCACCTTGCTTACATGTATTCCCCAGTCATTTGTAAGCATATCAAGATTTTTTTGCAAATTGTTGGAAATTTTCTCGCGAGAGATCAAACTTTCATCAAGCGTCAAACTGCCGAATTCCTGCCTTAAATTCGTCATGCTAAGTTCCATAATCGCATTTTTCCAATTATCAATACTATAAAAAGTTTTTTTAATATCTTCTTCGTTGCTTCTTGGCTTTGCCCAAATAATTCCATCAACAACAATCTCAACATTATCTTTTGTAATTACGGATTGCGACGGGATATCCATTGTGTGCTCGCGTATATCCCTTATTCTAACAGTATGAATAAAAGGCAGCATCAATTTTAAACCCGGTCCTGTAAAAAATTGATATTTGCCGAATAACTCATAAATTCCAAGCTCGTACTGCTTGATAATAAAAAGCGGGGACATTATTATTGTTCGCATAATTTTATTTTTAAGCCTGATTTTTATCAGGCATTAATTAATAAATAACTATAACAATTATAGCATAAAAAAATTATTTTTGCTTTACTGGGTTTTGTCTAATAAAAGACGAGCCTGAATTGAAAAAAAACTTAATTTTGTTATTCATGCTAAATATGTTATAATAAAACCATAATAAAATAATTTTTATATTTTAAAAATATGGCATTATATCGCACAATTTTAAAGCGCGCCTGGGAAAATACCTGGCGGCATAAATATTTATGGTTTTTCGGGCTTTTCGCGGCGCTGTTGGGCAACGGCGGAGAGCTGGAGTTGATTTTCAGGGGTTTTGACGGACCGGGCAAAAACAATCTTTATATCGGCATGCAAAGAATTTTAGAAACCGGTTTTTTTAGCAAAGGAACTTTAAGTAATATGGGGCGTATGGCAGGGGAAGATCCTTTTTCTTTATTTTTAGCGTTAATGACTTTGTTTATTATTTTGGTTTTGAGTTTATTCCTGCTGTGGTTAAGCATCACTTCGCAAGTGGCGATTGTTCATAACACGGCAAAAACCAAGCATGACAAAGAACATGATTTTAAAGACGGAATACTCACGGGCATGAAAAATTTTTGGCCGGTTTTAAGCTTGAATATAATTTCCCGCCTTGCGATAGCGATTATGTTTTGTATAATCGCATTGCCATTGCTTTCGGAAGTATTTAAAAATTCAGGGCTGGCAAGCGGCTGGTATATTATAATGTTTATAATTTTTATACCGCTTAGCTTGGCATTTTCATTTTTAATAAAATATTCAATCGCTTTTGTGGTAATTAAAGGGCAAAAGACAATTCAGGCAGTAAAATCAGGATGGAATTTATTTAAAAATAATTGGATTATAAGCATTGAAATGGCGGTTGTTTTGTTTTTTATTAATTTTTTAGTCGGGCTGGGCGTAATTTTATTGTTTTTAATTTTAACTGTGCCGTTTTTGTTTATTATTTTAATGTTTTCCCAGATGGCATTTTATTTTAATTTTTGGTTTATAATCGTATCGTCTATTATTTTGTTTTTAATTACGATAGTGTTTATAGGCGCTATGCTTGCCACTTTTCAAATTTCTTCCTGGACATATCTTTTTATGGAATTGGTTAGCAAAGGCGGAGTAAGCAAAATTACTAGAATATTTGATAAAAAAATAAAAGAAAGCAAGGCCTAAAATAAATGTTAAACTTTATAGATATTAAATAAAGAAGGCTTTTTGTCTTCTTTATTTAAATTAAATATAAATTATGGCTCAAAAAATTCAATCAATTGAAGATCTGATTGCGGCTTCAAAAAACAGTAATAATGTTGTTGATGATGAAAGCGCTCAGGCAAAATTTCAATCCAAGCAAAAGCAAATTAAAATAAAAGAAATGGAAAGAAAAGCCGAAGCCGAAGCGGCTAGTTTTGGAGTGTCTTACATTAATTTATTCGGTTTTCCAATCAGTCCGGAAGCGTTATCTCTAATTAAAGAAGAGAATGCTGGAAGGATCAATGCTATCTGTTTTTTTTATGACGGTAAAAGAATCCGTTTAGGCGCGATTGTTCCGCAAAACAAGGATGTAACAGGCATGCTGCAAAAATTATGTACGGAATTTTATTGCGATGGCGAAATTTATTTGATTTCGCAAAATAGCCTTGATTACGCCTTAGAGCTTTATAAAGCCATTCCAAAAGTAAGAAAAGTATCGCGCGGTGTGGAATTGACCGAAGCCGACCTTAATAAATTCAGCGAAAAATTTTCAAGCTTTCGCGATCTGCAATCGGAAATTGACAAAGCGAAAGTTACCGATATTGTTACTATGATTATGGCCGCTTCAATAAAATTGGATTCATCCGATGTTCATATTGAAGCCGAAGAAGAAGGAATAAAAGTGCGTTTTCGCGTGGACGGCGTTTTGCATGACGCTGCCGTGGTTGACAAAGAATTATGGAAAAAAATAATTTCCCGCTTAAAAGTTTTGGCCAAAGTAAAAATAAATATTACCGACAAGCCGCAGGACGGGAGATTGTCGTTAATTACCGCGAAAGAAAGGATTGATATTCGCGCTTCATTTTTGCCGACAAATTTCGGCGAAAGCGTGGTAATGCGTATTCTTAAATCCAGCTCAGTCGGACTGGGTTTTGAAGATTTGGGCATCAGAGACCGCGCTTTTCAGCAATTAAAAAAAGAAGTGGGCAGACCGAACGGCATGATTATTACTACCGGACCGACAGGCAGCGGCAAGACTACAACGCTTTACGCGATTTTAAAAAAATTAAATAATCAGGAAACAAAAATAATTACCATTGAAGATCCGATTGAATATCAGCTGGAAGGCGTGAACCAATCACAGATAAGCGAAAAATATACTTTCGCGCAAGGCTTAAGGTCAATCGTGCGTCAAGATCCTGATATAATTATGGTGGGAGAAATCCGCGATTTGGAAACCGCTGAAATAGCCATTCAAGCGTCATTGACAGGCCATTTGGTATTATCAACAATCCACACCAATGACGCCGCAGGAACAGTGCCGCGTTTTTTATCAATGGGAACAAAGCCGTTTTTATTGGCGCCTGCCCTAAACGCGATGATCGGCCAGCGCTTGGTTAGAAAAATATGCGAAAATTGCAAAAAGGAAATTAAACTTGAAGATGAAAAACTAAAAAGAGCGCTTGAAATTTTGAAAAAACTCCCCAAAGAAGAGCAAGCAGATATAGATTTTAATAATTTAAAATTTTATCAAGGCGATGGCTGCGAGGCATGCCAGGGAATCGGCTATAAAGGCCGCATTGGAATATATGAAATAATAGTGGTTGACGCGGAAATGGAAAAATTAATTTTATCCGGAAATATCAGCGAGTACGATATACGCGGCGCAGCAGCCAAAAAAGGCACCATTTCCATGGCGCAAGACGGCCTTTTAAAAACAATTGACGGCATTACTTCAGTTGATGAGGTGTTTAGGGTGGCTGAGGATAAATAACAATTAATATTAAAAAAATAATATTCTAATTTTTTTATGTTTTATTTTATCTTATTTTTAATCTTTATTTTCGGAGCAATAATCGGCTCTTTTTTGAATTGTTTAATTTGGCGCCTGCATGAGAAAAAAACAATTTTAGGCCGTTCAATGTGCTTGCGTTGCCGTAAGCAAATAGCTTGGCATGATAATATTCCGATTTTAAGCTTTATTATTTTGCAAGGCAAGTGCCGGCATTGCGAGAAAAGAATTTCCCAGCAATATCCGGCAGTGGAAATTATTACAGGGGTTTTATTTGTGGCAGCGATAATTAGTGACTTAAAATTGGCAATTGGGGATGGGGAATTAATTATAGCCCAAATTACAAATTATAAACTGCTAATTACAATTATCCGCGACTGGTTTATAATATCAATAATGATAATAATTTTTATCTATGATTTGCGCTGGTATTTAATATTAGACGCGGTAACTTTGCCTGCTTGCGCAGTTGTTTTTATTTTTAATTTATTGCTTGGATTTAACTGGCAAAATCTCTTGATTTCCGGTATAATAGGAAGTAGTTTCTTTTTGTTGCAGTTTATAATTTCGCGCGGAAAATGGATTGGCGGAGGAGATATTCGCCTTGGGCTTTTGATGGGTTTTGCGCTTGGCTGGCCCATGATTTTAACAGCTTTGTATGTTGCCTATATTTCAGGATCAATTATCGGAATTTATTTATTAATATTCAAAAAAAAGAAATTAAGCAGCAAAATTCCATTTGGAATATTTTTAACAACAGCAACCGTTATTACATTGTTTTGGGGTGAGCAATTAGTTTCTTTTTATTGGGGTTTGTTTATTTAAGATGACACTAATTAGCATTATTCTTGATTTTTTTATGAACAATTTTTTTAAATTTAAAATTTTTTTGTTAAGTTTAATTTTGTTATTAGCGGTTTGTTTTTTGGGTTCTGAAAAACGAGTTATGGCGGGGGTTGGTGAAAATGTCAGCGGCTGGGCATGGAATTCCAATGTAGGCTGGATTAGCTTTAATTCAGCAGACTGTGATACGGACAATAACGGTTTTGTTGATACAGACGCAATGGTTTTGGGATGTGGCGGAACCAATGCGCTGCCTGACACGGCTTTTGATTATGGTGTAAATATTAATGTTGGTACTGGAAATTTTTCCGGTTACGCATGGAATGATAATGTTGGCTGGATTAGCTTTCAAGAGAGTAATACGCCAAATGACGCAACAGTTGTCGCTAATTGCGACGCAGGCTGTGATCCAACGGTTGATTGTACTGCCTGTTATAATGCAACTGATAATAAAATATACGGCTGGGCGAAAATTTTATCAATGGGTGAAGACGGCTGGATAAGATTTGATCATGGGCAAATCGGTTTTGAAGCGACTGCTGATGCTACGGCTAATGAGTTAAATGGTTGGGCGTGGAGCAGCAACGCCAATGGCACCGGCATCGGCTGGATAAGTTTTAATTGCGAAAATTATTCTTCTTGTATAGGAGGCGCTAACGCGGGAGAAATCTGCGCGATAAACGCGGATTGCGCGAGCAATAATTGCGGAGATACATGTTTAGTTTCAAATTATCAAACAGAAGCAGAATTAAATAATTCGCCGACTCTTAGCGCTTTAAGCGCGCCAAACTGGTGGCCGGCAAACGCTTGCGCTGGAAATACCAGGCAAGCTGAGCTTAAATGGCAATTTAATGATGCTGATGGCGATACTTTGAAATCTTATCAATTAAAAGTATATGAATCAGGCGGTCCGCTTATATTTAATTCAGGAGAATGCGAAAACGGAGTATGCGTTAATGATTGTATTGGGGGCGCTGTAGGGCTGAATCCTGGGGATTTATGCGATATTAATTGCACCGGTTATTTGGACGGCGATATTTGCGCTTATACTATTTATGAAAATACAGGATCCGGATTGGGTTATGGATTAAATTATGAATGGGAAGCTCAAGTACGGGATAGCAATGGCGGTCTTTCCGGTATGGTTCTTTATGATAACAATTCAGGGGCTGATACGGATGGCGATCCTGATGTAAATAATTTGACTTTCACAACCTTTATAAGCGAATTTCCAAATCCTGATAATTTTATCTGGACGCCGAAAAGTTTTAGCGCCGAAGAGGATGTATTGTTTGAAAGCATGGACAGAGCCAAATATTATGTCGGAGGCGTTGAAAATGATTGCGATGACGCAAATTGTTCGTGGGATTGGAGCGATCCGGATGCTTCGGGAAATGTAGATATTGGTTCCAGTAACGCTTCTTCCACTATTATTAAATTTAACAGCCTGGTTAATAATAGGGTGGAATTAACTTTAACTGATAATAATAACGGTTATTCCTGCGCAAGCACTTCTGTTTTTGATATTAACTACAAGCTTCCGTCATGGATTGAAACTAAATAATATTTTATAAAGCGGGGATAATTTTTAAAAAAATGCTGAAATTTTTAATTATTTTTACTCGCTTAATCGGTAAAAACAAGCAAGGCTATACTTTAATAGAATTAACCGTAAGCATGGCTGTAATCGTAATTATTTCCTCTATTGCTTTAGTTAATTTTAATTCGCACGATAAAAAAAATAAAGTTGATTTAGCTGCTTACCAGCTTGCCGGCGATATACGAAAAGCGCAAAGCTACGCTTTGAGTTTAAAAGAATTTGATTTTGGCAGCGGAATGGAAATACCAAAAGGCGGCTGGGGCTTGTATTTAAGGGATCTGGCGTCGAATATTGACGGATATTATTTTTTCGCTGATGATGGAGACCACAGAAGGGAAAATAATGAAGATTACGGCGGGAAAGTATTATTTTCTTCAGGCGCGAAAATAAAACAGAATAACGGGTTATTTATTGACGGCGGAGGCGAAAATCCTATTTTTATTTCTTTTGAACCTCCTAATCCTACTGTTTGGCTTTGCGATAATCAGGGCGCGAGCTGCACCTCGGGAACAAACGCTGAAATAAAAATAACCGAAGGCTCTTATACCAGAACGGTTAAAGTAAACAAATTCGGATTAGTGGATGTTGAATAAAAATTAAAAATTAAAAATGCGTAAATCATTTAATAATAAAGGCTTTTCCATATTAGAAGCGTCGGTTGTTATGGGTGTTGTCAGTATCGGCATCTTAGGGGTTTTTTCTTTGATTTTACAAAATATTCAAGTACAGAAAGTAAATAAAAATATATTAATCGCTTCTATGCTGGCGCAAGAAGGCTTGGAATTGGTTAGAAATATCAGGGATGATAATTGGATTATCGCGGGAAACGATTGGGACTTGGATATTGCCGGATGGAATAATGATGATTTTACAATTGACTATGCAATGATTTTGGCGGACGCGGATGATGGCGATAATGACAATGATATTACTGAAGAAGCCGGCACAGCGCTTTATAAGGATGGCGCGAATAATTTTTATACGCATACCGCTGCGGGAAATACAGCAACTCAATTTTTCCGCTTAATAGCCGCGGACGGAATTGACGCGAGTATTCCCGTTGACGGAGTAATTGATTATTATAAAGTAAAATCACATGTTCAATGGAAGGATAATAAAGGCGTTTTAAAAAATTATATAGCGGAAACATATTTATATAATTGGCGGTGATCATTATGTTTAAAAATATCCTAAAAAATAAATCCGGCACATCGTTAATAGAAATAATGTTCGCTATTAGTATTTTTGTAATTTTAATCGGCTTAACATTAAGCATTTTTAAATCAACAATAGAAAGCCAAAAAAGCGCGATTGCCGCGCAAAACACTCAAGAAAGCATGCGGTTTTTATTTGAAATAATAAGCAAAGAAATAAGAAGCGCGCAAGTCATGGATCATGGCTGCGAGGCGCTTATGGGCAATTCTTCCGGAAATAAACTTTATGATACTGAAGCAGGCAACACGGAATTATATTTTAAAAATAAAGACGATGAATGCGTAGCGTATTATGTTGACGGCAATGATGATTTAATAATAAGGCGCGATAACGGCATTGCAAATATTGTTTTGCCGGTTACCCCAAACGACATTAAAGTTACCGGTTTAGATTTTTTTGTTACAGATAATGCAATCAACGTTTTGCCTGACGCAAAAATCCAGCCGCGCGTAACAATAAAAATAGAAGTTGAAGCTGACAGCGCCGGCGCGCACAAACAGCGCGCAATAATGCAGACAACCGTTTCATCGCGACGGTATGAGTAGTTTTTTTTAATTTATGCTATATTACAATTTTTTTTAATTCATTTAAAAACTGATTTTGCTTATTAATAAAATAATAACGCATGTTTCCTCTTTTTTCTGAAATAACCATCTCAAAGTTTGCCAGCTTATTAAGCTCGCGCTGAGTTGTTCCAATTGAAACATCTATTTTTTGGGCTATCTCGCTTAAATAAAACTTCTGATTTTTATTCAATAAAAGCAATTTTAAAAGTTTTTGCCTGGTTTTTGATTTTGTTATTATCTCTAACATATTATAATTATAGCATTTACTCAAAATTTAGTAAACATAAATCAACCAACCAAAGAATCAGTTGGGATATGCAAAGCGATATGCAAACTTCTAATCATTTTTAATGTCAATCCTCGTTTTTTCCGCAATACCTCTGATGTTCTATTAGCGCCGATTATCTTAGCTAAGTCTTTTTTTTCCAGTCCCATTTGCTCCATTCTGAATTTAATCGCTTCAATCGGATCAGGCGGTAAAATTTTAAAATTTTTCTTTTCATATTTTTCAATCAACATTGAAAGTATTTCCAATTCATCGCCGCGGCTAGTGCCGAGCTTGGCTTCCCATATTTTTTCAACTCTGGCTAATGCTTCCCTGTAGTCTTTTTTGGTTTTAATCAATTTTATGCTCATATATTTTTTTCGTTAATTCTATCGTACTCAGAGTGAGTGCCGATAAATCTTATAAATACTATTTTAAATTTATATCTTATGGCAACAATCAGCCTATATTTATTTCCTTTTACATTAAATACTATCCTGCCATTCCCAACAACGCTTGCATTTTTATATTTATTTTTTACATCATTAGGCGATTTCCATTCTTCTTTCTTAACTTCAAAAAACCATGCCCTAAGCGCTTGTTCCGAGTCCTTATATTTAGGTTTCTCCCAAAAATCCTTAATTGTTTTTATAGATATAATTCTCATTAATTTCATTATATTCCCAATTTGGGAATTTGTCAATGGGTGATAATAAAAAGTAAAAGGACATCAAATATTAAATTGATGTCCTTAATTAAAAAGTGTCAATTATGTTCGTGGACTTGCGCATAGACGTTTAAATCAAAAAGTTTGTGCAAAAGCTGTGTAAAATAAGGAATAAAATATATTTTTCAAAAAAATTCCTGAAATATTAGAAAAATTTATAAATTTTAAATTTATATATAAATAATATTTTAAGCTAATATTAAATAGTTTTTAATTACTGATTATTAATTCTTAATTAAAATGCATTTTCCTTGACATATCTTTTAAAATCACTTAATATAATAATGCGTTTAAATATTGAGTTACAAACCAATGTTTAATTGATACAACCAATTTAAAATAGACATAGCTTACAAATAAAACAGATTGTAAGGTCTGTTTTTTGGTTAAATTTGTTTCTTGACAATTTATTAATTTGGCGCTAGCAGGCGCCAATTTTTACTCGCAATAGCTTTGTGCTGCGGCGAGTATACAACCAATAGTGAGATTTCTATAATCTTCATATATTCCTTTGATGTATTTTTCGTACTTGTACAGAAATATGTCGCTTGGCTGAAACCAAGTAAAAATTTTCAACAGGATAGTAAACCTGTCTAAAAACTTTCAGAGAGTTTGATCCTGGCTCAGGATGAACGCTGGCGGCGTGTCTAAGGCATGCAAGTTGAATGCGCCATCATGTAGAGACGTAAAATTTTACGTCTCTACATGATGGCGCATGGCAAACGGGAGAGTAACAC
>JAGLIO010000013.1 GCA_023142915.1 Candidatus Parcubacteria bacterium | reverse complement strand
ATTTGGAGTCAGTGAGGAGTTACAGTATGATATTTTATTATTAATAAATATTAACAGTATTTTTAAGATGAAGAAAGCAAAATTTTATAAAACAAATCAAGATGGGTCTCTGCGGTGCTTGCTATGCAATCATTATTGTGTAATCAAAAATAAACAGACAGGCATTTGTTTGAATAGAATCAATGATAATGGGAATCTTTATACGCTAGACTATGGTGTTGTTAGCGCGCAAAATATTGATCCAATTGAAAAAAAGCCCTTTTTTCATTTTATGCCTGGCTCGCTCACCTATTCAATCGGTTCTTTGGGTTGTAATTTTAAATGTGATAATTGCCAAAATTATGAAATAAGCCAAATAAAAAGCATTAAAAAAATACTTGATAATTTTGACAATATTAATCCCGAGCGAATTGTTGAAGAAGCAATCGGCAATGATTGCCAAGCAATCGCCTACACTTACAACGAGCCGACTATCAATATTGAATATTACATTGACATCATGCGCATAGCGCAAGCAAATGGCTTGAAAAATCTTTGGGTATCTAACGGTTATATGTCTGATGAATGCCTGAAAGAAATATTTCCATACGTAGACGCGATTAATATTGACTTAAAATCTTTTGACGATAATTTTTATAATAATATTTGTTCGGCTAAACTTACGCCGGTTTTGAATAATTTAAAAAAAATTAAACAAGAGCAAATTCATTTGGAAGTAACTACTTTGATTATCCCCGGCCTTTCTGATGATATTAAAACTTTAAGCCAAATCGCCGATTTTTTAAGCCAGGAATTAGACAGCGATACTCCGTGGCATTTAAGCAAATTCTCGCCTGATATTTCATGGAAATTAAAAAATATCCCCTCAACAGGAGAAGATGTAATCTATCAAGCTTATGAAATTGCCAAAGACGCGGGGCTTAAATATGTTTATGTCGGCAATATTCCCGGTGATCAAAAAGAAAATACATACTGCCCGCGCTGTGGCGAGCTGGCAATCAGAAGGCTTGGCTACCATATTGAACGATTAGACCAAAACGGTTGCTGCGCGCAATGCGATAGGAGTTTGGATATTGTAGAATAAAAAAATAAATCTCTAATCAACCTTTTTAATTCTTTTCCATCTCCTTACCGCCCTGCTTCTCGCCAGTTCCTTGGCAATTCCCGCGTTAATATTTGCAAATCTTTCACGATCAAAATGCCTTAAATCTTTAACAGTCGCTTCCGCTCGTTCTCTGGCTTCTTCAACTCTTGTTATATCAATCTCTTCCGCCATTTCAGCCGTATTAGCCAAAATAACCACTTTATTCTTTGACACCTCAATAAATCCTCCTGAAACAGACATAATTTCGCTATTTCCGTCTTTTTTAACAATTTCAATCACGCCGGACATTAAACCTGCTACCAAGGGAATATGATTTGATAAAACAGTAATCTCACCCTGTTTTGTAGGCACCGTCACTTGAACAACTTGCTCTTTTAGAACAACCCTTTCAGGCGTAACTATTTCAAATTTTATTGTTTTTTGAGGCATACCTTGACAATTATATACAATATGCTATTCTTAATAATAAGTCAGACCTCTAGGGAGTCTTAACCGATTACTCTAGATTCCCCTCCAATTTGGAGGGGTTTTGTTTTTTATAAGATATTTTATATTTTAACTTTCGCAAATCAATGTATTTGGCTCTTTCAATCAATTCTCTTGAAATGTGACCCCTTGTTGAAAGAACAACAACTCTTTTCTTTAACTTTTTCATCTCATCCACCAAAACCGCAAAATCACTATCACCCGAAACCAAAATACAACTATTAAATTTATTTATATTTTTTATTAAATCAACGGCTAACTCAATATCTAAATTGCCCTTTTTTTCATAAACGCCTGAACTGACTTTTATCACCTTTACTTCTTTTACTTTAACAATATAACCAAGATTTTTCAACTTATTTAAAAAATTATTTTGTTTTAAATTGTCTCCGACTTTTCCTGAATAAAAATATATTTTTTCTAGATTAGTTTCTTTTTCTAAATATTTTTTAAACTTTTTATAATCCACTTTCCATTTTAATGTTTGTTGAGAATAAAAAATATTAGACGCATCTATAAAAACATAAGTTTTGCCCTTGATAAATCTTGAAATCATAATTTTTATTTTTTACTTTCTATTTCACTAATATCCCCTTTCATATAAAACTCCCCTTCTCCTTTTTCATCATGCTTGCCGTCTAAAATTTCTTTAAATCCTTTAATCGTATCAGCTACTTTTACATATTTTCCAGGATGACCGGTAAATGTTTCCGCGACAGAAAACGGCTGGGATAAAAATCTTTGTATTTTTCTGGCGCGCGTTACTGTTAATTTATCTTCATCTGACAATTCTTCCATACCAAGAATGGCAATAATATCTTGCAATTCTTTGTATCTCTGCAATATTTTTTGCACTCCGCGCGCAACAGCATAATGCTCGTCGCCGACAATTTTCGGGTCAAGAATAATGGATGAAGAGTCAAGCGGATCAACAGCCGGATAAATTCCCAATTCAGACAAACTGCGAGCAAGCACAACAGTAGAATCCAAATGCCCGAAAGTTGTTGCAGGCGCAGGATCGGTCAAATCATCAGCCGGCACATATACAGCTTGAATTGAAGTAATAGAACCTTTATTCGTAGAAGTAATCCGTTCCTGCAATTCGCCCATTTCCGTTGCCAAAGTCGGCTGGTAGCCTACAGCGGAAGGCATGCGGCCTAAAAGCGCTGATACTTCTGAGCCTGCTTGCGTAAATCTGAATATATTATCTATAAAAAATAAAACATCCTGATTTTGCTCGTCGCGGAAATATTCAGCCATGGAAAGTCCTGACAAAGCCACGCGAGCGCGCGCTCCGGGCGGTTCATTCATTTGTCCAAAAACCATAGCTACCTTATCAAGTACACCCGCGCCTTTCATTTCATGATATAAATCATTACCCTCGCGAGTTCTTTCCCCTACTCCGGCAAAAACAGAATAACCGCCATGCTGTTTGGCAATATTATTTATAAATTCCTGAATAATAACGGTTTTTCCAACGCCTGCACCGCCAAACATTCCCACTTTTCCGCCTTTGGCAATCGGACAAATCAAATCAATAACTTTAATACCTGTTTCCAAAATTTCCGTTTTAGTTGACTGGTCGGCAAAAGCCGGAGCAGGTCTATGAATTGGATATTTATCATTCGTCTTTGGCGTTTCTTTACCGTCAACCGGCTGGCCTAAAACATTAAAAATCCTGCCCAATGTTTCATCTCCGACAGGTACGCTAATTCCCTTGCCGGTATTAACAACTTCATCTCCACGTTTCAATCCATCGGTTGAACCCATAGCAACAGTCCTAATCAAATTAGCTCCAATGTGTTGTTGGGTTTCTAAAATTAATTTATTACCCTGATTATTAACTTCAAGGGCATTATAAATCTCCGGCAATTCTGTTTCAAATTGAACATCAACAACCGCGCCGATTACTTGTTTTACCTTGCCAATATTTTTATTATTTTTTGTAATATTAGTCATATTTTATAAATTACAAGCCAAAATGCTTGACGGATTAATTATTTTATGCTATTGTTATATTAATTTAAATTGTACATAATAATTTTTAAAAGGAGGATGTATGGAAAAATTGAAGTGGACAAAATATGGTCATACAATATTTGTTTGTTTTCTAGTAATGTCAATAGTGATACATGTGTTAATTACGGTGGTAAAGCTACCACCATTTATAAAAACCATTTCCTTTATGTTCTCGTTCGGATTTATAGGGGTAGCTATCTACCAAATACCATACGTAAAATTTATTTTACGTCAACGAAAAATTAAGTAATAATTTTTTCCAAACTCCAAATTTTTTTGAGGCCGTAACAACATAATAACTGTTACGGTCTTTTTCTTTTCTTAATATTAACTACAGGAATTATTTTTAACAAGAATTCTATTATTCGCGTTATTCTTGTTTATTTCTATTAAAAATAATTCTTGTAGTTTATTCCGCCAAAGCATTCGCCCCGGCTGAAATCTCCGCAATTTCATTTGTGATTGCAGCTTGTCTTGACTTGTTGTAAAATAACGTTAATTCATCAACCATGTCTTTGGCAGCGTCTGTTGCCTGATGCATTGCTGACATTCGCGCGCTATGTTCGGATGCGTTTGACTCCAGCAATGCCTGAAAAAGCTGAACTTCAATCAAGCGCGGAATCATTTCGTCCAAAACTTCTTTTGGATTCGGTTCAAAAGTATATTCATAACTATGCTTTTGGTCTTGCAAACGCTGTTCTTTTTTCTTATCAATAAATTCTTTATCAATGCCAATTCTGGTGTCTTCGCCGACAATGCCCAAATAGTCATCCTGCGTTGTTATGTCAATCGGCAAAAGCTGTTTAACGCGCGGTATCTGCTTGGCGGCGCTCACATAATCGGTATAGGCAACCATTATTTTATCATACTTTCCGCTTAAATAATCATCCAAAACAATTTTTGCTATTGGTAAAACTTCTTTTATTTCGCTGATTATATCTGCTTTTGAAAATTCCGCTGCAATATCATAATTATAATATTTTTTTACAATAGCGCCTTTTTTTCCGATTATTATAAACTCAGGCTTTTCTTTGCCAGGCTCCATATGCATTTTAACACTATTATGCGCTTTATTTATAATAGCCGTGTTAAACCCGCCGCATAATCCCCTATTAGATGATATTAAAATAATTCCGACTTTTTTAACTTGACCGCGCTTTGTTAAAAGCGGATGTAGCGCCTTATTTCCATTACCATTGCTAGCTTGCGATAAATTCAAAACAATCCTCCAGCTCAAATTAGCGTAAGTCCTTGTTTTAAGAACAGCCTCAATCGCGCGCCGCATTTTAGATGCCGCCACCATTTCCATCGCCTTGGTAATCTTTTTGGTGTTATTAATGGATTTTATTCTGTTTTGTATATCTCTTGTATTTGCCATTTTTTAACTTTCTAAATAATCCACCGTACTTTTATAATCCTCAACCAACTTCTTAATATTCTCTTCCAATTTCTCGCTCAATTCCCCTTTTTCCGTAATCTCATGCAAAATATCCTGCCCGCTGTTTTCTGCGTATTTATTTAATCCTTCTTCAAATTCTAAAATTTTCTCCACAGGAACATTATCTAATAATCCTGAAATTATAGCGAAAAATATTAACACCTGATTTGCAACAGGAACTGTCTTATATTGATCCTGTTTGAATATTTCCACTAATCTCTTTCCTCTTTCCAGCCTGCTCTTTGTTTCCTCGTCTAAATCTGATCCAAATTGCGCGAACGCGGCTAATTCGCGATACTGCGCTGCTTCCAGTCTCATTTTTCCTGCAACCTTCTTCATGGCTTTAATCTGCGCTGCCGAACCAACACGAGAAACTGACAAACCTGCGTTTACGGCAGGGCGATTGCCTTGATAAAATAAATCCGGCTCCAGATAAATTTGTCCGTCTGTAATTGAAATAACATTTGTCGGAATATAAGCGGACACATCGCCTGCCTGCGTTTCAATAATAGGCAAAGCGGTTATTGATCCGCCGCCATGTTCTTTATTTAAATTACAAGATCTTTCCAATAATCTTGAATGCAAATAAAAGACATCTCCCGGATAAGCCTCGCGTCCGGGCGGTCGTTTCAATAATAATGAAATTTCGCGGTAAGCAACCGCATGCTTGCTTAAATCGTCATAAACAATCAAAACATCCTCGCCTTTGTCCAAAAAATATTCCGCCATAGCGCATCCTGCGTAAGGCGCGATATACGCGAGCGATGCCGGATCAGATGCGCCCGCTAAAACAATCGTAGTGTATTCCATTGCTCCATGCTCTTCCAGTTTGGCCGCGATATTCGCAACCTTTGACTCTTTCTGCCCGATTGCCACATAAATACATTTCATATTTTGTCCTTTCTGATTGATAATAGCATCAATGGCAATAGCTGTTTTTCCGATTTGCCTATCGCCTATAATCAATTCCCTTTGACCGCGTCCGATTGGAATCATCGCGTCAACCGCTTTTATGCCTGTCTGTACCGGCTTGCTTACTGACTCGCGGGCAATTACACCCGGCGCTATTTTTTCTATTGGATAAAATTTATCAGCCAATATTTCTCCTTTTCCGTCTATAGGCGCGCCCATTGGATTAACTACCCTGCCAACCACGCTATTACCAACAGGAACTTCCAAAATTCTTTTTAATGACCGAACTTCATCACCTTCTTTTATGCCAAAAAAATCTCCCAAAATAATAGCGCCAACGCTATCTTCTTCCAAATTAAGCGCTACACCGTAAACTTTTTTCTTACCGGAGGAAAATTCTAACATTTCCGACATCATAACGTCGGAAAGCCCGGAAATTTGCGCAATTCCGTCTCCGATTTTAATGACCTTGCCGACTGTTTGCTCTTTAATCTCATGCTTAAAACCGGCAATCTGCTGTTTTAATTGTTCCACAATAAAATCTTTTGTATTACTCATATTTTTTGCGTATATCTATTGACTTAAATTATAATTTATATTAACCTATATTAAACAATAAACAATCAAACAAGGAGGACTAAAAAATGATCTTTATAAAATCAATATCGTTAATTTCTGCCTTACTAATAATACTCCCAGTAATATTACCAATTTCTTACAATCCTACGGTTAAGCTAATAATCGTGCTAATTCTCATTATAAGTATTACTATTATTATGACAAGGAAAATTAAACAAAAATTAGAAAGACTTCGTGATAGAAAAGAAAAATTTAAAAAAGAAAAAGAAATTGAAAAAAAATTAGGGGAAAAAATTGACGAAGTAGTTAAAAAGGTAAAAGAAAGGAGGGGGAAAAATGCCAAATGTTCTAATTGATCAAGAAATTATAAAAGAAATAGAAAAATACTTAGAAAAAATAGATCCAGACCTAGCAAACGTTGGAACGAATTTTTTTCTAGCTAGCGCAATAAAAGAGTCTACTGAAAGACTCGGGCTGGAAATAAAAAAAATGACGATCTACGACAACGGAGCGTACATTAATTATTTAGTCAAATAATAATCAAAGATTAAATCCACCGTATAATTCAAAACAAATTATGCGGTGTTTTTATTTTATCATTTCACTTTTTAATTCACTTAATCTCGCACGTAAACTCCCATCCAAAATTTTATCTTCAAATTTAATGACCACTCCTCCTAAAATATCTTTATTTATTTTTTGATTTAAAATAACTTTTTCAGCTCCTGACAATTTAGTAATATAATTATTTAATAATTTAATAATTTTATTATCCAACTCTTTCGCGCTAACAACTTTTGCTTCAATAATTCCCTGCTCAATATTCCATATTTTTTCAAATTCCTTGACTATCGCTTCTGCTTTTGCCAAATCATTATTCTGAATTAAAATATTAAAAAAATTATTTATAGAATTTTTAATCTGGCTGTTATTCTTATCTTGAACAGCCTCATATAAACTTTCCGCGTATTGTTTTGCAGTAATCTTCATATTTATTTTTTAACCATCCGCTTAATTAACTTTCCGTCTTTTTTGCTATCAACTTTTTCTTCCAAAATTTTTTCCAATGAAACAACAACCAAATCAGCAACTTCCCTCTTAATCTCTTTTAATGTTTTGGCTTTTTCAGTCTGCATTTGCTCTTTTTCCTTATTAATAATCTGCCCTATTTCTAACTTGGCTTTTTTTACTAGATCTTGTTTTTTTTCTTCCGCAACAACACTTGCCTTTTCCATAATAATATTTGCTTCTTTTTTCGCTTTGCTGATTGCTTTATTGTATTCCTCGTCTGTTTTGCTTAATTTTTCTTCTACTTTTTGCGCGTCATCAATGCTTTTTTCAATTTTTTTAGTCCTATCCGACATAACTTTGAGTAACGGCTTTAAGGCAAAGAAATATAAAACACCAAAAACAATAGCAAAATTAATTACCTGCGCTATTAATAATTTTATATCAACATGAAATGTTTCAATCAGATTTTCCATAAAAAGTTAATTTAATAATCTTACCACTGCCCCAAAAAAATGAAGCAGTCCGTAAAACCACTATTTAATCCCAAACGCAATTACTAAGGCGTAAATAGCAATAGCTTCGGCAAAAGCGGATGCTAAAAGCATGGGCACTAAAATTTTGCCGGCTGCTTCAGGGTTTCTGCCAATCGCTTCCATTGCTTTAGCGCCAATCATACCGATACCAATAGCAGGCGCTATTGAGCCAATACCGATTGCCAAAGCTTTAGCTAACATAACATTTTCCATAGATTTTTGATAATTTAAGTTATTTAAATAATATTTTTAAAAATTAATGCTCTTCCAAACTTGTATTCATTGTTAAGTATGCCAATATTAACATAGCAAATATTAACGCTTGAATCAAGCCCACGATTATTTCCAAAAACATAAACGGTATTGGCAGACCGAACGCTAAGATTGCGGACATTGATGCCAGCAGAACTTCGCCGGCAAAAACATTGCCGAATAAACGAAAAGAAAGGCTGGCTACCTTAGCCATCTCTCCTACTATCTCAATTAATCCGACAAACGCCTTAATCGGATTAACTATAATAATTGCCGGATCTTTCATTATTTTTTTTGGTATTTCCAAAAACGCTTTTATGTTTATAAATTTATTAAAATAATTCCATAAGCCGAGCGCCACAACGCCGAATATGTGGCTGGCAACCACTCCTATCACGGCTAAGGCCAATGTTGTGTTCAGATCAGCTGTTCCTCCGCGAAAATAAGGCACAAAAATTTTACTTCCATGTTCTGACACGACTTGGCCGATAGACCCTATACCGGGAAGCAAGCCCATCCAATTTGATAATAATATAAATATAAAAAAAGAAAAAACAAGCGGAAAAAATTTCAGCGATCGCTTGCGCGATCCTGTTATAGAATCAAAGATTTCCAAAAATTTCTCTATTATCATTTCAAAAACATTCTGAATTCCTTTTGGTATTGTTTTAACGCGGGATTTTAAAGATAGGCTTATGATTACTATAATTATAACTACCAGCCATGAATTTAATAAAGAATTGGTTATTTGAAAGTTGCCAATTCCAAAAATCGGCTCGGCAAACAGCGTGTGCTCATGAGTAATCTCTTCATGCGATTCAGTTAAATTATAATTTTCGTTTTGGTAAGGCATAATAATTAACTATTTTTATCTTCTATTTTTTTATACTCTTCTACAACATTTTTAATTAACCCAAACATTGAAATTAAAAACGCAAAGCCGACTGCTGCTAAAAATAGCCAAGGATCAGTATCATATCTATTATCAAGCCATTTTCCAATGAATGCTCCGGCTATTACCGGAACAACTATCCAGCCTGAAAATTTAGCAAACAAAATCAGCGCGGGCTGCCACCATGCCTGTTTTGAATTATTTTCACCCATATTTTAAAAAAATAAACAAGGACGTTATTGTCCTTGATAAAATCTAAAAAAATAAAGTGCACACAAATTATCCGCTTTATACTTCTATTATTTTACAAATTCTTTAAAAAGTCAAGCAACTATATATTAAAAAAATCCTTGGCATTTTTCGTGGTAATCTCAGCCACTTTTTCCATGCTTAAATTTTTAATTTCAGCGATTCTTTGCGCCGTGTATTTTACAAATATCGGCTCATTGCGCTTGCCGCGATGCGGTTCTGGAGTCATAAAAGGACAATCCGTTTCAATCATAATCTTTTCCAAAGGCATTTTTCTGATTAAACTATCCCATTGCGCTGAAAAAGTAATTAAGCCGGTAAAGCTTATAATCAAGCCTAAATCAAAATATTTCCATGCCGAATCTTCGTCCCCTGAAAAACAGTGCATAACAGCCCAAGGACGATTCTTAGGAATTAAATCAATATGCTCTTTGCGAAAATTTTTTAAACATTCAAACATGTCATCATGCGCCTGACGGCAGTGAATTATTGTTGGCAAATCCAATTTTCTTGCCAATAACAACTGTTCATAAAATGCCTTTTTTTGAGTTTTTTTAATTATATCAGCATTAGCCGCTTCAATGTGATAATAATCCAAGCCAATTTCACCTATTGCAACAACTTTTTCAAATTTAGCCAATTTTTCATAAATATCATAATTAAAGACTTCCGCGCGAGTATTAAAACTATAATCAGCTCCATTTGCGCGCGTTTCAAAAAGATGAATCGGATGCAGGCCGACAGCCGCGTAAACTCCTTGCTCGTATTTATTTGCCAAGGCAAGCGCCCTTTTTGACGTTTTATACTCCGCTCCAACATTAATCATCCAAGTTTCTTCGTTTAAAGTTCGCTGTATAACTTCGTCAGCGTCTTTTTTGAAAAAACTAAAATTAACATGCGCGTGCGTGTCTATTAACATAAATATTTATAACTACAAGTCTAGTTTATTTTTTAAAAAAGACTAACAAGAATAATTGTATTGACTAACCTTGATTTTCGGTATTTTCCTCTGGAGTTGATTCTTCCGCGGCAGTTTCAGTGCTTTTATCTTGTGTTGACTCCTTAACTTCTTCGTCTTTTTGTCCAAATAATTTTGATAACCATCCCATAGAATTGTGATAATCTAAACAAACAAATTATTTTTGTTTAAAAATTCAGATTATTTTTTAATTTCTAATAACTTTTATATTGTTAATATTAATAATATTAATAATTCGCGATCCTTTAATATTTTTTGATTTCCCAGAATCAACTATTATATCAGGATTTAACGAAAATTCTTTAAATTTTAGCAAAAAATTCTCATTATACTCTTCACCGCTAATATTAAAGCTGGTAGAAATCAAAGGAATATTAAGCCTTATTATTATTTTAATCAAAAAATCATCTTTTGGCAAGCGAAATGCCAATGAATTATCTTTTCCGCGAATTTCTTTTGGTAATTTTTCTCTTGCTTTTAAAATAAAAGTAGTCGGCTTTTTCTTATATAAATAATTTTTATCTTGCGCTAAACGAGTAGTCGGCGGCCAAATAGAGCGAATATACCGCTCTTGTTCTTTAAAAACAAAAGAATAATCATGCAGCATGCAATAACTTTTCACCAAAACCAATAAAGGACATTTTTTGTTTCTTTTTTTGATTTTATAAATTTTTTCAATTGCTTTTTTATTTGTTGCAATACAATGCAAGCTGTAAATTGTATCAGTCGGCAAAACAACAACCTTGCCTTGTCTTAATTTATCCGCAATAAAATCAATATCCATTTTTGTAAAATTATTTTTATTGATTTTTATTGTTTTCATTATTGTTTTAAACTGTAATTATTTTTTAATTTTTATGTTTCTATAGCTGTGCTAGCAAATTTTAAAAAAAATCAACCGCTGATTACAAACAAAAATGTACGTACATATTGTACGTACATTTTATTATATCAAAATTTGTGCTATTAAACATTTTATCTCTTACTCCACTGCGGCGCTTTTCTCGCCTTTTTTAATCCGGGTTTTTTTCTTTCTTTTCTGCGCGCGTCTCTTGTAAGCCAGCCCTTGGCTTTAATAGCCGGTTTTAAATTTTCATCCAAAGAAATTAAAGCGCGGGCAATTCCATGGCGAGCGGCTTCTGCCTGCCCTTTTTTGCCGCCGCCTTTTGATAATATTGATATATCTGCATCTTTAAGGTGTCCGGTTAATTTTAAAGGCTGCTTAATGATTAAAATACAATCAGGGGTAAAAAAAGCATCGGCTTTTTTCTCGTTAACCATAATCTGGCCATCGCCTTTTTTGTATAAACGCACTCTGGAAACCGAAGTTTTTCTTCTGCCGATGGCGCTGATGTATTTTTCTTTAAATTTAATAATTTCCGCTTTATCCTTTTTTTCTTTGTCTTTTATTTTTTTGTCTTCTTGCATAATTTTATTTAATAATCAGCCGCCTCAGCATGGCTTTTCTAAATTTAACCGGCGAAAGCATTTCTCTTACCGCTCTTGATAATATTTCTCCCGGGTTGCTCGCCGCTAAATCAGACATTTTCTTTTCTTTTAACCCGCCGGGGTATCCGGAATAATGATAATATTTTTTTTGTTCTTGTTTTTTTCCGGTAAATTTTAATTTTTTAATATTAAAAACCTCAACAACATCTCCGCAGTCTAAATTAGGCAGAAACTCAGGCTTATTTTTCCCTCGCAGAATCAAAGCAATATCAGTCGCGATACGGCCAACCGCTTTATCTTCGGCATCAATTCTATGTAATTTTCTTGTTATTTTTTGCATAATTTAAACTAATTCAAGCCGCGCCATTTCAGCTCCATCGCCTTGTCTTGGCGGTAAATTAATTATTCTTGTATAACCGCCTTTTCTTTCCTTATACTTTGCGCCAAGAACTTCCATTGCTTTTTTAATTGCCATTTTTTGAGGCAGTTTTTCAATCAAAGATCTTCTTGCTGTTAAATCACCCTTTTTTGCAGTGGTAATCGCCTTTTCAACCAACGGTTTTACTGCTTTTGCTTTAGCTTTGGTGGTTTTTATTTTTTCATATATTAAAACGCTTGATGTTAAATTTCTTAACATCATTTCTCTTGGCTCTTTTTTCCTGCCTAGCGTAGTTTTCTTAACTCTATGTCTCATAAATTATTTTTTTATTCTATGATTTTTTTGGACGTCCTCGCTTTTTCTTTTTTTCTTTCGGCTCTTCTTTTTTTGCCTTGCCTTTTTTAACTTCTTTTTCTTCTTTATTTTCTTCAATATCTTTATTTTCGTCTTTTATTGCCTCTTTTTTTACGCTTTCTTTTGGTATTAATGCTGAAAATTGTTTAATCAATATTTTAACCGAACTGTTAAAAGCTTCTTCCGGTGTAATTGTGCCGTCTGTTTTAAGATTTAAAATAAGCTTCTCCCAATTAGTCATTTTACCAACGCGAACATTATCAATTTTCGCGCCTACTGAAACAACCGGAGAAAAAATCGCGTCCATCTCTATATAATTTACAATACTCTGTTTTTCTTCCCGGCTTTCGATGGTAACGTAACCCATGCCTTTCTCAACATATATCTTAGCATTCATTTTCCCTGCCATATCGGTTATCACGGCTAATTCCAAATCAGGATTAACTATTTCAACTTCCGGATTTGGCTCAATATCAGATGCTTTAATTCTTTTTTTTCCATGAACATCCAAATTTAAAATAACAGTTTCATCAGTATGCATTTTTAAGCGCAACTGCTTAACATTTAAAATAAATTCCAGAATATCTTCTTTAAGGTGCGGAGATGTCATAAATTCATGGCTAACTCCTTCAATTACAATGCCAACCGGGGCGGCGCCAGGCAAACTTGAAAGAAGAACTCTTCTGATTGAATTGCCCAAAGTTATGCCATAGCCGGGAAAACAAGGCTCAACTGTAATTTGCGCCTCATTATCACTTTCACCTTTATTAAATTTTATATTTTGGGGTAAAGCGATGTTTTCCATATTTTTTAATATTAATTAGTTTATTAAATTATTCACATGTCCCGCATTAGTAGTGGCGGGTCAACGAAGTTGATAACTTTATTTTGAATAATATTCAATAATTTGCCGTATT
The DNA here is from genome assembly GCA_023142915.1 of Candidatus Parcubacteria bacterium. Taxonomy (GTDB): domain Bacteria; phylum Patescibacteriota; class Patescibacteriia; order Patescibacteriales; family UBA12075; genus JAGLYP01. Next base: position 8,933 of record JAGLIO010000013.1, on the reverse strand, counting down.
TGGAAATTCGGTTTTATCATATCCATGCCGGGTTTATGCAAAATTTTTACGGTATTTTCAGTTTTATCAAAATTCATCCATCCCGGAATTTCCTTTTTTTGTAAAATATCCAGCATCGCTTTGTGAAACTTACTGTCTTTTTTTGTTTTCTTTACAGTAACTAAATCTCCTGATTTTAAAACATAAGACGGAATTGTTACTTTTTCACCATTGACCGTAAAATGCCCATGATTTATCAATTGCCTTGCCTGAGAACGCGAAGCGGCCAGACCGGCGCGATAAACCGCGTTATCAATTCTCATTTCTAAAAATTGCAAAAAATTTTCACCGGCATCGCCGCTTTTTTTCCGAGCTTTATCAAAAGTCAGGCGAAATTGTTTTTCCAATAAATTATATTGGCGCTTGGCTTTTTGTTTTTCATTCAATTGCATGCCATAGCCGGTAATTCTGCGCCTTCCTTTTGAACCATGAAATCCGGGAGGATAATTCCTTTTTACCATGGCGCACTTGGGAGTATTACAGCGATCACCCTTTAAAAACAATTTTTCTCCGGCTCTGCGGCACTTTTTACATTTTGGATTTAAATCTTTTGCCATTTTTATTCAAATAATATTTTACAAGTTATGCCCAAAGGGCAATAACAGTAGTCGGGAATATTCAAATTCCTTGACTATAAGTTAAACTCTTCTTGGTCTTCTTTGCCTGCATCCATTATGTGGAATTGGTGTAACGTCTTTGATTAAAGTAACATTCAATCCGTTGCTATTCAATGCCCTGATAGCTGATTCTCTTCCTGTGCCAACTCCTTTTACAAAAACGCTTACCTCGGATAATCCATATTCTTCCTTTGCTTTGCCGACTGCTAAACGGGTAATAATGGATGCCGCGTACGGAGTTGATTTTTTCGGTCCTTTAAATCCCGCAATCCCCGCGCTTGCCCATGAAATAACATTGCCTTGCAGATCGGTTATTGTAACGATTGTATTATTATATGTTGCCTTTATAAAGGCTTTTCCAACTGAAATGTTAGTACGCGCTGTTTTCTTTTTCTTTTTGCGCGTTTTTTTGCTTTTTGCTTTTTGGTCTCTTTCGGCTTTCTTTTTTTCTAATTTTTTCTTAATTTCTTCAGGCAATTCTTCCAAACCTAAATCAGCCTCGCTTTTTGGAGTATCATTATTTTTAGCTTCTTTTTTGCTTTTTTTAGCCTTAATAGCAGTTGATTTTTCAACTTTTTTTTCTTCAGTCATTTTTTTAATTCTTTATGTTTTTTGCGCTATTTGCTTCTTTCCTGAAACAGCGGTTGATTTTTTATTTCCGCGAACTGTGCGATTATTGGTTTTGGTTCTCTGACCTCTTACAGGCAAATTTTTAGTATGCCTTAATCCGCGATAACTGTTAATTTCTTTTAAGCGCTTAATATTGCCAAGAACTTCCCGGCGCAAATCTCCTTCAACTTTATGCTGTTTTTCAATAATATTTCTTAAATTATTGGCTTCATCTTCTTTTAAATCTTTTACTCTTGTGTCAGGGCTTACTTTTGCCAACCCTAAAATATCATTTGCCTTTTTTAAGCCAATGCCATAAATATAAGTTAAAGCAATTTCAACTCTTTTTTCATTTGGTATTGTAACTCCAGCTATTCTTACTGCCATTTTTATATTGCTGATTTATAATTTATGATTTATGATTTTTATATCATAAATCCAAAATCAAAAATCAAAAATTAATTTATCCTTGTCTTTGTTTATGTTTTGGATTTTTGCATAAAACAACCACTCGCCCTTTGCGGCGAATGATTTTACAGTCTTTGCAAATTTTTTTTACCGAAGCTCTAACTTTCATAAAATAATATTTACATTCTATATGTGATTCTTCCTTTGCTTAAATCATAAGGGCTCATTTGCACTTTTACTTTATCACCCGGCAATAAGCGAATTCTATGCATTCTCATTCGTCCGGAAAGATGAGCCAATATTTCATGCCCGTTCTCCAATAAAACCTTAAATGTTGTGGCAGGCATTAATTCCAACACCTCGCCTTTTACTTCAATAAACTCTTTTGAGTCCACTGTTTTTTTTTCTTGTTTTTTTGTCATTAAATAAAATTTGTTGTTTAAGGATAAAATTAATTTCATCACCCTTAGCAAACACAAAAAAATTGGCAAAATCTAAAAATTCTACCAAAATAACATTGGTAATATTTAAATAATTTACTTGAATATTATAAAAATATTATATATCTAAATAATTTTATTGTCAAGCAAAATAATGGTATTTTAAAAATTATAAAATAATTACTTAATATTAGCTAAATTCAAGTACTGCTTTAATACGCCTTACTCCGGCTGAGGAAGATTTTTCTTTTTTTATTTTAAATTTACCTAAATTACTAATATTTTCCACATGCGGACCGCCGCATATTTCTCTTGAAAATATATGCTCATCTTTACCAATAATATAAACTTTAACCTTTTCGCCGTATTTTGATGTAAAAATTCCGGTAGCGCCTTGCTTTTTTGCTTCTTCAAGGTTCATCTCTTGTGTTGTTACATCCAGTTTTTTGCTAATCTGTTCATTTACCATATCTTCTACTTTTTGTTTTTCTTGATCGCTTAATTTCCCGTCATGATTAAAATCAAAACGCAAACGTTCAGCCGTAATATTACTGCCGCGCTGATAAACATGCTCGCCCAAAACTCTGCGCAAAGCTTCAAGTAAAAGATGCGCCGCTGTATGCAGTCTTGTCGTTTTCTCGCTTGAATCCGCCAAACCGCCTTTAAATTTTCCAGCGCTTGCGGTTCGGGACAACTCTTGATGTTTTTCTAATTCTTTTTTAAAGCCAGCTGAATCCACCCTTAAACCTTTCTCTGTTGCTAATTCTTCAGTCATCTCAATTGGAAAACCATAACTTTGATATAATTTAAAAACATCTTCTCCTGATATAATTTTCACCTTAACCTGAATGATTTTTGCAATAGCTGTAAATTCTTTTAATCCTTTCTTTAGCGTCTTCTGAAATTTCTTTTCTTCTTTTTCCGTTTCAGATAAAATAAATTTTTTGTTTTTTTCCAGTTCCGCGTATATTTCTTTATAGTCGTTAATCACTATTTCCGCAACATCTTTTGTCCAGCCGATATTATTAATTCCAAGTTCACGGCCGAAACGCACCGCTCTGCGAATTAAGCGCCTTACAATATAACCTTGATCAACATTTGACGGCGTAATTCCTTTATCATCTCCCATTAAAAAACAAGCGCCTTTTAAATGATCTGCAATTACTTCAAAAGCTCGCGTATGCTCGCGATATTTTTTACCGCCTGACAATTCTTCAATTTTATTCAAGATATTTTCAAACAGATCCGTTTCAAAAACATTGTCTTCGTTCTGGCTTACCATTGTAACTCTTTCCAGTCCCCCGCCAAAATCAACATTTTTCTGCTTTAACTGTTCAAATCCGTCTTTTGTTTTTTTATACTGGATAAAAACACTATTACCAATTTCAATAAAACGGCCACAATCGCAATTCACATGGCAAGGCTTGTCTTTCCATTTTGAATTTTCATGTTTTTTTAAATCAGTGCCTAAGTCATAAAATATTTCCGAATCTGGACCGCCGATTTCGCCAACCGGCATATCTGCCGGTTTGCCGGAACGGCTCCACCAATTTTTTTCATCTCCATAATAAAATATCCTGCCGTCTCTGATTCCTTTTTCTTCCGCGTTATCATAATCTTTTGCTTCAACGCCTGCTTCTTTAAATAACTCTTGCCAAATTTCAACTGACTCACTGTCTTTCTCTACGCCGATTTTCTTATTGCCGGAATAGACTGTCACATATATTCGCTTTGGATCAAGTCCAACTTCTTTAACTAAAAATTCAAAAAGCCATCGCAATTGCTCCTTTTTAAAATAATCTCCAAAACTCCAGTTTCCCAGCATTTCAAAAAAAGTATTATGCCGATTATCTCCAACTTCCTCTATATCGCCGGAACGAAAACATTTTTGGCTATTCACAAGCCGCTTCCCTTCCGGATGATTTTCTCCCGCCAAATAAGGAACCAAAGGCTGCATGCCTGAGCTTATAAAAAGCGAGGATGAATCATTTTCAGGAATCAAAGAAGCGCTGGGAACAACCGCATGTCCGCGCTCTTTAAAAAAATTCAAATATTTTTGCCGTATTTCTTTTGAGGTCATGATGTTTTTATTTTTAATAACAGCTATAAATTATTTTAAACCAATCTTAAATAAATTACAATCTTTTCTTTTTTCCGCCTAGGCATGAATGCCAAGGCTACGTTTTTTTAATCCCATTGAAATGGGATATTTTTATTGTAGACATTTTTAACAACATCCAGCTTCAGCTGGATTTAAAATTTCTAACCCCAGCATTCATGCTTGGGCTATAAAATCAAAATACAATCTCCTCTCCCTCGCCAAGAATATTGGTTTTTATTTTTTTAGGATTATTAAATTGCCTTTGCGGTTTTGTTTTAAATTTTACAGGAGGCTTTGCCAGCGCGTCTTTAAGGGAAACAGCGGGAACATCTTGAACAACAATATTTTCCGGTTTATTTTTAATTTTTTCTAATTCTCTGCTTTTAAGTTCTTTGCGATTTTCAAATTCTTGTTTTTTTTCTTCACGTATTATTGTCAGGCAATCACGGCAATAAATCGGGCGGATGCCATCCGGCTTAAAAGAAATTTTCGTGTCTTTGCCACAACGGCTGCATTTTGCCTCGTGTTTATAAACGGAGTCATCAAAATTTTTAGCAGCTTCGCCAACGTTAAAATTATTTTTTTTATTATTCGTTTTATTGCTATCTTTAATATTATTAACTTTTGTTTTGTTATTATATTCTTCCTCGCCATTGCCGCCGTCAATATGCCAGCGATTTATCTTATCTTCAATTACTTCTCTTGATTTGGCATAACGTTCGCGGCAAGTACTGATTACCTTTTGCGTATTTCCGGTTTTTTCCGCGTAAGACAAAGGATGCAAACCTCTGGCTGAAAAAGGCTCGGATGCGATTCCGTCAATCATTAATTTTAAATAAATTTCATATTTTGGAAGATTAACAATATCTTCCTCTGTAAAAGTCGGCGTAAATTCCGGAACAAGCCATTCCGCATCAGCCGCGCCTACGCGAAACACAATCAAGGTGCCGACATTGCCGAATATCGCGTTGCGAACATTTTCTTCAACCTGTTCAATATATTGATGAGCCAAAGTTAAATTCAAACGATATTTTCTGGCCTCGGATAAAATATTGGCAAAACTGTCAGTGGCAAAATTTTGAAATTCATCCACATATAAATAAAAATCTTTTCTTTTGCTTTCTTCAATGTCAACTCTGCTCATAGCCGCCAGTTGGATTTTGGTAATCATCATCGCGCCTAAAAGGCGGGAATTATCTTCGCCTATGCGTCCTTTGCTTAAATTTATAATCAAAATTTTGCCTTCATCCATAATTTTACGCATATCAACTGAAGATTTTACCTGGCCGACAATATTTCTAATTAAAGAGCTGGATAAAAATTGTCCTACTTTGTTTTGTATTGACGAAACAGCCTCTGTGGCGAATCTGTCACTATAGCTTGCAAATTCATTTACCCAAAAAGCTTTTACAACAGGATTTTGAATTTTGTCAACCACTTTTTTCCTAAATTTTTTATCAGACAACATGCGTGTTACAGCCAAAAGAGTGGAGCCGGGATAATCCAAAACCGCCAATATTGAATTTCTTAAAATATATTCAAGCCGCGGTCCCCATGAATCAGCCCATATTTTTTGAAAGACCCCCAAAAGTCCGGAAGCAACCAAATGCCTTAAATGCGGTTCAACATGCTCAACCACGTTAAAAGCAATCGGATATTCCATATCCGCCGGATTAAAATAAACAACATCATTGATTCTGCTTGCAGGAATGTAATCAATAATTTTTTCAGCCAAATCTCCATGTGGGTCAACGACCGCGACGCCTTTTCCTGCGCGAATATCGCCGATTATCATATTTTCCAAAATTGTTGATTTGCCCATTCCTGTTTTTCCAATAAAATACATATGCCGGCGCCGATCGTCGGTTTTAATTCCAAATTTTTGATTTTTATTGCGGAAAGTCGTTTCCGCAAATACTGTTATATCATCGTTGAACATATTATAAAGATTACAAATTACAAATTTATTACAAATACACAAATAATAATATTTGTGTATTTATAGTTCTAGGCAAAAGGCAGATTGGCAGGAGGAGAACTTTTGGGTTCTGCTTGCGCGGTTTTTATTTTTTTCACGGGATATTTTTCGTTAATATCTTCTTTGATGGTAAATATTTCATCCAAATCGCTGCTCTTGTCCGCTATTTTGCCATTGCCTTCTTTCTTATGATTGCCGTTTTCTTTTAAATCGGCACTGCCAAAAATATCTTCATCTTCCGCGTATGAAGTTACTTCATCAACCGCCCCCTCGCTAAAAGGCAAGCCCATCGGCGGTTCTGATTTGCGGCCTGACGCCTTTTGAATTAACGGCGCTTTTACAACGCTTTCAATTGGAAAATGCCACAAAGTCGCCAATTCTTCAATATTAAAAATCTTAGTTAATCGCCCTAAAAAATCACTTCTTTTTTTATAAGCCGCCATTATTTTGATTTTTTTATAATTAACTCGCGACTCTTTAAAAAAATAAGCGGCATTAGTAGCGGTTTTTTTCACATCAGGCATTAAACCGTTCAAATCCAAATCGGTAAACTGTTTAATATACCCGACAAATCCGTTTACAACTTTAGGCTTATTCATATTTTCTTTTTTAGCGACATAAATCATCCTGCTTTTTGTTTGAAAACCGATTTTTGAAATTTTATTTTGAATCGCTTCAACTCTTTTTTTGTCTTGAGGCTTTAAATTCATCATCTTTAAAGCATCATCAACCTGCTCAATCTGCTCAAGGGAACCCATACTCCAATTTGATATCTGCTGAGTAAATTCATCTACCAGACCTTTAATTTCACCGAATATTTTTGAAAATGGACCGTTTATATCTTGCTCTTTTTCATTTAATATTTTACTTACTTCTTTGTTTAACTCTTTTGTCCATTTAAAATCAGTCGGAATCACTATTAATTGATACCATACTTGCTCGCCCGGCCCAAGGCTTGAGCATAAATCCATTAACGAAGCCATCGGGTCTTTAAACTGGTGTTCCGGTCTGGCGGCTGACGAATCTTCAAATTCTTTATAGGTTTTAATCGGGTAAGCCTGGTTGTCGCTATAAATAAATTCCCCGCCCCAAATATCATATTCATCATCAGGATATTTAGTCGGTATGCCCTCTGTGTAGTCATCAACTTCGGTAATTTCCGCGTCAGGATATTGGGAATAAATCGCGGTTTCAACAAGATTGCGAAATACTTCCGGCGTATGGATTAAAAATTGCGTATATCCTTCTATACTGACAATTTCAAAACTAAATCCAAGCTGAAACATCCCGTCCCAATATTTTTCAATTAAGTTTATAGTCTTATGCGCTCCGCCAAAATATGTAAATAAATTCTCTACCGCCTTAATTGATTGCTCGTTTCCGCGCTGAATGTCAATCGCCAATAAAATATATTTTTGCTGCGCAACCCATTTCCCCTGAATATAGTCAAGCCACAACTCTTTAGCGCCATAAAGAATTACCCATGCAATAGGTATCCAGCCAAAATAAACCAAAAAACGATATAATTGCTCGTCCATTGGCAAGGCAAAAAAACTATAAATTGATGAAAAATCCATAGGCTGTTCACAAAAATATTCGCAAAATAAAAAATATCAGCGCGCAAATCTCACTGATATTATACCATTATTCAAATCTTATCGCAAATATTTGGCTTTATTTAACAAATGTTCCTGATAAGTTTTGCTAAAAACCGTTTTGCCATTGTCTGAACGGCTTAAAAAATAATTATATTCTGTATCAACCGGATAAATTGCAGCTCTTATCGCGTTCAATCCCGGATTGCAAATCGGTCCGGGCGGCAAACCAAGATTTTGATAAGTATTATAATCGGACTTTATTTTTGTGTCATCTAAAGAATAAACAGGCTTATCAATACCTAAAATATAGGCTAGTGTTGCGCAAGATTCCAGTCCTTGCCTATTTTTTATGCGATTCCAAAACAAACCGGAAACAACGCGCATATCTTCATAACCTCTTACTTCTTTTTCAATAATTGAAGCCATTGTTACGATTTCAAAAATATCCCGCCCCTGTTTCGCAACATCTTCCACCATTTCAGCGGTGAATTTACCGGCAAAATTATTTATCATTTTTTTTATGACAATAGTTTCGTTATCATCATTATAAATTCTGTAAGTATCTGGGAATAAAAATCCTTCAAGGCTGGCATTATTTGGAATCTCGTTTAATATTTTTGGTTTTTCAAAATCAAATTGCCAATCAAACGCGCTTTCAGTTAAACTTAAAAATTTTTGCTTAGTGGATATATTTTCTTTTTCCAAATATTCTCCAATATCTGTCAAGCGCCAGCCTTCAATAATTTTAATATCTCTTTCCTTGCTTAAAGCGCGTCCGCTTGCCAAAGCTAAAACAACATCCTTAATTGAAATTAAAGAATTTAAATTATATTCGCCTGCTTGCAAAGCGTTTTCTTTATCTTGATTTTTAACATAAAGCAAAAAATAAAATTTTGATCTGATTAAATCTTTTTCAAATAAATTTTCCGCAATCTGCTTTACGCTCTCTCCGCTTGCGACCTTAAAAATAACATCTTCGCTATTTCCAATATTATTCGCGCAGATATTATAATTATATACAAAATAAAACCCGCAAAGCGCGATTAAGGCCAATGGTATTATAATAAAAATTAATTTTTTCATTTTTTACAAATACTTATTTTTATCTTTACTTCTTAATTGTTTTACCAAATCCGTTACTCT
>JAGLIO010000012.1 GCA_023142915.1 Candidatus Parcubacteria bacterium | reverse complement strand
GTGTTAACAATAACCATGCCCTCAATTCCGATTGAGGTAACTATTTTATTTTTTTCAAAATTATAAACCAAGCTGTCTGTCGCGTTAAGCAATTCCACTTCTCCAAGAGTCACATTATCTTCTTTGGTTTTTTCCAAAGCTTCTTTTAGCGCATACAAAGTTCCCGGATCGCTCCACCCCATGTCAGTCTTAATTACAATCGCGCTGGATAAATCAACTTTTTCAATTATCACCCGGTCAAAATGCCTTGGCTCAGCTTCCCCGTATCTATTGTTAACCACGCAATCATATATGCCAGTCGCTAAAGTTTTATATTGATCCAAAAGAAAATTAACAGAAGTAATAAAGTATCCCGGATTCCAATATGCTTGATCTGACTTAAATAAAATATTGCATTCCTCACTGGAAGGCTTATATTTCCAGCCTTTAAACTCAAAATAGCTGGCGCCATTTTCTCCGCCGGCTTTTTTGCCGATTTTCATCCAGCCTAAATTGTTATTTGCAAACCTTGGCCTTTCTCCCAGAAATACGAAACGTTTTTCTTGCTTGTTGATTAACTTTTCTCCATATTTCAAGGCTTTAATAAATTCGCCAGGCCTTTCCATTAAGTGATCCGCCCATAATATCACCATTGAACCATCGTATCCCCGCTTATTCAATTCAACTGCCGTCAAACAAACAGCCGGACCAAGATTCCTTCTTTCCGGTTCAATAATAATATTTCCATCCGCGATATCCGGAATTTGCTTTTTGACACTGGTCTTATAAGCCTCTACTGTCTGAATGTAAATATCTTTGACGTCAAAGTCGGCTTTCACCCTTTCAACCGCTAGTTGCAAGGTTGATTTTCCATTAAAGATTTTATCAAATTGTTTTGGAGAATTTTCCCGAGAAAGCGGCCACAGCCTTGTCCCAATTCCTCCGGCAAAAATAACAAGCTTCATAAATGTTTGTGTTTAAAAAATATTTTTATTAATTATATAAAATTACTGTCAGATTCGTTTTCTTCTATTTTTTTATTCTTTCTTTGATATGCAATAATACTGCCGACAATAATTAATATTACTATTGTGCCGCTAATAAACAAAAGTCTTTTAGTCATAACAAAATAACTAATTGCTTTAAATAAATTCTGATCTATTCTTTTTTTTGTAACTATTGTATCAAATTTTCCATCTTTATAACTTAATGACAATGGTACAATTTTATTATCAACACTGTCAATACTTTCATCTTTGCCATAACGAAAAATTTCCAGATGATACGGCTCGTTGTCATTATCAGGGACAATATAAAGATCATCATCCATCTCTTCTTTGGCAAATTTACGTCTAAGTTTTGTTAAGTAATACTTTTTATCAACTATATTTTTTAACTCATCTAAATTCTCAATATCATAGCTGTTAATTAAATTTTCTTGATTTAATAAAAATTGATTATCAACCCAATTAGCATACTCAAGATGAAATTCAGGCGCGCGAACCTTAAAATCCGTAAAAATATACAGTAATATTTCATTGGTTTTATTATTATCTTTTAATGCTTCTTTAATCTTTTCACTAATAAATATATAACGGTTAATTTCTGATTTTATTTCTTCTAAATTTTTATTCTATTTATAATCATCCTTCCAGCTATTGTAAAGACCCTCCTGATGCGCTCTAAGACCAACGCCATATTCATTATAATCTTCATTTTTTGCCACATCTGAGCAATCCACGTCTTTTACTACTTTACTAAAAATATCTTCGGTCATCATTTTTTTGTAATTTTCAAAAAAATCTTCATAAGATTGAGGGATATTTAGCTATGGGTATTTTTTGCTTAATTTTTCAACCGTATCTGAAAGCGAATAAGTTGAAAATTGAGAAACTTTTAACGGATAAATTATTCTGTCAGATTTAAAAGATAATTTCAAAGGATGAATGGCTTCCCTTAATTGACCGCTTGCTTCGCTTTTATAATTTTTTATGGCTTTTCTTATCTCATAAACCATTTTTGCTTTAAATGTTTTGTTTTGCTCATCATTCAAATAATCATTTTTATAATAGTAATTATACATCACTTCATAATACTCAGCGTCTATACGCCGCGCAAATAATTTTTCTCCATTAACTTCTCTACAAAAGGTATTTGTTATGTTATCAGCACAAACCCTATACACTTTTCCTCCTATATGCAGTGTACCATGGCTATCAGAACATGCTCGATCGCATATTTCTTTTTCCATTTCTTTTGATTTTGGATATTCTTTATAAGAACCAACCATTATCTGATTAATCTCAGAACTAATTTTTTCAGGCTTAACTCCCGTTTTAATCAAATTAATAAACACCTCTATAAATTTATCAATTGGCTTTTGTTTTTCAGAATCTTTAACTTGAATAATTTTGCCGTCAATATTAAATTCTAAATTTTCTAAATCATGCGACAAATCATAAACTCTTGTTTGGCGCACTCTCTTGTTGGCTAAGTTTATATAGCCGTTAATGTGATTTTCAAAATCTTCTTCATCTACTGTAAATTCAATATTAAACTTCTGCGAAGAAAAAGAAGAAAAACTTAATTCAGGATATATTCTTACTAAATCATCTCTCCACGCATAAAAATGATCATAAGTATTTCGTTCATTATTAAATTTATCAATCACCTCTTCAGCGATAAAATCCGCGTAATCAAGTATATTCTTTTTGATTCCGAATTTTTCAATTAATTTATTTTCAAAATCCAGTAAAATATTTTCGTCGCTGCCGATTTTAACTGCTGTAAAAAACCATCCTTTTTCAATATACCAATCAAACAACTTTTTTGCTTCAGCCGGAACCATATATCCGTTTTCACTCAACCAATCATAAAGATTATTTGAATTATCAGACGACAAAATAGCAACATTAAAAATCCCGATTTTCTCTTGGCTATGAACAACAACACCTTGATTAAAATCATTGTCCATTAACCAATTTGATTTATTTCCTTTTTCGTTGTAAGTTACTTTAGGCTTGGTTATTTCATGTAATTCATAAAATAATTTTTCATTTGCTTGCTCAGCATCAGGCAGAGTCGGCGTAGGCACAATCCAAACAAACTTGGAAACATCTCCTTCGTAGTTGACTCGTAAATATAAATCTTCCACGCCTTCATCAAAAACAATCAAAGCCGTTTGGGACGGTTCCCACAAATCTTCACCGCGATAAGGAATAAAAACGCCATCAGCTTCTAATTTTTGTAAAGGAAAAATTAAAAATGCTAAAATAACTGCTATTATTATTTTTTTCATAAAATATGTTTGTTAAATATTTTTATTTAAATACTTTTTAACTTCGCGATCAAAATCAGAAATATAATTTTTATCTTGCGCTTTTTTGTATTTTACAAATTCTACATTGACTTTTTTCATAGCTTGTTTATGGCTTATTTTTCCGGCGTTATTTAATAGTTTCTTTTTGCTTGCCTTTAAAAATTCGTCAAGCCTTTTTATCCAGTCAGTCATTTTCATTGGCATTTCTTCAACAGCCTGTAATTCCGCAAAATCAAGATAAAGCGACACGATTAAATTTAATTTTTTAAGTTCAATCTCAGATAAATAATTCTTAGCAACGGCAATATCATTAACAGTAATATAATCTCCTTTGAAATTTGTTAGCCCCATTAATGGTTTTTTGTTATCCGCTCTTTTGATTATCATTTCAGCGACAGTTTGTCCGTGCACGGCATAGTGTATTTTATTTTGCACGGTAGCAAAAAAAATTTTGGTCATCTTATCGTCTTTTTTATAATCAATACTCGTGGCATAAATATCCGTCACTTTTTGATAAAAATTTCTCTCACTTGAACGAATGTCCCTAATTCTCTGCAAAAGCTCTTCAAAATACCGCGCCCATTTTCCGCCCTGCTTTAATCTTTCATCATCCATAGCAAAACCTTTTATAATATATTCTTTCAGTCTTTCAGTAGCCCAAATGCGAAATTTAGTAGCGCATATTGAATTAACGCGATAACCAATAGAAATAATCATATCCAAATTATAATATTCAACATCCCTTTTTACTGTTCTTTCGCCTTCTTTTTGAACTGTTGCAATTTTTGCAACAGTTGGTTTTTTATCTAATTCTTGGTTATTATAAATATTTTGAATATGGCGAGAAATTCCAGATTTATCAGTATTAAAAAGCTCCGCGATTTGATTAAGAGAAAGCCAAACCATCTCATTTTCCAAACGGACTTCCAATTTTGCCTCGCCGTCTTTAGAGTCATAAATAATGATTTTGTTATCTCCTATTTTTTCTTTATTTTTGGTCATAAATATTTTTGCGTGGGTTAGATTTATAACTGATAATTTTTAATTATTAACATTATTAATTTATCATTTTTTACTAAAAAAAGCAATCAAAAATACCAGTCTCACATCTGCAAAACTGGACATTTTAAAATAAAATCACTAACTTCAAAAGTGAAGATTTTTTGTTTTAAATGCTTATTTATCTTTTGGAAAATTTTTGTGCAATGCTATATTTTATTTAATATTAGGTAATATCATTTATCTATATTCTTTATTGAAATTTTAATAATTATATGCTATATTATAAATAGGTCAGAGTAGTAGGGGGAGATGTTAAAAATTTGTTTAACTATCGCTAATACCTTTGCCAGTACTTAGACCGACCAAAAAGCCTCTGTTTTTTAAACAGGGACTTTTTGATTTGGCTCTCCATTTCCTGGCTTCCAATACCATATGTTATATTTTGGATAATGTTCTTCAACAAAAGACTTTGAATATCTATTCCATGATTCAGGCAATAAATTTTTTACCCCTAAACATTTTATTAAATGATTTCTGGTATTATTTTTATATTGTTTTTTTGTCGGTTTCAGATTATTTAAAATTGAACCTATTAAAATATCGTTTATTTGATTCACATGATAATCTTCTATATGTGATTTAATGTCGGTAATTCCTTTTAAAGTTGGCTTATTCTTGTCATTGCAGTGCTGTCCGCTAATAATGCAAAAATCCTGCTTCATTATTTCAATGAATCGATCGCCGTTGCATCTGGTTAGTTCATCAGTCAACAAAACTCCATTATAAATATTTTCAGTATTGTGCGCAAGCAACAATTCGGCAAATTTTTTATAGGCACGCGCCATTTTTATTTTATTGTCATCGCTTTTTCGACCGAAATAATCCAAATTCATAATCGTTTGATCAATAACTATTGCCCTAAAATAGCTGGTGCTTCTCATAAAAATATTAATAGCCTTGCAGTTCATTTCTTCCCGTTTTTTTGTAGTGCAATTACTATACTTTATTTCCAAGGCCTTTCCGTAGTTATCTAAAAAATTATATTCTCTTTTCATTTTTAACAACTCTCTGTGTAAAAATTTTGGATGAGGATTAAATAAGGCGCCAAGTATTAAATACCGATGTTCATTGTCATAAGATTCGTCAAAATATATAAGCATATCTAATTATTTAAGATTATTTTTCGTCTAATTTAATATAATGCATTTTACCAAAAAATGGATGTTCTATTTCTTTATTAATTTATCATTTTTCACAAAAAAAAGCAATCAAAAAATCCGGCCTCACATCTGCAAAACCGGACATCTTAAAAATAAAAAAAACTACTCACTCCTCAAAGCATCAACCGGATCCAATCTGCTGGCCTTTAGCGCCGGGTAAAACCCAAATGTTATGCCTACAAGAGCCGAAAATGAAAAACCTAAAATTGGGCCGGTGGCGGATGATGACATAGCCATTAAATTTAGATTTGATATTATCGGGATAGCTGTTTGCCCGATGGCAACGCCGATAAGGCCGCCGATCATTGAAAGAATAATTGATTCAAGCAAAAATTGCGTTAAAATATCGCCTTGTTTTCCGCCGATAGCTTTGGCGATTCCGATTTCTTTTGTGCGCTCCGCTACAGTTACGAACATTACATTCATAATGCCGATTCCGGAAACAAGCAAGGTAATGGCGGCGACCAAAGTCAAAACCGCGCTCATGAGCGAGGCTGAATCTTGCGCGGCGCCAACCATTGATCCCGCGTCCATTATGCGAAAATCGTCTTCTTGCGAGTCTTTTAATTTATGCTCTGCTCGCAGAATTTGCGTAATTTCTTCCGTGGCAATCGCCACATTGTCAACCTCGTCAGCTTCCAAGGTAAGCATTACCCATCCGCCTTTTGATCCTAAAATGCTGGATTCGGCGGTCTGATATGGAATATAAACCGCTTCATCTTTGCTTGTTTTACCTAAACTACCGCCAGTTTCCGCGAAATAACCGATTACTTCCAATTTTTTACCGTTAATTGTTACCATGCTTCCAACAATATTATCTTTATTTTCGTAAAGACTGTCCACAACACCGCTGCCGATAATAACAAGCCTGCCTTTTGAGTTTATTTCTTCCTCAGTAAACATACGACCGCCAACAATTTCCTGCTTGGAAATTTCAAAAAAATCCAAGTCTGTTCCGACTATTGCAAAAGAATCTTCACCTGTCTCATAGCTTACAACGGAATTTCCCTGAATAACTCCTGTAGCGAGCGCGATATGCTTTGCTTTTTCCCGTATCACTTTAACATCCTCAAGCGCAAGCTTTGAGCTGGCTGTCGCTCCCCGCCCCATACTTCTCATAACCATTATTGATTTAGCGCTCAAACCGGCAAACTGTTCGTCAACCGCCTCTCTTGCGCCTTGACCGATCGCAAAAACCGCGATTACTGTTGATACGCCGATAATAATTCCAAGCATTGATAAAAAACTTCTGGTTTTATTTGCCAAAAGCGATTCAAATGCCATTTTGAATATTTCAAATTTCATATCTAATAGCTGCTTTTTAATTTATAATCATTATCAACCACTTTGCCGTCTCGCAAGTAAATAATTCTATCAGCGTATTTGGCAACCTCGGCGGTATGGGTTACCATGATTACTGTTTTATCTCTTTTTTTAAAACTCGTGAATATCTTCATAACTTCAATTCCTGATTTTGAATCCAAAGCGCCGGTCGGTTCGTCTGCTAAAATAATTTCAGGATCATTAATAAGCGCTCTTGCGATTGCCACTCTTTGCTGTTGTCCGCCTGATAATTCAGTCGGCTTATGCTCGGCTCTGTCGCCAATCCCCATACTGTCTAATAATTTTTTCGCGCGCTCTTCCCGTGTTTTTCTTTCTTCACCGGCATACAATGAGGGCAGGGCAACATTTTTTAAAGCAGTTAAACGAGTAAAAAGATTAAACTGCTGGAAAATAAACCCCATTTTTTTATTGCGTATAAAAGCCAAAGTAAAATCATCTCTAACCTCTCCGATATTTTCTTTGCCTAAAAAATATTTTCCCGCGCTTAAGGGATGCAAGCAGCCGATAATATTTAAAAGCGTTGTCTTGCCTCCGCCAGATTCCCCCATTATTGCCACAAGCTCGCCTTTGGCAATTTCCAAATCAACTCCCTTAAGCACGGGAATTTCATCGCCATTAGTCAAATAATACGACTTTTTTACGCCTTCTAATTTTATTTCCAATTCTTTTTTCATTATTTTTTCTAATTCTTTAATATAAAACAATATCCCCAGCATTAAGCCCGCTTATTACTTCAACATGTTTGCCGTCTGTAAAACCGGTAACTACAGGAATCCACTCGCCTGATTTAAGCTGGGCTGATGGCTTGTCATTAACATTGCGCACGGCGTCAACCGGAATTTGCAGAACATCACTGACTCCGGCAATTACAAAATCAACAAAAGCAGTCATTCCCTCCCTGACTTGCGCTGTTTCCGGATTTTCAAAAATAACCCTCACCAAGTAAGTAACAATTCCGTTATTATTTGTTTTTGATGTTAAGGAAATAAAGCTTATTTCTCCTTCCAATCGTAATTCATTCAAAGCGTCAAAAGTCGCGTAAGCCTTTTGTCCAACTTTTAACTTGCTAATATCCGCCTCTTCTATATTAACTTCTATAAATAAAGTGTCATTATTAATTATCTCAACAACAGGACCTGTATCATCATTTAAAATAATGTCGCCTGCTTTGTAATTTAGCAAAGCAACTTCTCCGTCAATCGGCGATTCCAATATAGCCCTGCTTAAATCATTTTTTGCTTTATCAACATTTATTGCCGCGGTAGTCAATGAAGATCTGGCTGAAGCCAATTCAGATTCCGTTAAGGGCGCCAATAATTCATTATAGTTTTGTTCTTCATTTCTTAACGATAATTCCCTTGACACCAACGACGCTTCAGAGTTCGCAATATCTTGTTTAACCTCTTCTTTGGCAATTTCCAAATCCTCAAACGCATCGTTATAATCTGACAAATAATCATCCAATCCGTCTTTCGCGTCTTTCAAGTTTTCTAAATCAGCATCAAGCGCAAAAATTTTCGTATTAATTGAAGAACGATTAGAATTTATTGTTGCTTTAAAACTATCCAACTGAGTTTGCGATAAACTCGTAGAAACAATACTGGCGGAAAGCATTTTTTGCATAGCGAATAAATGATTTTCCGTATCAGATAACACATTGACAGTCTTTTCTACTACACTATCTATTTCAAAATAACTATCTTCCACACTAAGAAATACCGCCAAATCATCAAGCTCTTCTTTGTTGTTTCTGGCAATACTATAAGTATTTTTTGCAAAAGCATATGTAGATGAATCTTTGACACCTAAATTATTTTCAAAAACATCGTTAATACTGGTATTATCCACCCCTATTATTTCATCTGAATCAGGCAATATGCTTTCCAAAGTAATGCTAACCGATTTAACAGTATCAACTATGTCTTTATAAGCGTCCAGCACATCCTCGCTATCTTCTATGCTTTTATTTTTATCCAATTCCTCTTTTGCCGTCTCAATTGCTTTTTCCGCGTTAGCGATTTTTTCCCGCGCAGCTGTTTTTGTTTTTTCCAGGCTGATTTTTGATTGTTCCAAACTTATTTCCGCTTGTTCAATAGACGCTTTAGCTCTAGCGATTTCATCGTCGGTAGCGCCGGCAATCTTTTCATTATAGCTTGCCAAAGCGGATTGATAGCCGGCATAAGCCCTGTTTAAATCATATTCCAGATCATATGTTTTAACAGAAGCGATTTTATCGCCTTTTTTTATAGAGTCGCCTTCTTTAACAAATAATTCTTTTACTTCCAATGTATCGCTATTAACCGAAAAAGAAAGCTTAACTCCGTCTTCGGCAACAACTTTTCCATCAGATTCAATGGCAATTTGCAAATTTCCTTTTTTAACCGTTAACTCTTTTGGCGCTGAAACCTTTGTTTCTTTTTCTTCCTTATCATTAAAATAAAACCAGCTGCCACCGGCTATAATTAAAATTAAACCCAAAAAAATAAACGTGCTTTTTCTTTTAAAAAACCCAAAAAAACCGTTTTTCTTAGCTTTTTGA
Organism: Candidatus Parcubacteria bacterium; assembly: GCA_023142915.1. Lineage (GTDB taxonomy): Bacteria > Patescibacteriota > Patescibacteriia > Patescibacteriales > UBA12075 > JAGLYP01. Next base: position 32,361 of record JAGLIO010000012.1, on the reverse strand, counting down.
CTTGCTTCTAAAATTGATTCACTCATAAAATTTAAAGTTAATGTTATAAATCGCTTATCTTTTTATTAAAACAAACGAAGCAATATTTCTATCACCTGAATTTTGATCCAGCCAAATATCTATCATTTTATCTTTTACAATATCGCTTAAAGTTGCCTCTATCATCTCTCTTTTTTCAATATTTTCTGTATCGGGTTTTAGCATTTTAATGCCAACAGGAATTAAAACCTTTTCTTCTCCAGTGCTCATTTCCTTCATTCTTTCAATCATTGCGGCCTGCGCGTCCGTGTCAGTATTTCTTGCGCCACTCATACCATGCCCCATTCCAGGCATCCTGCCAGATGATCCGTTAAAACTCGGCATAGGTGTTTTTTCAGTATCTTTTTCATCTGAGTCCTCTTCGCCCTGCATATCACCGCCCATACCTTCTCCTCTTTGCGGACGATCAATTTTTAAAATAGCAACCTCATTTCCTGTAATTGATTTTATTAACCCGGAAATATCCGCGTTTCTTTCCGGCTGACCGAAATCAGGCCTGCGAAATTCGCGATTTTCAAAATTAACATCTGTGTTTTGGCTTGCCTGATTTTTATCACAAGCGCTTAAACCAAAAATTACAACAAAAAACATTATTAAATATAACACTTTTTTCATAAAAATTTATTTATTAAAAAATTATTAAAGCCCTATACATATATTACGCAACAAAAATATTTTTCTTTCATTTATACTAGCGCGCAACTCCCCACCTGACAATTAAATTGGAAAATAAAACCGGCACAATAAATTTAAATACAATACTGGAAGCGATAATTATGGAATATAAATTAGCGTCAATTATATTATTATCAAATAAAATTTTAATTATTATTATGCTTGTGCTAAACCTTACTGAAAGGCCTATCCCCAGCAAAATTGACTGCTTTGTCCCAAGCTCTTTTTTGGCGGACAAATAACTGCCTAAAATTTTCGCTGTTTTGGAAACAGCCACAACCAAAAGAATCAACAATGGGCTGGCCAGCAAAATATTTACATCAATTGATAAACCCACCCAAAGAAAAAATATCGGCGTAAAAAATCCATAGCAAAGAGCTTTAATCTCTTTTTCAATTGTCAATAAGCGCGTTTCAGGCATAAATGTTTTTAAAGCAATTCCTGCAAGCAAGGCGGCAATCGGCGTTGCATGCGCGTATTCGCCGATTCCAAGATAAAGAAAAAATAAAAATAAAGAAAATAAAAAAATAATTTCTACTGAAAAATGATTAAAATTTTGCGCGCTTTCTTTAAATTTTGAAGCTATATAAGTTAAGAAAAACAGCAATAGCAAAGACAATAGAACAAACACTATGCTAAAATGCGAAGACGCTGCCGCCATTCCGGTTAAAAAAATTACTCCGATTAAAATTATCAATTCAATCAAATTATCAAAAAACCCGATTCCTATTATGCTCTGTCCGAGTTTTGTGTTAACTATTTTAAATTCATCTAAAATAGGAATCAATATCGCCTCCCCCACTGTCGCGAAAGACAAGGAAACAATCAGAGAAACAAGCCAGCTATAATCAAAAACAAAATGAATCAACAGGCCGCCAAAAAGCGCCTCCAAAAAAATAATAAAAAAAGTGGATTTAAAAATAAACGCGCTTGATTCTTTGAATTTTTTTAAATCAATTTCCAGGCCAATCATAAACAGTAAAAAATACATGCCTAATTCCGCCAAAAAATTAAAAGTCTCGGATGATGTTATCGCCGTAAACGGATTATAAACCGCGAAAATCGCCCCTAAAATCAATGCTGAAAAAACCCAAGGCACCCTGAATTTTTCAATCAGCCTGCCAAAAACAAACACAAACAAAAAGCATAGGCTTAAAAATAAAAAAATGTTCATAAAGATTTAATTAATTATATCTTCTTGTATTTTAGCATAATTTTGGATATTAAAAAAATAATCATTTTTTTTGACAAATTTTTCCCAAAATGCTATTGTGAATTTACTTAATAAAGCAAGAAAAATATACTCTTGACTGAAAAGGGTGTATTTTTTATTTATCAAAAATCTATGGAAATACGAAATATCGCTATTATCGCGCATGTTGATCATGGAAAGACAACTCTTACTGATGCTTTGATGCGGCAAACCGGCATGGCAAAGGAAGGAGTCAGTATGGATTCTGACGCGCTTGAGCAAGAACGCGGAATTACAATTTATTCAAAAAATACATCAGTAAATTATAAAAACACTAAAATCAATATTGTTGACACTCCCGGGCATGCCGATTTTGGCTCGGAAGTTGAGCGAGTTCTAAGATCAATTGACTCTGTGCTTTTGGTAGTGGACGCGCAAGAAGGGCCGATGCCGCAAACGAAATTTGTTTTAAAAAAATCGCTTGATCTCGGTTTAAAGCCGATTGTTGTTATTAATAAAATAGATAAACCGGCGGCAAGACCTGACGAGGTGCAAGAAATGGTTTATGAATTATTTCTTGACTTGGGCGCGAATGATGAACAACTGGATTTTTCAGTTATTTACGCAATCGCAAGAGAAGGCATTGCCAAAAAGAATCTTAATGACGACTCCAAGGATTTATCGCCACTGCTTGATTTAATTCTTAAAAAAGTTCCTGTTGCTTCAAATGAAGAAACAAAAAATAAGCCTTTTCGCATTCAACCCTTTAATTTGGCTTATGATAACTTTCTTGGACGATTGGCTATTAGCCGCATATACGAAGGAAAAATAGAAGCCGGAAGCAAGGTTATCATAAAAGACAACGAAGAAAATACGCGTACAGGAAAAATTTCAAAACTTTTTACTTTTGAAGGACTGCAAAGGAAAGAAGTTAAAACAGCGGTAACAGGAGATATTATAATGACATCCGGTCTTCCCAATATTTATATCGGCGAAACTATCTGTGAAAACAGCGAGCAAGAGCCTTTGCCTGCTATAAATATTGACAAGCCGACAATTTCTTTGAATTTTTTGATAAACAACTCGCCATTTGCCGGCCGTGAAGGCAAATTCGTTACTAACCGCCAGATTAAAGAAAGGCTTGAAAAAGAGCTGGAAGTCAATGTCGGTTTAAAAATTGATTTTTCTTCCATTGATCATTACAAGGTTTACGGACGGGGTGAAATGCATATTGCCATTCTTTTGGAAAATATGCGCCGCGAAGGCTATGAGCTGCAAATTTCACAGCCGCAAGTTATAATCAAGGAAATTGACGGCGTGAAACACGAGCCTTTTGAAGAAGTAACAATAATCGTGCCAAATGATATGACTGGCGTTGTAATTGAAAAATTATCAAAACGGCGCGGTAATATGCTGGAAATGAAACCTGAGCACTCAAGCGCGAAAATTATTTTTGAAATTCCAACTCGCGGACTTTTGGGCTATAGAAATGAATTTGTGGTTGACACTCGCGGCGAAGGCATAATTTATACGCGCGTGCTTGGTTTTAAGCCGTATGTCGGCGAAATTGAAAAACACGAAGTCGGATCCATGATCTCCATGGCTGCCGGCAAAGCGCTTGGCTTTTCATTATATAACTTGCAAGATAGAGGAAGTTTATATATTCCAGCGGCTATTGAAGTTTACGAAGGGATGGTTATCGGCGATGTTGCCAAAGGAAATGATTTAACAGTAAACCCAACCAAAGGAAAACAGCTCACCAACATGCGCGCCTCCGGAGCGGATGAGGCTATCCGCTTAACTCCGCCGATTGAGCTAACGCTTGAACGCGGAATGAGCATTATGAGCGATGACGAATATTTGGAAATTACTCCAAAAAATATTCGTTTAAGAAAAAAATATCTTAGTGAGGCTGAAAGGGTTAGGGTGAAGAGGAAAAAATAAAAAATCGTAGGAACGCGGCGCGGCGCGTTCCTACCTTGATTTAGGCGTAACAAAAAACCCCAAATATTTGCCAAACATTAATCTGGTCTGCGCGTCAAGCCCCGGGATTGCCCCGAAAATGATTATGCTGAAAGGAAGTACGAGCCATTGCAAAAACATAACAATATATTTAAAAAAACCGTATTTTTTTGGTTTTTTAGGCAATAAAACAGTTGAGAGAATCGCTGATAAAACCAATCCGAACATGGCAACGGTCATCAGCACCCTGGTAACAACCGGCAAATTTGTTGATAAAACAGTTGCATTAAATCTGTTGCCGCCCAAAAGCATTGGCATCCAGCCGATAACGCCGATAATTAAAGCGTTTGTCGCCCAAGAATGAAACCCGTAAATCTGCACGAAAATTCGGTTAATTAGCTTTCCCTTTTTAAATTTTGGCCAAAGTTTAATCCCGTTAAAAAATAAATACGGGATATTTTCCACGCCCCAGCCCCAGCGCCTTTGCTGCTTATATAAATTTTTCGCGGTCTGCCAGGCAGTGTCATCCATTGTTACATCCATTGATACGGGATAATATAAAGGCTCAACACGGTAATCGCCGTTATAGTGGCAAAAACAATGCCAAAAAATGCGAGAATCCTCGCTCACCATTGTCTTTCCCCAAAATCCGGCCTCAACTAAAGCGCGCCAAGTCATTGAATGCGAAGAATAAGTAGCAAGCTTTTCCTGGCGAATCTGCTGCATCATCTGCCAAAAAGTATTGGAAGAAGCCGCTACCCGCGCGAAAAACGAAGCTTGCCAGACATTATTATGGTAAAGAGGTATGGGCTGATAACTGGCGCGATACGGATCTTCCACTGTTAAAAATTTGTAAGTTAAACAATGAAAATAATCAGGATAAACAACAGTATCAATATCAAAAACGCTTGCTAAAATTTTATCATAATCCAAACCCTCTTTGTCAATTAAATCTTTTTTAACGACTTTAGCCGCCCAAGATTGATTAGCTCCTTTTCCTTTTAATTCGCCTATTAACCCGTCCGGATGCGTTGTTACGATAAAATTACGAAAAAATCCGGCAAATTCTTTTTTCGCGGCCTCCGCTCTTGCTTTTAATTCTTTCCCGCCTCTCTCCTCTACTGACAAAACCAATATCATATTTTCTTTTGGGTAGCCTGTTTCTGTTATCGCCTTAACGCTTTGCGCAATTATTTCAAAACTTTCACAAGCAATCGGAAAAATAATTAAATGAATAATCTCATTCCATTTAAATTTCATTTCAATATTATTGCAGCTGGCAAAATCAGTTCTTTTTAATATTCGCCTGTCTAGGGAATATAATTTATTTTTCCAATCAATTTTAATATTTTTTTTAACTTTCGCGTAAGACGAAAGCAAATGAACGCCTAAATAAAAAACCAAAAGCAGCCAATAAACATCAAAAGCGATAATAAAAAAAGCTACGGCAACAGGATAAAAATAAGAAAAAATCAGTAATAACAAAAGAGTTGACCAAGACAAAAAACCGGGTAAAATTTCTAAAACCCGGTATAATTTATAATTTTTGCCTTGCAGTTCAGTAGCTTTGCCGATTTTAAGATAATCCATAAAAATATATGCTAACGAACTTTTCTTGGTTCTTTTCTTTTTCTTCTAAATCCCCTGCCTGATCCGCCTCTTCTCTTTCCCGCGTAGCTTGCAATCATATTGCTTTTGCTTACATCAATTTTTTTACCTCTGAAATTTGTTCCTTTTAAATATTTTATTACTTCATCCGCGCGCTTTTTCTCAACCGAGAAAACAGAATATTCCGGCATTAAATTTATTTTGCCGATTTCAACGCCTTTTAAATTTCTATTTGAATTAATCAAGGCAAAAACACCTTTGATATCAAGTCCGTGTTTTCTGCCAAAATTAATTTTCAATCCAACTCCGTCTTCGCTGCCCATTCTTGCGTTTACTGCTTTACCTTTGGCGTTTAAATCGCGAGTGTTTTTGCAAGCGCTTGCAAGGCGGCTGAATTTATTTGCAATGAAATATTTAATTAAATCCTCTTTGCTGGTTTTTTTTAACCTTTCAGAAAATTCCTGAAAATATCGTTCATTGCCAATCTCTTCTGTTTTTGTATTTTCTATTTCCGCAAAAAAATTATCAATCTGTTTTTGGCAAATATCTTCTCCTGAAGGAACTTTTTTATATTCAAATTTTTTGCCGATAATGCTTTCCAATCTTTTGATTCTTCCGGCATCTCTTGGATTTAAAATAGATATGGAAACCCCGCTTTTTTGAGCCCTTCCGGTTCTTCCGCTCCTGTGCGTATAGGCTTCATCTTGTCCCGGAAGACTGTAATTTATAACATGGCTTAGGTCGCTCACGTCTATTCCTCTTGCGGCAACATCTGTGGCAACCAGCAAATGAATCTGCTTGCGCTTGAATCTATCCATAATTTTTGTCCGCATAATTTGCGAAATCTCGCCGTGTAAAGCGTCCGTGTCATAGCCGACCTGCTTTAGCTTATCGGATACTTCGCCTGTTTCTCTTCTTGTCCGGCAAAAAAGAATGCCGTAAACTCCGGGCAAATAATCCAAAATTCGCTTTAAAGCCTCAAAGCGATCTCTTGCCCCGACTATATAATATTCATGGCTTACTTTTTCCGCTCCGACATTCTGCTCTCCGGCGATTATCTCTTCCGCGTCAGTCATATATTGTTTGGCAATTAAACGAACGCTTTTGGAGATTGTCGCGGAAAAAAGCAAGGTCTGCCTTGTTTTTGGAGTTTCCGTTAAAATGGCATCCAAATCATCCTTAAAGCCCATATCCAGCATTTCGTCAGCCTCATCCAAAACCAGCCACTTAATAGCTTGGAGCTTTAATACTTTTCTTCTAATCAAATCATGAACGCGTCCCGGAGTACCCACAACAATATTGGTTCCCCTTTTTAAAGCTTTAATTTGAAAATCAATTTTTTCTCCTCCATAAACCGCGGTAACAACAAGCCCTTCTGAATATTTGGCTAATTTTGTTATATCTCTGGAAATCTGAATACACAGTTCCCTTGTAGGGCAAAGAATTATTGCCTGCAAAACTCTTTCGTTCGCTTTTATTTTCTGCAAAATAGGCAAGCCAAAAGCCGCTGTTTTTCCGGTTCCTGTTTGCGCTAAAGCGATTAAATCATTTTCTGATTTTAATATAAACGGGATGGTCTTCTCTTGAATAGGCGAAGGCTCTGTAAATCCCAAATCGTCAAGGCTCTTCATTATTTCAGAATTCAAGCCAAGTTTTTTAAATGCTGTCATAAATCGTTATTAATTAAATAAAGGATGCGTAAATATTGCATCCGGTAAATTATACATAGTTTTTCTTTATCCTAAAAATATCACAAATATTAAAATAAAGCAACTATTTTACAAATTAATACTTCCTTAATATTTTTATGCTAAGTTCTAAATTTATTGCATATAACTCCGGCAGGAACTTTAACGATATTGATTATTGCGCTTAAAAGACTAAAGGTCGAAGCTTAAATAATTAATAATTAATAATTTCCAATTTCCTTGCCTTATTCCAAGGTTCTCTATTTAACAAACACGCGCAAAAAAACTAAAGGGAGGGATTTTGAAAAACCAACAATATGAAAAAACTTAAAATTTTTCTTGTCTTTGCAATTATTATCGGTATGGGCATGGTTTTCTCTAATGCTGTTAGCATATCGCAAGCTAACGGACAAATTGAACCGCCTTTAGCGGATGGCGAGCTTCATCCGGGCGAATCAATGATAATAGAAAAACAGGTAACCACTTCTGAAATTCCTCCTGTTGTTGATATTTGCCTGCTTGAAGATGAAACCGGCTCGTTTTTTGATGATATTGACAATCTACAGGGTACTACCTCCAGTGATATTTATGATGCTATTACAACGAAAAGTCCGGACGCTCAATTCGCTGTTGCCGGTTTTCGTGATTATGAACCGCCTTACGGCTCTCCCGGTGATCATGTTTATCATCTGTTAAGCGCTATGAGTCCTGATAAAAATGACTGGATGAACGGCGTTAACGCGTTAACCGCGGCCGGCGGCGGAGATTGGTCGGAAGCACAATACGACGCTATTGTTGCCGCGACAGGACCTGAAGATTTGACTGATTGCGGATGGCGCGACCCGGCTATCACGCCAGGTGTTCAGCGTGTCCTTGTAGTAGCTACTGACGCGACATTCCACTTGCCAGGCGTTGGCAAGCCACATGTTAATGATGCAACTACAACTATTGCCACACTTCAAGCTCAGGATATCGTTGTAATCGGTCTTAAGGCAACAGGCACTGATTCGGAACTTGACGGTCTGGCTGCCGCTACCGGAGGCTCTGTCCAGCCACTAAGTTCGGACGGCGCAAATATTGCCGAGGCAATCCTAAACGGACTTAAAGAAGTAACCACTGACGTATGGTGGAATATTAAGGAAGGCGACTGCAACGAAGGTCTTTCAGTGGAACTTATACCAGCTGTTCATTATGGTGTTACGGGAGGAGATACCGTTGACTTTACTGAAACAATTACCGTATACGATGATCCGGAACTTCAAGGTAAAACTTTGGAATGCATCGTAACATTTATCGCCAACAGCTACCCTGAAGAAGGAAAACCGATTGGACGCCAAAAAATTTCAATCTACGTGCCAGACACCACTCCGCCTGAGTTAAATTGCATTGAAACTGTTAATCCTCGCGGCAATAAAATCCCGCCGGCAGGCAGCACAACTCTGCCAGGCAGTAAGGGCGGAATAAACGACGATGGATTCTATGAATTGCTAGCAACAGATAACTATAATGAAATGCTTGAAATTTGGGTGACAGACGAAAACGGAGCAGATCCATTTGGTCCGTTTGTTTCAGGCGACAAGGTAAAAATTACTGAAAGCAAAGGAGTAACGCCGAAATCCAAACCTATAGGAAGCACTAAAGGTAAAGCAGACGCAATTAGCGCCCATATAATGCTGAATAGCGACGCTATAATTTACGCAATTGACGCTAGCGGCAACGAAGGAATGTCTTATTGCATGGTGCCGCCGCCTCCAAAATAATCAGTTTTAACGCCTAAACGGCGGAAAAGAAAACAAAACCCCGGGGTTCCCGGGGTTTTGTGAATTTATTTACGCTTTTTTTTATTAGCCTTTTCCTCAAGCATAACTCGCTTGATTTCAAGTCGTTTCGCGGTTTTATGAGAATGTGTTTTTTTCTTCTTCCCAACCCCAGTACTTCTTTTTGCCATATATAATATTTTTATGAGTAAAAACTTATAGTCAAAGAATTTAAATATTCCCGACTACTGCTATTGCCCTTTGGGCATAAAATGCCCTTCAGGGTATAACTTGTAATTATTAAACAATGCTTATATCACTATTGCATAATAGCAAGGTTCTTTGCTTATGTCAATATTATTATAAGCCGTGTAAAACGAAAAATCATGTCCCGCAGCATTTCTTATATTTCTTTCCGCTCCCGCAGGGGCAAGGGTCGTTGCGGCCGACTTTTTTTCCGCTCTCATCTCTGACCTTTGCCTGCGGTTCAGAAAAAACGCTTGCCTTGCCATTATTTTTATTATTACCACCGCCAAAACCGGAAAAAGAAGAAGTACTGCCATTGGCGATTTTAGCCGAAGCGCTGAAATTTTTTGCCAAATCCATAAGGCTGGGCGCGTTAAATTGGCTGGTAACCGCTTCTTGCTGAGCGTTGCCGACTTTATATATGGAATAAACTGTTTCTTTGCTGATTAAATTATTAAGTTCATTAAAAAGCCGATAAGCCTCTTTTTTGTATTCTACGAGCGGATCGCGCTGTCCATAACCCCTAAGGCCGATACCCTGACGAACGCTTGACATTGCTTCCAAGTGCTCAACCCAAAGCGTATCAATTGAACGAATTAAAACCGATTTTTCCAATCTATTCCATTCAATTCCCAGTTCTTTCGCCATATCAGCCATTTTCTTATATTTTCTTTCGGCTATTGCAACCAAATGCTCAATTATTGCCGTGCGCGCCTTGGCTTTATCAAGTTTATCATTGTCTTCTGTAAATTTGCCAATATCGCGCTTTAAATTTTCCTCCACTGGGAAAATAGTGGACGCAACCTGCGTAATTTCATCTAAATTCCAATCCTTAATATGCTCGGCGGCAGTATGAAAACTAACCACTTGCTCAATTTCGTTTTCTATATTTTCCAAAATAATTTCCGAAAGAGAATTATATTGTTTTTTGTTGTTTTGAGTATCTGGCGGCTTTTTAGATTCCTCTGATTCCGATAGCAGTAATATCTGTTTTCTTTTTCTATATATCGCTTCCCTATGCTTATTAATTACATCATCATATTCAACCAAATGTTTCCTGATATCAAAATTATTTCCCTCAACTTTGCGCTGAGCCGATTCAATGGAACGTGAAATCAAACGATTCTCAATCGGCATATCCTCGGGAACATTCAAAGTCGTCATAATATTTTTCATGCGGTCGCCGCCGAATATCCGCATTAAATCATCATCCATGGAAACATAAAACCGCGAAGATCCGGCGTCTCCCTGCCGTCCGGCGCGCCCCCTAAGCTGATTGTCAATCCGGCGCGACTCATGTCTTTCCGTGCCAATTACATGCAAGCCCCCGGCTTGAATTACTTTCTCATGTTCCTTTTGCCATTCCGCGTATTCAGGTGTATTCTTTTTGGGCTCCACCCCACCAAGTACAATATCAACTCCCCTGCCGGCCATATTGGTTGCAAGAGTAATCGCTCCGGGCTTGCCTGCCTCGGCAATAAAACGAGCCTCTTTTTCATGATTTTTAGCGTTCAAAACATTCGGCTTGAGCCCCTTGCGCTCCATCATAGACACCAAAAACTCGTTTTTTTGAATTGAAATCGTTCCGACTAAAATCGGCTGCCCGGATTCTGAGCGTTTTTTTACGTCTTCAATAACGGCTTTATACTTGCCAACTTCCGTGCGATAAATCAAATCATTTTCATCTTTGCGAACGTTGGGCTTATGCGTTGGAATAATTACCGTATCCAGTTTATAAATTTTTGAAAATTCTTCCGCTTCAGTGGCGGCCGTACCGGTCATACCGGACAGCTTCTTGTACATGCGAAAATAATTTTGAAAAGTAATGGTCGCCAATGTCTGGGATTCTCGCTGAATTTTTACGTTCTCTTTAGCTTCAATCGCCTGATGCAAACCCTCGCTATAACGGCGGCCGTGCATTAAGCGTCCGGTAAACTCATCAACGATTATTATCTCGCCCTCCTGCACGACATAATCCCTGTCTTTTTTAAAAAGCGTATGCGCTTTTAAGGCTTGCTCAATATGATGCACTTCGCGAATGCCGCCGGTTGTATAAATATTGTCTACGCCTAAAAATTTTTCCATGCGCGTAATTCCGTTTTCAGTCAAAGTAGCGGCTTTCATTTTTTCATCAACATTATAATCTTCATTTTCTTTAAGTCTTCCCACCAACTGCGCGAATTTATAATACCTGTCTGTTGATTCTTCGGCCGGCGCTGAAATAATCAAAGGCGTGCGCGCTTCATCAATTAAAATTGAGTCAATCTCATCAACAATTACATAATTCAAATCTCTTTGTACTTGATCGCTTAAATTTTGCGCCATGTTATCTCTTAAATAATCAAATCCGAATTCATTATTTGTGCCATAAACAATATCGCAGGAATAAGCGTTTTTGCGTTCAGTTTTGCGAAAATGCCTGAGTCTTTCGTCATACTGCGACTCATCAGTAAATTCAGGATCATATACAAGCGCGGAATCATGAATAATTACGCCGATGCTAAGCCCAAGAGCGTGATATACTTTTGCCATCCAACCGGCGCCAATTTGCGATAAATAATCATTTACCGTAATTAACTGCGCTCCCTTGCCTGTTAAAGCGTTTAAATAAAGCGACAGGGTCGCGGTTAAAGTCTTGCCTTCGCCTGTTTTCATTTCCGCGATCTTGCCTTGATGCAAAATTATGCCGCCGATTAATTGAGCGTCAAAATGGCGCATTCCCAGTACGCGCCTGCTTGTTTCTCTAACAACCGCGAAAGCCTCAGGCAATAATTCATCTAGTGTTTTATCTGTGTTCTCGCTTTTTTTCAATTGATCCTTAAAATCAAGAGTCTTGCTCTTTAATTCCTCATCACTCATCTTTTTAAACCCTTCTTCCAAGGAATTAATCTCATCAACAATCGGCTCTAATTTTTTTATCACTTTTTCATTTGGATCACCGAATATTTTATCCAAAAAATTCATAAATGCTAATAATTAATTTAATAAACATATTAGTTATATTCATTTTCCTCCAAATCGCGGATTGCGGTTAGCGTATTCATTTAAAATAAATTCCACGTCTTTTTTTTCAAAATCCGGCCAATATTTTTTTATAAATAATAATTCACTGTATGCTGATTCCCACAACAAAAATCCTGACAAGCGATTTTCACCGGAAGTTCTGATAATAATATCCGGATCGCGCAATTCGCTTTGATATAAATATTTTTTAATTAGCCCTTCATGGATCTGCTCTAATTTAACATTTTTCTTCATCATTTTTTTAATAGCATCAATAATTTCAGCTCTGCCACCATAATTCAAGCATATATTTAAAATGCTTTTATTGTTATTTTTTGTAGAATCAAGAATTTCCTTGCAAACATTGGGCAAATCTCCCGGCAATTCGTCAATACGCCCTGACAGTAAAATTTTAATTTCTTTTTCATTAAAATATTCAACATCTTCTTGAAGCGCTTTTTTAGTCAGTTTCATTAAATAATTCACTTCTTCTCTCGCGCGATTCCAGTTTTCAGTAGAAAACGCATATACTGTTACAATTTCCACTCCATAGGAAAAAAATGTTTCAGGAATTAATCTTAATTTTTCATAACCTCGCAAATGCCCCTCATAAGTTGGCAAATTTCTTTCTCTTGCCCAGCGCCGATTGCCGTCCATAATTATCGCGAGATGTTTGGGAATATTTTTTTCTTGCTTTTGATCTTTCATGATTTTGTTATTTTATTTCACAATATCCTCCACATCTTTAATTTCTTTTAAAATTTTCTTTTCAGCTAATTCTATTTTCTTTTTAAGAATTGTCTTTGTTTTTAATTTCTCCTGTTTATAACCAACTTTTCTTTCGTATTTGCTTAATCTTAAAAATTCATTATCAATATCTTTCGCGTAAGTTTCTAAATTATCATGCAAAACTTGTTCTATTTCAATTGTTTCTTTTCTTAATTTTCTTTTAATGGCAATAAATATAAATAATATCAAAGCAATGATTAAGAAAATCATAAACAACAAGCTAACTAAAACCGTAAAATAATTTATTACAAACGAACCGATTACGGCAAACACGGGCGGAGTTGCTAAAAAACTAATTTTTTTGCTTGGGATACTTTCAATCCCATTCTTATTCTTCGCTACAGCCCAAAAAATATATCTGCCTTTATCAAACTTTTCCAAACTTAAATAAAACCAATCGCCATTTACATCGCTGCGTACGGCATCCTCGTAAACATCGCCATTGCTTTTTTGAATAAAAAGTAAAATCTCGCTGTCCGCTGGCGCTGTGCCGTTTACATAAAAATTGTCATTTGGCTTTATCTCTCTTGGATAATTTTTAATTTTGGGAGATTCCAAAGCGTTAATGCTAAAATTAACCGATGCTACCCGCTCATTTCCGGCATTATCAATTGCTTTTACTATTGCCGTATGCTTTCCGACATTTAAATCTCTTAACTGAAATTCAGTTTTGCCAGCTTCCAGTTCATAAGCATCTCCATCCAAAGTTCCTATCAAAATTTCATATTTTTTTAAGCCTGATTTTTCGTCTTTGGTATTGAATTGCATTACCGGCCATTCGCCGATTTCAACTTCCGGAATTGTTATTTCAAAAGGAAGTGGCGCTTCAGTATCTATCATAACTTTATAATGCGCGATTGTCCCCCATTTTCTACTGTCTTTAAATTTAAGATGCAAATACCAAATACCGTCTTCAGTGTCTTCGTATTCCTTGCTATTAAAATCTCCGTCTGATTTTGGTCCGGGGTCGCTTGTTGGTTCTTGGTCAAAACCGATGCTTACGCCTGTTACTCCGCTTGGCAGTTCCCATGAAAATTTAACATTATTATTGTTATACCAAATTTCCTCCTTGGGATGAGTAGAAGATTTTATTATGGGTTTATTATATTCTTCTTCCGGTATTTTTGACTCCTGCTTAATTTGCTTATCGCCTGTATCCTGTTTTGGGGCATCAACTTTTGGCGAAATAACATAACTGGCGCTGCCCATGCTGGCTAATATGTTAGTACCCTTGCCGTCATTTGCCAAAACCGCTCCGGAAACGAACCTAACTGCCGCTTTGCCGGCCTTTTTTGCTTTAAACGTAATCTTAATTATATGTCCAGCCGTACCGATATAAGCCGGCGGCGGCAATCCACCGCCAAAACGTATAGCTCCGCCGGAAATAGCAGGCTGAACGGTCCAAAACGGAAAAATAGAACCGCTGTTGGAAACTGCTGTCGCATCAAGAAGATTGGTGTCATAATTTATCACGCCCTCGGCCGCGTTAATGCCTTCGCCACCGCCGGAATTCACTTTAACTGAAATAGAAAAAGTACTACCGATCACGTAAGTTCCGGCTGCTGGAGCTAAATATAAAGAAGCGCTGGCGGCCTTAGCTTCCTTGATTTGCGAAAAATTAAAAACCAAAAATAATAAAACTATTAAAAATTTAATTTTTGATTTATTCCTCCTTATTTTTTTGAACATTCTTTTTCTTTTTAATAGCTATTATTAAAAAAATCAATAAAATTAATATAACAAGAACTCCTGCTATAAATAATAATATATACGGCAAATTATTTGAAGTTTTTTCAGTCTTGATTCGCAGTTCTTCCGGCGGAACATATTCCACGTAGCGCTCGTTGCCCGCCTTATCAATCGCTCTAACTTTAATCGTACTTTCCAAATTTTGATCTTCCAATAAATACGGCATCGCGGCTTCTTTCCATTCGGGAATATACGGCTTTTTGCCTGTTATTTTATCCCACCAAGATAATTTTGAAACATCTCCCGCTTCAAATCCCTGTTTAATTTCCAAAACTTCATAGCGATCAATTCCGGACTGTTTATCGCTTGTATAAAAGTTGATATAATATTGATTTTCAAAGACCCCAATGTCTTGCCTTAATTCAATAATAAAAGGCTCCGGTTTTATTTTATCGTTTTTAATTTGCTCTTTCCATTCGCCTGATTTTAAAACCGAGCTGCTTAAAACTTTAAGCTTAATTCCATTTGTTTCAATATTATCTTCTGTGCCAAAACCGTCATTTAATAAAATCTTTGTACTGCCCGAAAAATCAATCCGTGCTTCATCACGCTCAACATCGCTTATAATAAATCTTGGGATTGCAAAAATTAATCTGGCAATTAGATTGCTTTTTCCGGGGTCTCCGGGAATATGCCCACAATAACCGCCCGGCACTCCGCCGATAAACGTAATATTGCCTTTTGCGTTAGCCTTAGTAATTTCTTTTTGCCCAGGTTTTTCCATCCACAGATTAATCAAAGATTCGCCCTCAATAAAATCAACCATGCTTAAATAATCATTGGGAAAATCAAGAGTAACTGACATTGCGTTCACGCACATTTCAACATTATCAATCAAAACATCAACCGCGAAATTATCCCCCGGACCATAAGCATCCAAATCAGAAACCAAGCGCAAACTGGAAGCGCTGGCTACTGTTGGAAATAGAAAAAGTAAAACTAAAAAAATCTTTATAAAATTTAACATATTTTTGACTAAAATAAGTCATTTTATTTAAAACAAAAATTTTAACTTGTTTTTTATATTATATATGCTATAATATAATTATCACGATGAGAAAGCACACCTAAGGTTCTGTCCGAAGGTCGCTCTTTCTCAACGAAAAAGCCGTCAAAATTATTGGCGGTTTTTTCTTTTTTATAACATCTTTATTATAACATAAAGCCATACAAGAATACAAATTTTAAAAATTATTTTTGAAATTTCTTTTGACAGTAAATTGCGATATTTATACATTCTTCAGAATCATATCCAAGATCATCACACCACCTAATCGTAGAAATCTTTAACACATGAATGACATATAAAAGATTAAATTTATTATGTCATATATCATAACCCATGATTTTTATCAAATTTACATTTAACAATTACATCTTGAAAAAATTCATAATAATCTTCTTTAACACAATCAATTGATTCTGTTAATAATTTTTTTATTACTTCTTCGGAGTAATTGTTTTTTTTTAATTTGTTTATTAAATGCGTATAAAACTGTATGGATTTATCTCGTGATGACAAATCCATTTTAAGTAAAAAATTATTAAATTCTTCTATTGAATTTTTTGTTTTACCTATCTCTAAATTAAAAAATTCACTGAATACTTCTGAAATTTGATTTATATTGTCATTTGCTGTTTTCAGTATAGGCTTTATTTCATTTATTAAATTTGGCGTATTCTCAACCAGTAATATTTCAACAGCAAATTCAATAAAATTATGAGCTGTAGTTAAAGAATTTTTAGGAAAATATTCTTTAATTTGCTTCAAAATTTTTTTCCCTTTGACATAGGCGTATCCATTTTTACCATGCACAAATCTATCTATGCCTATTGGTTTTTCATGCAGTAACAATCCTTCAGCAAAATCAATTAAACCTGGATAATTTTTCTTAATATAACCAGAAAATTCTTCTGTTTTAGTTTCCATTATATCCCAATCTATAATTCCAACCACCGGAATATCAGAAAATACTGAACCATATAATAAAAGAGTTTTTGCATTATTCGCTATTTGTTTTGAGCAGTAAATATGGGTTAATGGGAACATAACTGTTTTAATTTTATAATTATTAATGCTATATATATTTCTTCCTCCCAATATACCCGCACAAATCAACCAACCTGCCGGCATAGCCCCATTCATTATCATACCAGGCAATCACTTTTACCAAGTCGCCGTCAACCACTTTGGTGCAATTTAAATCAACAATCGCGCTTGCGCTATTTTTCACTATATCCGCAAGCACCAAAGGCTCTTCCGATGCTTCAATATAATTTTTATAAACAGCGCCGCGAGCCGCTTTTTTAAATGCTTGATTAACCTGTCTTTCGTCTGTTTTCTTTTTTGTAATAAAACAAACATCAACCAAAGACCCGACAGGAGTCGGCACGCGAATTGCCATACCGTCAAATTTATTTTTTAAAGACGGAATAGTTTGCGTAGTGGCAATTGCCGCCCCTGTCGTAGTCGGTATAATATTTTGCGCTGCCGCTCTTGCTCGTCGCAGGTCAGTATGCGGTCCGTCAACTAAATTTTGATCAGCGGTATAGGAATGAATTGTGGACATTACCGCCTTTTTAATGCCAAAATTATCTTTGATTATTTGCGTAACAGGCGCCAAACAGTTTGTCGTGCAAGAAGCATTGGAAATAATCTTGTCATTCTTATTAATTTTTTTCTCATTCACGCCCAGAACTATTGTTTTGATGCCGTCGCCTTTTCCAGGCGCGCTAATTATTACTTTTTTCGCTCCTGCTTTAATATGCATGCCAGCGTTCTGCTTTGTTCTGAATCTACCTGTACATTCCAAGACAATATCAATTGCCATTTCATTCCATGGCAATTGAGCTGGATCTTTTTCAGCCAATATTTTATATTTTTTTCCGGAAACATTAATACTATCAGAACTACATTCAATATTTTTCTCATACCTCCCGTAACAAGTATCATATTTTAATAAATGCGCCAAGGTTTTTGTGTCGGTTAAGTCATTAATTGCCACAACATTAAAATCCTTCTTATTTTCAAGCATTATTTTAAATACTGCCCGGCCAATCCGGCCAAAGCCGTTTATTGCGATATTCATAAAATTTAGATTTTATTAATTTATTATTTTTCTTCTTATATTATAACATATTTTTAATAAAATAAAAAATTTTAACAAAAAATAAGGAGCGATGTTAGATCGCTCCATTTTTCTTTGTTAATAATGGCATTTACGGCGTGCCAGGATTTTCCTTTTTAAACCTTAAATATTCTTCATGTCCTAAACTTTCTATCATATTTTTTCGTTGTTTGTCATTGGACTTTTTAATCCCATGCCACATAAACAAAATCGTACAAATTACAGATAAAATAAGAATAATTGCAGTTTCAATATCTGAACGCGCTCCATTATGTGTTAATATCGCCCAAATACTTTTTAATAAACTCATTTTAACCTCCTTTTTTTATATGTTTTTATTTTATTTATTCTTTCAATTTTATATAGTATTGTTAGCATACATTTATTGAAATGTCAAAAAAAATAAATTAACGAATACCCAACATCAACCTATTATAAAACTCCAAATTATTCAAACTGGCAAGCCGCGCGCCAAGCGGATCTTTAATTTTAAACAAATGATGCAAATAAGCCAGCGAGTATTCCCTCAACTCTAACAATTCACTATTTAAATTTATGGGATTAAAATCATCCGCAAACTTAGCGTTATTTATATTAATTGAACTATAAAATTTATTATTAAAATCAGAAATCCGACATCCGACATCCGACATCCGAAACAGCCTCCCGTGCCTCCCTTCCCGAGTCGGAATAACGCAATCAAACATATCCCAACCCATGTTCGCGCACCTGACAATATCTTCTGGAGTACCGATTCCAAGCGCAAAGCGAAGCTTATCTTCAGGAATTAAATCAGCTGTAAATTGCAAAACTTCTTCTAAAAAATTTCCGTCTTTATCAACCGGCCTAGCACCGAATCCGTAACCGTCAAAATTAAGCTTGATTAATTCACGAGCGCATTTTTCACGCAAATCCAACTCAGCTCCGCCTTGTATGACACCAAAAAGCAAAGGTGCTTCTTCTGCTTTTATTTTTCTTTTTTTAATCTGCGATAAATATTCTTTTTTACATCTGCCTGCCCATTTTATTGTTCTATCAACGCTATCTTCCAAATCCTCGCGGGAAAATTCATTTGGCGGACAGTCATCCAAGCACACCATCATATCAACACCTAAATCAAACTGAATTTGTATTGATTTTTCCGGTGTTAGCTCGTGCCAAGACCCGTCTATTGGCGATTTGAATTCAACATGCGTATCATAAATTTTCCCCATTTCCTTTGAACGATGAATTAAAGAAAAAACCTGGAAACCTCCGCTATCTGAAAGCAAGGGCTTGCTAAAATTCATAAATTTATTAACCCCGCCGGCTTTTTTAATTAAATCCATGCCGGGCTGCAAATACAAATGATAAGTATTAACAACCATCGCCTCAAGACCAATTTTTTTTAATTCTTCATTACAAGTATTTTTTACAACAGCCCTGGTCGCGTCCGGCATAAAAAACGGAGTTTGAATAACTCCGCGTTTTGTTTTTATCTCGCCAATTCTTAATTTGGTTTTATCTGATTTGTGAATAACTTTAAACATTTTTTAAAAAACCTACTCCACAATCCCATCCCCTTGCGCGATTGAATCATCTTCCAATTTAGTGGTTTTGGCTTTGGTTGTTTTGCTTAGCTCTGCTTTGGTTTTGTCGTCTATTGCCGTAGCTTCTGAGCCCGGCAATAAAACCATGATTTTATTTTTATCATCTTCCGAAGGCGTTACGCTTATACTGAATTCACCGCTGGCTTGAAAAACAGTAACAGGCAAACGACCGATTTCCCAACGAACTTCTTGCGAGACTTCATCATATTTTATCTCGCCCACAGTCGCTCTGTTTTTATTATCCCAATCCACATATTCCGGCAATTTAACTTTAATTATTAAATCTTTTAACTCATGCAAGTTGTTGCTTAAACTCCAATACACCTTATAGCTGGTAACCTCGCCCACTTTTGGCGGATGAGGACCAGTGCCAACAGGAATATTATCTTCATTGAAATATTTAATTGCCTCGCTTAATTCCAGATCGCTGTTAATAGTGTTTATGATGGTATTGCTTAAGTTATCTTCAATACTGGCAGGCTCTTCATCGTCCTCCACCCCTTCTTTTTCCTCTTCACCGAATTGGCTTATGCTGAATTGCGCGTAACTTTTAATTTGGTATTCTTGATCATTTCCGGCTGTTGCCGCTTTCATAACTTCCACTGAAAAATCAATAACGCCTTCTTGATTTTGTTCCACAGACGCCAAAGACGGAATTTCTTCTTTTGTCCAAGTTATGGTATTGCCCCGTTCCTTGCCTTTCGCGTCAAATTGCATAGTAGTCCAATCCAAAAAATCGCTTTCCAAAACCGCCATGATTACAACATTCTTCATTTCTGTCTCGCCTTTATTTTTGTAAACAATTGAATAATTTAAAATATCGCCGAAATTAACTCCTTTATCTTCACGGGCGCCGTTTATAATTAAAGTTAAATTCAAATCGCTTTTCATTACTTCAAAATTTAAAATTTCATCTTTAAATTTTGTGTAATTTTCATCATCGCGCCTGTATTCAAAATTAAAATGCAATTCCTCTTTTTCCGTTTCTTTTTCCAGGAATTTAATTCTTATGGGCAATATCACCTCGTCTTGCCCGACTTCGCTAATTTGCCATACTCCCGGCCTTTCTTGCTTAAAAACAGCTAATTCTTCCCTGCCTTCTCCGATATAACTTAATATTTCCACATTTTCTTTCGGCTCTAGAGTCAAACGAAAATTATTTAAAAAATTATTTTCCTTGGCATTGAAATGAAGTATTAATTCTTCTGTCTCACCAACCAGAACACTGTTTGCGTAATCAAAATCAAAATCAATTCCAATATCGTTAATAACGGTATTTATTGAAGCTTCTTTTTTAAATTCCGAAGAAAAATTTTCAGGGCTATAACTCATCTCCGCAAACATAATACCTGTTTCATCTTTGACCGCGAGCATCATGCCTTTAATTTTAATATTGCCTGCTGAATGCGGAGGCAAAAATTCAATTTCCCATACCGCGTTATTTTCGGCTTTAGCCTCTGGATAAACATCCAACACGCTAAAATGTTCCGGATAATTTACTTGAATATAGATATTTTTTATGGATGTATTGCTATTATTTTTATAGCGCAAAGTATAAAAATATTCCTCGCCGGCAGCGACTTCGGTCTCTCCCTCAAGAAAAAAATCAACTGCCGTAGCGTCGGTTCCGCTTTGCAAATATAAATTATTATATCCGCAATACGCTCCGCCGCCGATTAAAACAATTGTTATTAAAAAAGAAAAAAACCAAAAAACCAAACCATGGCGTTTTTTCACATCCATTTTTTTCACATCAACCATTTCACCGTTTTCATCTTGATATATCTCATTTAAGCTTTCTTCAATTTCCTCATCAACTTCTTCTTCTAACGGCTGAGCCGTTTCCGCTTCTTCGTTAATAATTTTATCAAATTCCTCCACTTCTTTTTCATTTGGAAGCGGACGCTTTGTAAATTCAGCCAAGCTTGATTCTTTTAAATTTACTGTTATTTCGCTTTTATCATTTTTGTTTTTTTGTTTTTTTGGCATACTATTTAATCATTTTTAATATTTGCATTAATAATTTCGTCAGTTTTAATTTTTGCTTCCTGCTCAATAAAAAACCTATTAATTCCAGGAATGCTGCCAAGCCATTTTTTAATTAAATTTACAATTTTTTTCATCGTAGCTTTGCCCCTTTCAAATAAATCATTAATTTCCACAACTGTTTTTTCTCCTTCTTGCTTGAATTTTTCTCGATTTTCTTTAGGCATTGCCAAATAAATATCATCCAAGCCTTTTTCCAGCACAGATTCTATTTTTTTCATCCGTACTTGCTTGGCTTTTCTTTGCCGGCTAACCGCCACTATTCCTCCCATCTCACCGCCCTCTCCTTTTTCTTCACTAGACAAATCAACCTCGCGGTCTTCCGCTGTTTCTTCAATTAACTCGCCTTCCCTGCTTTCTTTAGTCTCTGGCGCGTATTCCTTTTTAGCGCCTTGTTTCTCAACCAAACTATCCAATCTTTCAAACTGTTTTTCTTTTCCAAGATTAATATTGTTATCCACCATATTTTTAATTAAATATAATACTTTCTTCTTTTATTATAGCATAATAAAGAAAATTTTCTTGTTGCATAATATTTTTAATAAAAAAATCCCCAAGAAATATTTATTTTTTTATTTCCTGAGAGGTATAAGCCAAAATATCCAAAGGAATATCTCTGTCCAATTATATTTTTTTAATTTGATTGGCAATTTTTTGAATCTCTTTTTCTTTTCTGATAATTTCACTCATAAAATAAATATATTATTTTAATTAATACAAACTCTTTAAAAAAGAAGAAAATTTTGCCTTATTCTCCACTAATTTTTCCCAACTGTCTTTATTAATATTTTGCATGCTGAATATCTTGCCCTGCAAATGGTTTGTTAATAAATTCAAATTATCATCACTCTCGCTTACAGCCTCAAACACGGCCTCGTCTTCTTCCGGCGGAGCAATGGCAATAAATAAAGACCAAAGACCTTTGTCGTTTTTATCAAGATCTGAATTTGTAATTAAACTTTCTAATTTTTGCTTATAATTATTTTTTTCCATATTTTTGTTTTTATTAATCTTCGGCCACCTCGCCAAATCCTTTAGTTATTTTTTCTTTATTCTTGCCTAAAACATCAGATATTATAGACATGGCTTCTTGAAATTTTAAATTTTCTTGACTATCTAGTGTCTCAAATCCCATATTTTTTTATTAATATTAAAATTTTTAATTATTTTATTCTTCCTTAATATAGGTAACAACTTTCTCCCCTTCTTTCACACCTGACAAAACCTCAACCAATCCTCCGTCGCCTCTTAAACCTAGGGTAATTTGCCTTTCTTCAATATTTTCTCCAATTAGAACTCTGGTAAATTTGCCTTGGCCGTTTTTATCAACAATAGCCCGAACAGGCATTGCTAAAACATTTTCTTTTTTATCAGTGGTAATATCAATGTTGGCGGTCATGCCGGATTTTACATTAGATAAAAAAGCGTTTTTTTCTTTGCTTTCAGTAAAAATTATTGTTACTAAATAATAAATTACATCCTGGATAACGGTTTCAGCCGGCTCAATAAAATCAACTTTGCCCAAAAATATTATATCTTCGCCAAAAGCATCTAATGTAATACTGGCAAAATCGTCTCTGTTAATTTTGGTAATGTCAGCTTCGGAAATCAAAACATCAATTTCATAATTATTACTCCCGAGCATAGAAATCACAGGACTGCCAATTCCGGGCTGTTCGCCGATTTCAAAATTTATTTTTGTTATAGTGCCGTTAATCGGCGCTTTAATAAAACAATTGTCTATGTTTTTATTTGCCGAAGCTAATGATGCTTCCGCCTGTTTTATCCTTGCTAAAGAAACCGAAATATCATGCCTGTTTACGGGAGCTACCACTTGATTATACCTGCTTTGCGCCACTTGCCAAGCTTCAAAAGCTGAATCAGTTCTTGATTGCGCGGTTGTAATTTGCTGTTCACCGTTTATTTGCGCGGAAGAATAATTATTTTCAGCTAATCTCAAAGAGTCGTCATAAGCGGCTAGAGCCTGGCTTAAAATGTTTTCCGCGCTTGCGGTATATGTTTCATAATTAATTAGAGCTGTTTCAATATTTTGCTTAGCTGTTTTTACAGAGGAAATAGCAGCTGCCGTTAAAGTTTGATCAGCGCTTATGCTTGCCTTAAAAATGTCAAGACTCGTTTGAGTCAAAACGGAAGATGTTACCGTATATTCAAGCGCACTATAGCAATATGATAAAGAAGAAAATATTTTATCCAAAGCTTTTCCCGCGTCATAAAGCGCTTTTGTGATATTGTTATAAATTCGTTCGTTTTTTGCCGCTTCCAAGCTGCTTTGCGCTGCCGCCAATAAATCCAAAGCGTCTGTATATGCGCTCTCAGTGCTATGTAAATAACTGATATTTCTTACGCTAATATAATTTTTCAAATCCTCATCATTAATCGTCCGGTCAATTTCATCAAGCGCGTTATTGGCAATTGACAGTTTGTCCTCAACAACAATTAAGCCGTTTTCAGTATAATTATCAATTGTTGATTGATATGTTGATTTTGTATTTTTAAGCGCGATTTCAGCATTAATAATTGCTTGCTCAGCCGCGGTTACGGTGCTTGGTTCGGATGATTTTAAATCCGCTAAAATTTTTGCTGTTTGCGCGATATTTTCATTAACGGATAATTTATTTTTTTCTAATTCTTTTTCAGCAGCCTCATAAGCTGTTTTTGCCTGCTGTAAGCCGGCCTTTGATATGTTTATATCTTCTTTTGTTGCTCCTGCCAATAATTTATTATGGTTTGCCCTGGCAACATCAACATTCGCTTTTGACTCTTCTTTTCTAATATATAAATCAGAACAATCCAATCCAGCGATAATATCGTCTTTTAAAATTTTATCGCCTACATTAAAATTTATTTTCTCAATTTTTCCGGAATTTAAAAAACTTAATTGAATTTCGTTGGCTGATTTTATCGTGCCTGTTTCACTGACTGTTTGAATAATGTCTTTTTTTTCTATGCTTACGGCAGTATATATAGTTTTAGGTTTATTACCCAGCATTGCAAAAGCAACAAGACCTCCAACCAGCACTAAAACAACTAAAATAATTATTGCTTTTTTAATAGTCATAAATATATAATTAAATTTTTATGCCTTAATTATAGCAAAAATACTTAATATTGCAATAGCTAGTTTCACGCATTGACTATAACCCTTCCTCAATCTCCATCAAACGATTATACTTTGCCAGCCGCTCTCCGCGCGACAAGGAGCCCGCTTTTATAAAATCCGTATTGGCTCCGACCGCTAAATCCGCGATAAATGTATCACAAGTTTCACCGCTTCTGTGCGATGCCATGGTTTTGTAATTATGCTTATGCGCCAGTTTAATGCACTCCATTGTTTCCGACAAAGTTCCAACCTGATTCGGTTTAATCAAAATCGCGTTTGCGGCTTTTTCTTTAAGCCCTTTTCTTAATCGCTTAATATTTGTCACAAACAAATCGTCGCCGATTAAAAGCATTTCTTGCCCCAGCTCTTTGTTTAACTCGCGCCATCCATCCCAGTCATCCTGATCCAATCCGTCCTCAATGGAAATAATAGGAAATTTTCTAAACCATTCATAATATAAATTGATTAAAGTATCGCCTGAATATTGCGCGTTATCCAGTTTAAAAATATATTTGCCTGTTTCCTTATTATATAATTCGGATGACCCGACATCGGTTCCCAGCCCGATATCTCTTCCCGGTTCATAGCCGGCGTTAATTATAGCCGCCATTATCAATTCTACCGCCTGAATGCTGGATGAAATATCAGGCGCATAGCCGCCTTCGTTGCCGACATCCGTATCAAAACCTGCCTTTTTTAAAACCTGCCCCAGTTCATGAAAAATCTCAGCGCCCATTCTTACTTTTTCCTTAAAACTTATTTTCCTAATTGGCAAAATCATAAATTCCTGAAAATCCAAATTAGTATCCGCATGCTTTCCGCCGTTAAAAATATTAAAAGATGGGGTTGGCAATTTATATTCTTTTTGTTTTATTTTATAAGTTTTGGAAATATATTCATATAATTCTTGTTTTTTTGCCATTGCCGCAACGCGCGCGCAAGCCAAAGAAACCGAAAGGATGGCATTCGCGCCAAGCTTCTTTTTATTTTCTGTCCCATCCAGCTTAATCATTATATCGTCAATCTGCTCCTGTTTCATAACATCCGTGCCTTTTAAAGCTTTAAATATTTTTTCATTAATATTTTTCACGGCCTTTAACACCCCCTTGCCGCTATATCTTTTGGAATCATTATCCCTTAATTCACAAGCCTCATATATTCCGGTTGAAGCTCCGGAAGGAACGCTTGCCTTAGCGCTTAGCTTGCAATCAAGAATTATTTTGGTTTCAATTGTAGGATACCCGCGCGAGTCTAAAATTTCTCGCGCGATAATTTTTTTTATTTTTCTCATAAACGAATTTATAATTAAAATTTATATTTATTATTTTTTATTCTCCTAAAGGATTATAACCATTATTAACTTCATCTCCATCCGAATACCCGTCTCCATCAGTATCGCTTAATTCCGGATCAGTAAAATAAACATTAATTTCCTCGTAATCTTTTAAACCGTCATTATCAGAATCTAACAACTCTTCTTTAATAAATTCATCAACAGCCCCAATCTTAAATATACACTCGCCATTATCACAAATCGCCAAGCCCTCTTCGCATCTATATAACTGCGGACAAATAACAGTATGGCAATTATTACTCAATTTACTATTCCATTCTTCCAAATAATTTTTATTAATAGCTTCTTGAAAACCGCCTGACGAACATTCACAGCATCCTTTTCTTGTTGCCGCGCAATCTGAATCAAGCTCGCATTTTTTCCAAATAGGAAGAATATCTTTTTTATTAATATTTTTTAAAATATCTGGAATATTAGCTGTATTTTCATCAATTTTACCGCTAATATTAATTACATCCAGTAATAAAAAATATATAGCATACATTACCAGTAAAGCAATTAAGAGGCCACCGATAATTCCGATTAGTGAAAAACACTTTCCTCTTTTTTTTCCTTTTTTTTCCAAGTTTTTAATTCTTTCGTTAAGTTTTTTGCTATTATGACCATGATTTGCCAAAGTGCTAGATCTCCCACCGCTTAAACGGCTAATATTTTTTTTAATTTTCAAATCTTCCGCGCGGTTGTTTTCATGATTTTCTTTGTTTGTTTTATTTTGTTTATTGTCTAGATGATCAAACATATAAAATTTTTAATTTTAATTATATATTTTCTGATACTTTTTTTTAAATTTATTGTTATGATCTTTGTTAAAAAACGGTAAACCAATTAATCTATAATTTAAATTTTCTGCTTTTACAATATTTTCAAATCCATATTTTTCAGATATTTGCTCTAAAAATACCTCTTTCCAGTCTTCTTTTCCGCTTTTAAAAGTTATATCCTCGCCAATAAATTCATTTTCCTTGGGTTCAATAAATATTTGATAATAAAATTTATTTAAATCTTTTCCTTTTAAAAATAAAATAAAATCGGGTTGAAATCCTCTGCCTTTGTCAAAATCATAAATTTTGTAAACTTCTTCATTTCTTAATAAATAAACTTCTTTGTATTTACTTTCTAAATTTCCAATTGTTTCTTTAATGAAATCAATTAGCGCCTGCTCCTCATCGGTTCCGTAAAATGAATCTAAAACATACCATTTTTCTTCTTTTAGTTCTTCGGCAATTCTTTCCGAGTCTGCATCTTTTTGAATTATTTTTATTTTTGGCTCATTAAAAAATTGCTTAAACTCGCCTGCTATAAAATCAGTCCCAATTTTTGGATTAAGATTATCTTTTAACTCCGCAAATATACTTTCTAAGAATTTTAACACTATATTTAATTTGTCCCTGCTTGAAATATCGTCGTATTTCTGATTTTTATTAGCAATTATTTTTATATTAAAGTCACCAAAAAAATTATCTTTTAGCAATTCTTCTACGCTTTTAATTTCTAATTCTTTTTTTATTTTATCAAAATGAAATAATGTATTTTCTTGTTTTGCTTTAATATTAATCGCTTTTCTAAAAATATGTTTTTCTATATTTTTTAATTTTAACTGTTTATCGTTATTTTTTCCAATTTTAACCTCCCAAAGACCTTTTTTTCCCATTATTTTTTCTACATACTCTTCATCTTTAAAAATTTCACTAAACTGCGTAATTTGTAAATTTTTAATTTTATACGGAACAAAAAAATCCTTTTTTAAATCCTTTAACGTCTTTCTCTTCCTTTCCGGATTATCTATTTGTTTGTTATGCCAAATTTTAACATTTCTATAAAAAGAACCTTCTTGAAATTCTTTTTTAAGCGCAAATGTTTTGATAATTCTGTTATCTTGAATATATCCGTCTTTTTTCAATTCAGCTTTTAACTCAATTATATAATTATGCCCGGCTTTATCATTTGGATCATCATAGGTATAATAATAAAGTTCTTCCAAAACTCTTAATTCATTTTTTAAATTATCATCAAATTTTCTTTTATTTTTTTGTTTATCTTCGAACTTAAAAGGAAAATACCTCACACCCCTGCCTATAAGCTGCTTTTCTTGAATTGTAGCCTCGGGTATTTTTCCTTTGTGGGTGCCGCCTACATTCTGCCCTTGATTCAACCTGACAATATCAAAAAGGTTTAGCACATCCCAGCCTTCCGTAAGCCTTGCTACCGTAAAAATTGCCCTAATATTGTTATTGTCATCTTCAAGATTATTTAATAATTTTTCTTGTTCACTTGTTGTTTTTTCTTTTTTTGTTTTATTATCTTTAGAGTTGGTAATAATTAAATTTTTTTCTAAAAAATTATTTTTAATAAAATTAACAATTTCAGAAATATGTATTTTTTCATTTTTAATAAATTCTAAGACATCCCTTACTCTTGATCTGCCCTGCTCATACAAATTTTTGCTTTGATTAACTTTAGCTTCTATTTCTTTAAGAAAATCAAAATCACTTAATTTTAAATTACTTATTAAATTTAAAAATTCTTCATAATCATTTTTTGAGCTCTCAATAGTTTTACTTCTAAAAAGTATTATCGGCTTAAAATTCGCGATATTATTTCTTATCGCGATTTTATGCCTATACCAGCTAAAAAGCAATGCTTGCAAAATCCTATCTTTTTTATCAAGTGTTGATGAAATTAAATTTATTTCTTTAGTATACCCGGCGCTTAAAAACTCTTTGAGTCCGAATTTATAAATTATTTTATTTTCATATTTTTTAGCGACTCGCTCATTTGCGGGGATTGTGGCTGTAAATTCCAATAAAACATTTTTATTTTCTTTTTGCCCGCTTTTATTAAGAATTAATTCTATTACCGTGTACTCCCATCCCTTTTTTTCTATTTCGTCTTTACTTGTACTCTCTTTTAGCCCTAATTTTAAATCCAATTCCAAATTATCTCCTTTTTTATTTTTTGTGTCCGCGTTAAGATGATGGGCTTCGTCCGCGAGCATAATAATATTTTTTTTATTCAAATCGCGCAAAGTAGTTTGATTTTCTCTTTCCAGATGAATATCGTTATATAACTTTTGAATAGTCGTAAATTTTATTTCAACATCGATTGTATTATATCCAAAAGTTTCAACTTTTTTTATATTTACCGTTTTATTATCAATAATAATTTTTTCTTTGAACAGATATTTTGTATGAGTACTGTCTACAAAATTATTTTCTGTTTTATCCACAATATTATTTTGATTTACAAAAAATATAAAATGTCTATATCCTTGCTTATAATAATACAAAATAGCGGAAGCCATTAAAAGTGTCTTGCCTGTTCCGGTTGCCATGTTAAACATCAAATGAGTCGGGCTATTCGGATTTTCTTTTTCTTTAACAGCTTGAAAAATTAAAAGGTTTTCAAGAGCGTCTTTTTGCCAATCAAAAAATCCGTATTTCAAATTTTCTGAAATATATTCAGGTATTTCCGGAAAAGGAAGCCTTAAATCATAAGCCTTGCTTTTAATTATTTCGTATATATTTTTTATATCTGCCATGCTACTTGCTTTTATTATAAAAATCATAAGTTAATTTTTGATCTTCTTCGCCAATCCCGAATTGTATATCAGCCATTTCTGTTTTACAAACATACATTTGATTTAAATCAAGCATTATTAAAAACATTCTTTTTTGTTCATCAAAAGATAAATTTTTAAAATTATCTTCCTTAATAACTCTTTCTTTAAATTCTTTTATTTTTAAATTGTAATTTAAAAAATATTTATTATATAAAATATCAAAAAGTTTTTTTAATTCTTTTAAACTTTTACTACTATTTATCTTTTCTTTCGCTTTTTCATTCAATTCGGCAAGTTCGCAATAAATAAAATCTCCGCCGCCTTTCCAGTTTACAGCTTTTGAAATCCCGCCCTGCTCGCCTGCGATTACTTTTTTCAATCTTGCTTCTGGCAATTCATTAATATAACCCATCTGCTCAATTAAAATATACTGGCGATTCATCTTATGGGCGACAGCTCCAGTAGTTCCACTTCCGGAAAAAAAATCTAAAATTATATCATTTTCTTTTGTTGCCATCTCAACAATTCTCTTAATTAAGGCCTCGGGCTTTGGATTACCAAATTTTTTTTCTCCAAATAATTTTTGCATTTCTTTCGTACCGTTAATATTTTGAGCAACATCTAAAATCAAACTCGGCGATTTAACCTTGCCATCTCTATCAAAAATATATTGTTTTTTGTAAACCGCCCACTTGCCGTCTTGATTTTTTTTAAATTCAATTCTTCCATCTATTTTTAATTTTTTGTATGTAGATTCGCTACATACCCATTGTGTTTTTATAACGCTTTTATCTGGACATTCAATTGGATAAATTAAAGTCTTTCTATAATCTAACCAAGATTTTAGAGGGCTTACTAAATATTTTCCTCGCTCTTTAATAAATTCATCCCTATATTTAAATGACTCCATCTGTTTTTTACTCCTTTTAATTAAAAAGGGATTTAAATTAACTATATTTTTAGTAAAAGCCAAAATGTATTCATGAAAATCTAAAACAAAATTAGAATGTTGCCCGCCTGAAGATTTTTTTTGCCAAACAAAATTATTAACAAAATTATTTCTCCCAAAAACTTCATCCATTAAAACTTTCAAATATGCTTGCTCGTTATCGTCGCATTGGACAAAAATAATTCCGTCGTCTCTCAATAACTCCCTTGCCACTTCCAGCCTATTTTTCATAAAAGTTAACCAAGTGGAATGATTAAAATTATCATTATATTTAAACCCGTCATTTCCAGTATTATACGGCGGATCAATATATATTAATTTTACTTTTCCCGCAAACTGCCTTTTTAAGCTATGCAATGCTAATAAATTATTTCCTTTTATAATTAAATTTTCTTTTACTGTCCCGTTTGCATCTCTTTTTATTTTTTTTACTGCTTCTTCTCCCTTTTTAGCATGCCTTTTCCAATTAATAAATGCTTTATCGTCAAGCAATCTGTCAATTTCATCCTTTGCTAAAACTTGATTAAAAAACACTTCTTTTCTTTTTGCTTGTTTCTTTTTATATACGGCTTTTTCTATTACATTTTTTTTATTTACAATTTTAACTTTTTCTTCTTCATACTCAAAATAAGTGTCCATCCCATCTTCGTCGCTTTGTCCACCCTCCAAAACACAATCCTTATATGGAAAATCCAAAACAACATCATTAGTATCTTTTAAAAATTTATCGCTATCAGTTAAACCAATCCGATTTTTATACTTAGTGTAGGAATTATCAATTTTGTTTTCTTCCATAAAAAATCTAAAATCATTTACTTTAAAAACAAAAATATCTTTAATCTTCACAAAAAACTTTTTTCTTGTATTTCTGTTTTTTAAAAGCAAATCAATTATATTCTCATCAATATTTTCTATTAAATCAAAAAACAAAGTTTGATTAAGTTCTGTTTTATCTTCATTCCAAAGTCTATCATCTTTTTTAAAAATTTTTTCAACTATTATTTTTAGATTATTCATAGCTATTATAGTTATTTAATAAATTTAGAAAAAAACATAAGTCACAATCCTCTAAATCAATCCTTTAATCCCCGGCATTTTTTCTTTGCTTAAAAACGCGAGCATTGCGCCGCCGCCAGTGGAAACCCAATTTATGTCATTGATTGTTTTTGTCATTTTTAAAGCCTCAATGGTTTCTCCGCCGCCGACTATGCTAAAAACAGATTTTTTTGAATTAATTGCCAAAGATCTGGCAATAGATAATGTGCCATGCTTGAATTTTTGTTCTTCAAACATTCCCATAGGGCCGTTCCAAACAACAGTAGCGGCGCTCTTTATATATTTTTTATAAAAATCAACTGTTCCATAGCCAATATCTAAAATATAATCTTTTTTTCCGATTTCATTTATTTTTTTATTATGCGCGTCCCAAAAACTTTTTTTATTGCTCACTCGCAAATCAATCGGCAAAATAATATTTTTGTCCCAGCCTTTCTTAATAATTTTTTTCGCAAATGCAACGCTTTCTTTTTCAATTAAAGAACGCCCGATTTCATAGCCGTGAGCCGCGAAAAAATTATTTGCCAGCGCCCCGCCCAATAAAATACGATGAGCCTTTTTCCGAAATTTTTTTATTAAAGGAATTTTTGTTGCCAGCTTCACTCCGCCAATAATCAGAATTAACGGACAAGCTGGATTTAGCGCTTTCTCCAAATGCAAAATTTCTTTTTCCAAAAGCAAACCGGCGTAGCTTGATAAATATTTTTTTATCGCGCTAACTGAAGCGTGCGCGCGATGGCTTACGGCAAAAGCGTCATTAACATATATATCAGCCAATTTTGCCAAATGGCGAGCCAAGATCGCGCTGTTCTCTTTCTCGCCTTTTTCAAAACGAATATTTTCCAAAAATA
>JAGLIO010000011.1 GCA_023142915.1 Candidatus Parcubacteria bacterium | reverse complement strand
GTCAGTGAGGAGTTACTTTTTTATTTTTTGTTTATTTTTTTGCTAATATAACCGCCCAGGCATGAATGCCGGGGCGGGGGTTGTAAATTTTATATGGTATTTCGCCAGAACGCGCCGCGGCGCGTTCCTACGATATGATATTGTGTTATTAAAATTACATATACAAATTTTCAAAATTATTTTTGTCAATTTCCCATTTCAATGGATTATCCATAATATATTGCCTGATTTTGTTTAATTCATTATCGTTTCGTATAATTCTGTCATGAAATCTGGATTACTATGCAAATCCTGTTTCATAAAATTTCCTATTAACGATTTTTGTTGTAATTGATTTAAACGAACCGACAATTGTAGAAATTGATTTTGGCGTAACATGGTCCAAACATTGAATAATTACCATCCGTATCCACATCCTTGCCTGTTGTTTTATAATTTTTGTTATAATGTTTATCGTTTTTGCGATTTTCACGCGCCGAACAGGGCAGTGCCCTGTTCCTACGGATGCGGTTATCAATTTCAATTATTCCGTGAATATGATTTGGCATTATTACGAATTTGTCTAGTTTTATATTTATAAAATGATCAGGAATTTCTAAATAAAATTTTTCCGCAATTTTTCCAATTTGCGACAATTGCATTTTTTCATTTTTTATATTTCCAAAAAACATTTCCCTGTTTTTGCAACAAATCGTTACAAAATAAAAACCGTCTTGTGAATAATCATATCCTTTGCGCCTGTATTATTTTTGTGATTTGTATTGCATTGTAAATTTTAAACATATAACATCCAAAAACCACCAACTATTTAAACAACTTGGAATGACTGCCTGTTCTTTCAAAAATTATGCTATCTTTATCTTTTTTAAATATCAACAGCCAATCAGGCTGAATGTGGCATTCAAATCTGTTTTTAAAAACTCCAGACAATTTATGTAATCTATATTTTGACTCAAGGTTTTTGTTTTCAAGTAATTTGCGTATCACAATCTTTATTTTCTTCATTTCTTTGCCTTCTTTCTTACAATTTCTAATGTCTTTTTTAAATTGTTTGTGATAATACGGAGTAAACATTAAATTTCAAGATTATCAAATAAATTTTTTGAATTCTTTGTTTTAATTAAATTTTTATTTTTATCGGTTTCCGCAAAAATTCGCTTAGTCGTTTTATTTGGAATTTTTACGCTAAAAGGCAAGCCATTATGAAGCTTTATTTGCTTATAAAAAAGAGTGATGGCTTCGGTTGTTGAAAGTCCGAGTTTTTCAAAAACTCTTCCAACATCAAATTTTAATTTTTCTTCAACCCTTGCCCTTATCATGGCTGATTTATTCATATATTTGTTAGCTTAATTTATTATATTTATATAATAGCTCATTTGGGATACAATGTCAAATATTATGGCATTTTTTTATTCCCCATCAATAAAAATCAAAACCTCCTCCACCTCGCCATCAGCAACAGCTTTAATCTTATACGTCCTGGCTTCAACAGGTAAAAAAACAGCCTCATTGCCATACTCAAAAAATACCTCATCAATATGCCACTCAACTTTATTGCCGGATTTCAAAGGAATACCCATGCCTTCTTCCAATAAAAATATATCACCATCATGCGGATTTATAATCAACCTATCATCTAACAATAAATTAACATGCTCGGAATAATCGTCTCCATACAAGCCGTAAGCCAAACTGCCGTCTTCATTAAACTCCGTAATTAAATCAAATTCAAAAGGCGTTTGCTTGTTGTATTCGGAATTATAGAGCAGGTTCATTATTTCTTGCCAGACGCGTCCAGCTCCGCTTTGGCCGGAAATTTTATCCATTGGCGTATTGGCGCTGTTGCCAATCCAGACCCCGACTAAAAAATCAGGGCTATATCCGATAGTCCAGCTATCATGAAAATCTCGCGAAGTTCCTGTCTTTACCGCGTAATTTGAATATGGAAGATTAAGATTGCTTTTCATTCCGAATTGTTCTATACCTGTTTTTCTGTCAGATAAAATTTTATTAATCAGCTGTACATATTTTTCTTCAACAATTTTTTTGTCTTGCATAAATTTTGATGTTGTTTGATAATCAGGCCATCCGCCGTCTTGATATAATTCCAGAGGTTTTAAATAACCGTTATTTGAAAAAATTGTAAAATAATAAGACAATGACAAAAGATCCATTTCCAAACCGCCCAATGCTATGCTCAGCTGATAATTTTCAATTGGCTGTATTGGAGAGAATGCCAAATCCGATAATAAAAATTCATTAAAATCATTAATACCGACATGCTCAAATACTTTTACAGTCGGCACATTTAAGCTGTTAGACAAGGCGTAATGCAAATCAACCTCGCCCCTGTATTCATAGTCGTAATTTTTCGGATAAAAAGCAAAGCCTGACTGAATAGTATATTTATATTCTTTATCTTCAACGCGCGTAAAAGGTCTTAAATCTTTTTCAAATCCTTTAAGATAAATAAAAGGCTTTACAGTGGAGCCAATCGGACGAGGTCGCACAGCCATATTTATTTGATAACCGTTCGTATCAAGCGTCGGATCAGGCGTTCCGACAATGGCAATAAGTTCATTCTCAGGCAGTTTAATAACTGCGACCGCGCCGTTAGACGCATCTTTTTTAATTAATATTTGTAAATTTGTTTGCAGTAATTCGCGGATATTATTGGTAAGCGCATGATCAATTGTTAATTGATTATGTTTAGAATTCGCGATTTTCATATTTTCCAATTCAAAATAATTATTTTTTCGCGCGTAATCAACAAACTCCACAAAGCGCTGTTTTTTTTCGTTTTCTTTGATAACAAAATCTTGGCTTAAATCAATATCTAAATCTAAGCGCTGTGATAAACGCGACACAGCATCTTTGGTATTGGCGCTAAACGGATTTGCATTAGACGGATTGCTTATGGCAATTAACAACCGCACGATTTGGACATTGCTTAACATTTCCGGCGCGACTCCGAAATACAAACGTGAGGCGCTTTTAACCCCCTGTACTTTATTACCTAGATAAACTGAATTAACATACATTTGTAAAATTTCATCTTTGCTTAAGCGCGCTTCTAGGCCAAGAGCATAAACGGCTTCCTTGAATTTATTTTTCAAATTTCTTTCCGTTTCAGTAGATAAAATAATTTTAACCAGCTGCTGGGTGATTGTGCTGGATGTTAAATTATCTTTTCCAAAAATATAATTTTTAAAAGCGCGCATTGTACTTATCGGATTAATTCCCGGGTGATAATAAAAATATTTATCTTCTTTAATAAGCAGTAAGCGTTTAAATTCAGCGGATATTTGATTGGAATATTCAGCCCGATAGCCAAGAGCGTTTGGTTTAAGATAAATAAGCTTGTTTTGGCGATCATAAACAGCAAGCGATTGACGCTCCTGATAAGCGCTTGCGATTTCATCTGTTAAATTTTTACTTTTATATAAAAAACCAGCTGCCAAAATCAAAAACATCGCCAAACAAAATAGCGCGACTTTTTTCTTTATTAAGTTATTTATTCGCATAATAAAATTATATCATTTAGATTGGCAAACCGCAAAAAATTTATATCATAGAAAAAAACAAAAACGCCGCAATTGAAAATTACGGCGCCTACATATAAAAATCTTACCTTAAAAGCTGTGGCCTTGGCTCGTATATTTGTTCAATTTTTCTACTTAGACATTGCGCGCCGCTGTCATGCGGCCACATTTCCTTATTAAATCCATTCAAATCAGTATCGCTTATATTTGATGTAAGAAAACTGGCGCACAACTCATATTTTTTATCTTCAAGCTTATTATAAGCGTAATTCTCGTTAGAGCTTGGATGTTTTAAATCGTCTTCTGTTATATATGGAAATTCATCTTTTAATATCGTTAATGACTCCGGTAATCTTTCTTTTTCCCTAAAATAATTCTGCACCGCATTATCAATGGAATTAAAATCATTTAAAACCGCTTCATCTGTTTTTCTGTTTCTGGTCTCCATAGGCGACTCAACCACAAACAACGAAGCAATAAACACGCTAATAATAACAATCAATGACGCGTAAAAATATATTCGTATAATCAAATCTTTTTTCTCTTTAACTTCTTTTCTTTTAATATCATAAAAATAAAAAGTAAATATAGAGGCGGCAATAGCAAGTGCTGTAAGCGCCTTAAGAAAAAATTTGAACGTTAGCTCTCCATCTAAAAAACTGTTAATAGTCATAATCAGCCAGATAATCATAACAACCGAGGAAACAAATAATATAAAATAACTAAGCCATTTGCGAATCGCCGAATCCTTGTCTAAAATACCCAAAAACAAATTCTTATATATTTGCCTCATGGTAATAAAAAATATCGGGGTAGCGATAATCAAAGAAGAAATGCCGGACTTCAAAGCGTCCGGCTCATAGCGGCCTCTGTAATCGGTGATAATATCAACAATTTCTTTGTTGATTATCTGAAAAATAATCATACCGACAGCTATTGCCATAAAAATTAAAGAAAAAAGGCTTAACATGTAAAAAAAAGCGAATTTTGCGTTATTTTGCTGTTCCATATATTTTATAGTCAAGGAATTTGAATATTCCTGACTACTGTTAGCGCCCTTCGGGCATAACTTGTCTTAAAAATTTAATTATTATTAATATTTTACCCCGTAAAGAAAAACTTCTGGCAAAGTCGGAGGTGTTATATTTTATCGCAGTCAGTGGTTTAATTCCACCTACAAGCGATGCCTTTCTACGGGGTTTACTTGATAATAATTAAAATTAGATTATATGTTTTTTTCCAAACTTAAAATAATTTCTTTAGTTCGCGTGCAAAAATCATAATTGCTTGCTTTTAATTTTTGATACAATTTTGGCGCGCCTTTTTCAAATTGCTTTGACAAATACGACGCGAGGTCTTTGGATTTTATTTTTCTTGCTTGTTTTAATCGTTTTTCAATTTCTTTTTTCAGAAAGAAATCAGCGAATTCTTTTGGTTTATCAATTAAATCTAAAACATTTTTCTCACCCCATTTGCAAAATATTCTTTTTACTCCCCATTTTTCTTCTTTGTGATATTCTCCGGAATTAACGCCTGATTTTTCAATAATTAATTGCTGAAAACCGGTATCCGCAACTCCGTCTTTTCCAAGTTCCGCTTCTTTAAATGAAATTTTCATTTCTTTAGCATCTACGCGACAATCTTCAACTGACTCTAATAATTCTTTAGAAACTCTAAATTCCTGTACATTTTTATTATACGCGCTCCATTTGCCATCTTCAGTAATGCCAATTTTAAACTTTTCCGGTTTGATTTTTAATTCAACAAAAGCGTTTTTCACGCGCAATAAATTATAAGCGATTGCGTTTTTTTCTTGTACATCCTCCGCGATAGTTAATCTATCTTCCAACATTTTAATAAAATCAGCCATTGTTTTAATTTGTTCATATTCTTTTTCCGGTATTTCCTTGGCTGACTGTATATCTTTTAAAACTTTTTCTTCTTTAGCAATATCATTATTTTTAAAATTTTTTTGATAAACTGGATCATCAAATTCCTCAACTGGAATTTTTTTTATTAACTCTGGTGTTTTATTACTAATTTTTTCTGATTTTATTTCCATATTTATTATTATACTATTAAATCCACTTTTAATCAATTTTTCTAATTCCAAGCCCAAGCTCTTTTAATTCTTTTTCATCAATCGGCGCAGGGGCGTTAAGCATTAAATCGCGACCTTTGCCGTCTTTTGGGAAAGCCATTACTTCACGAATATTCGGCTCGTCGGCCAACAACATCACAAATCTGTCCAAGCCCATTGCGATTCCGCCGTGAGGCGGAGCTCCGTATTCAAAGGCTTTAAGCATATGTCCAAAACGGCGCTCGGCATCACTCTCTGATATTCCCAAAACTGTAAAAATCTTTTCCTGCAAATCTTTCTCATGTATTCTTAAAGAGCCGCCGCCGATTTCCACGCCGTTTAAAACCAAATCATAGGCATGCGATCTTACTTTAAACGGATCTTTATCCAATAATTCCATATCCTCTTTAAGCGGACGAGTAAAAGGATGATGAGCCGCTCCTAATGCGCCAGTTTCTTTGCTTTTTTCAAATAATGGAAAATCAACAACCCATAAA
The DNA here is from genome assembly GCA_023142915.1 of Candidatus Parcubacteria bacterium. Lineage (GTDB taxonomy): Bacteria > Patescibacteriota > Patescibacteriia > Patescibacteriales > UBA12075 > JAGLYP01. Next base: position 22,548 of record JAGLIO010000011.1, on the reverse strand, counting down.
TACGCAAGAACATCTTTAGAAATTAAATTTAACATTCTGGCGCATTCTTTTCTAACAGCGCCCAAACTTTCACAAGCCGTAACGAATTCATCCGCCCCGAAAAATACTATATCTCCTTGTTTTGCGGAAACTGTATTTAAAATATCTTTAGCTAAATCTTCGCCTAAAAATTTTACAATCGGCGACTGCAATTTACCGTCTTCTTTGATAATTATATAAGCCAATCCCTTGGCGCCGTTATCTTGAGCTATTCTAGTTAAATCATCAATTTCTTTTCTGGTAAATTTAGCTCCTTTGTCAATTTTTAAAGCATGCACAGCGTGTCCATTCTTTTCCGCCATACCAGCAAAAACTTTAAAACCGCATCCTTTTACCATTTCCGTAACCGGCTTAATTTCCAAATCATATCTGATATCCGGTTTGTCAGAACCATAACGCTCCATTGCTTCTTGCCATGTCATTCGCGCGAATGGATTATTTAATATCTTTTTCTTAGGAACTATTTTTTTTGAAACTTCCAAAAAACATCCTTCCATAACATTAATAACATCTTCTTGTTCTGCAAAACTCATTTCAATTTCAAATTGCGTGAATTCAGGCTGCCTGTCTCCGCGCAAATCTTCATCCCGAAAACAGCGGGCAATTTGAAAATATTTATCAATTCCGCCAATCATTAAAAATTGCTTTAGCTGTTGCGGGCTTTGCGGCAACACGTAAAATTGCCCGGGAAACGTTCGCGCCGGAACCAAATACTCGCGGCTGCCTTCGGGAGTATCTTTAACCATGCAAGGAGTTTCAACATCCAAAAAACCTTCCTTATAAAAATAATCGCGAATCACTTTTGTAACTTCATTTCTTAATCTTAAATTTTTCTGCATTTTTTTCCGCCGCAAATCAATATAACGATACTCCATTCTTATCTCCTCGTTAGCTTCTTTGGCTTTTTCTTCGCTTAACTCAAACGGAGGAGTTTTTGATTCGTTTAATATTTCCAATTTATCTATCTCCACCTCAATTTCCCCTGTTTTTAATTTTTTATTTATCATTGTTTCCGGCCGAGCGATTACCTTGCCGGTAACCGCAACCACCCATTCGTTGCGCAATTTGTCAGCTTGCCTATGCGTTTCTTTATTAATTTCCGGATCAAACTTAATTTGAGTTAGGCCATAACGATCCCTTAAATCAATAAAAATAATTCCTCCATGATCACGCCGCCGATGCACCCATCCACAAAGCGTTACTTCTTTGTTAATTTCTTTTTTAGTAAGTTCCCCGCAAGTATTTGTTCTTAGCATAATATTACAAATTAGATTTATTTATTAAATTTAAATTAAGCCATATTCACATTATAACAAAAAATTTCTAAAATTGGCAAATTAACAAGGCCAACCCATTTAATCAAGGTTGACCTTTTGATGCTGAGATTATTTTTGGGGAATAATGGGAATAACATGAATAATTGCAATCACAGGACCATTATCGCGCTTCGTTGATTTTAAACAAGGTCTATCTAAAGTATTTTTCTCTAACTGTCTGCGCAAAATCTCTCTAGTTTTTAAAATTTCACTTGCGATTCTTTGCAATGATTCATAATCTAACTTTTTCATAATTTTCCCTCTTAAATTATTTGAAGTTACAATTATTGTGAAATTTCATTATTTTTCTCAGTTACACTAGACAAATTTTCAATGTCATAACTAAGAGGTTTGAGCTTTAATTCTTTAGCCCGGCATTTAGCCTCTTCTCTGCTTTTATGCCCTTCGTAGTAACCAATTTCATCATTCAAAATTATTACCCAATTTTCTTTTGTTTCTTTAACTGGCCGACTTTCCGTTACCATAATTTCCTCCTTTTTTGTTTCAGGTTTATGCCATTCTTGATTGTAATAATCTAATGGAAATACCCCAAGCATAATTCCCCTCCTCTTTACTTAAAATTATAGTTGTAAAACACAATAATGCTTTTTATCGTCTCAGAAGAAACTTTTTTATTAATGTGCAATTTTGAAATATTTTTAAAATCTTGTTTAATTATAAACCTTAATAATTTAATTGAATCTTCGCAAATTGTCAAGGATTTATTTTTATCGCATTTTTTGCAAACCAACCCGCCTTTTTTGAAATCAAAATAATTGCCATTCGGATTGATATCTTTTCTACATACTACGCATGAATATAATTCAGGGCTATAGCCTAACCTGCAAACTAATTTTAAAATAAAAGCATGTAAAAATAAATTAAAATCAATATTTTTATTAATATTTGATAACGTTTCTAAAAAATCATTTATTAAAAAAAATAGCGCGTGATCAACTTCATGCTCTTTAATTATTTTATTTAAAATCGCAAAAGAGCGTCCGGCAACTTCCAATTTTTCCAAATCGCTTTTAAGCCCAAAAAAACAATTCGTTGATTTAGCCCCGCCGATATAATTATATCGCCTTCCGCGAACAATCATTAAATCAGACAAGCAAAACGGCTCAATATGCCCGGCCATTTTTGATTTTATTGACCCAGTACCTCTCGCAACCAAAAACATTTTTCCGTGTTCCAGGCTATACGCCAAAACACGGCTGTCATTTTCACGAAAAGCATGCCGATTCAAAATAATCGCCTGTATATTAAAAGTTTCTTCCATTGTTTTTATCAAAATAACTCTGTAAAATTAGCATTGCCGCCAGCGAATCGCGCGATGCTTTGGTCTTTTTTGTACCGGACAAAGCATCCGCGGCTTTGCTTGTCAGTCTTTCGTCAATTAATTCTACCGGAATATTACAATTATTTTTTATAAAATTTAAAAAATCCTCAAAACCTTCGGTAAAATTATTCTTCGCGCCTGACATTTTAACGGGCTGGCCTATTATTATAAAATCTATTTTTTCTTTATTTATAATATCAATTACCTCGCTTGCTTGCGCGGCAACGCAAAAAGGGCTTGCCAATTTATTTTCATCATCTCCCAAAGCCAAACCAATGCGCTTCTCGCCCCAATCAATTCCTAAATATTTTTTTTCTGAATAGTTCATAAATTATTAAGTCAAAATTTCATAACCCTCTTCAGTAACAACAACTGAATGTTCAAAATGAGCGCTTAAGCTATCATCCCTTGTTGCGAAAGCAAAGCCGTTTTCCTTGGTTTTAATACGCCAATCGCCGATTGTTATCATCGGCTCAATTGCCAAAACCATTCCTTTTTTTAATGTTACATCTTTAATATCTTGGCTGCTTGCGCGATAATTTGCAACTTGCGGCTCTTCATGTAAATCATACCCAACGCCATGCCCGACTAATTCACGCACAACGCCATAACCGTTTGCTTCGGCATGTTTTTGAATGGCAACGCCAATATCGCTTAATCTGCCGCCATGCCTCACCTGTTTAATTCCAATATACAAACACTCCTCGGTTATTTTAATTAAATTTTTTGCCTCTTCACTGATTTTTCCAGCGCCGACTGTCCTTGCGGTATCGGTATAATAACCGCCAAGCTTTGAATGTTTGTTTACGATTCTTCCGGCTCTTAATTTCTTATTAATCGGATATTCCATTACAAAATCCAAACTTACAATATCACCTTCATTAATTATTCGTCCAGGCATTGCCGGAGCATGCACAATCTCGCTATTAATTGAAACACACAAAGCAGCCGGAAACAATCTTTTATCCGGCATTGCAAAACCAAACTGAGCAGGACGACCGCCTGCTTTTTTTATTAATCGCTTGGTCATTTCTTCTAACACGCCAGTAGTTATCCCCGGCTTAACAGCAGCGCATAATTCATCCAAAATTCCAGCCAAAATCTTCCCGCCTTCTTTTAATATTTTAATTTCTTCTTTTGTTTTTATTGTTATCATGTTCGTAAGCTTAATTTAAAACGTGTTATTCATAATAAATATCATGATTGCCGACAGAATAAAATCTAATTGTTTTTTTATCCTTAAAATCAAATATTATTCTATTTCTTTTATCAATTGAAAAAGACCAAAAGGATTTTAGCTTTCCTTTTAGCTTATGCGTATCAAGCTTTGAATCAAAATAATCTTTTCTAAAAATTTTTTCTTTTCTCATTGCCGTTTCTTTTATTTCCTTTGGCAATTTTTTAAACTGCCTTATAAATTTTGGAAGATAATATATTTCCATAATCTACATCAAATCTTTTAAGCTATTCAACTTTATACCCTTGCCTGAATCAAAACTTTTTCGATCGTTTTCCAGCTCTTTTGCAAGCTTTTCAGTATTCCATAAACGAATTAAATGCCTGATAAACTCACTGGTTGAGGCAAAATGACCTTTTTTTACTTCATTTTTTACTTCTTTAACCATAACTCCTGGCAAAGAAATATTTAAAATTTCACGCATATTTTTTAAATTTATTACTGTAATAATTTGTATTACAATAATAGATTACTTGCTATTTTTTGTCAAATTTAGCTTCTGTTTTAATCTATGAATTTGAAAGTGGAGAGGATTTGATTTGCTTGCTGAATAACATAATTTGAATTTTTTAAAACAAAATCGTCTAAATTGCTGGCTGACAAATGAACTAAGATAACCAAATCTTTTATTTGCTTGCATTGAGATTGAACACAGTTCAACTCGCCATCTTTAAAAATATTATCCAATTAAATATTTTTATTAAATAAAAACAACATAATGATTTAAAATTAAATTTTTTGGATACATTACCTCAAACCCATACTCATTATTCAAATAATCCTGCCAGTCATCTGTTTTGGGCTTTGGATGATAAACTGGTTCTGCTATTTTATTATCTATTTCATTTTTATAGCAACCTCCAATAAAATAAACCCACCCACCAATAATAACCACAGCCAGCGCCGTAAAGATTAAAACCGCTGAAAGGTTTTTGGTTGAAATAAAAGAGAATGGTTCTTTTTTGGGTGGTTGTTCTTGATTTTTATTTTGTTCTGAATCTTGAATTTGATTTTGCATAAATTTGGTTTTAAAAAATTATTAAATTATAAAATCCAAATAATTCTCTTGATTAATTATTTCAAATTTTGCGTTGGAATAAGTTTCTTTCCATAATTTTGGCTCTTTAAACTTTTTATTGCCCCATTTAATTTCATAACCGAATAATACACCTTCTCTTTCTTCCACCCAGTCAATTTCTTTTTGATCATAAGTACGCCAAAAATAATTATTAGAATGAATTGCCTGATAAGCCTGCTTTTTTAATCTTTCCATGACAACATAATTTTCCCATAATTCTCCTGTATCGTTTCTAAGATTAAGAGAATTAAAATTATTAATCACGGCATTGCGGATTCCGTTGTCATAAAAATAATAACGAGAAGTTTTTACGATTTCTTTTCTTAAATTGCGGCTAAAACCCCTGATATTTACAACAATAAAAGACTTTTCCATCAAATCCAAATATCTGGCAACAGTATCGCTATGTAAATCCAACGAATTTGCCAACTCTGACAAAGAGACCTCTTTTCCTATTTGAAAAGCTAACAACGTAAGCAAATCTTTTATTTTTTTTGGATTTTTAACTTGCTCTATTTCAAAAATATCTCTAAACAAATAAGAATCAATTAATTCGGCAAGATAATCTTGTTTTTCTTCGTTTGATTTTAAACTGAATAATTCCGGATAACCGCCATAAATTAAATGACTTTCAAATACTTCCCTGTAATAAGTTTTATCTTCAATGGATATTATTTCTTTTGCTGAAATCGGGTAAAGATGGATTGTTTTTTTTCTTCCAGTTAAAGGCTCGCCGACTTTTTGCGCCAAAGAAAAAGACGCTGATCCGCTGGCGATAATTTTTATTTGCGGGATATGATCAACAATCAATTTTAAATTAAGTCCGATATTTGGAATTTTCTGCGCTTCGTCAATAATCAGCAAACTGTTTTCTCCAACAAAACTTTTTAATTTTTCTATTGACTGGGAAGAGAGTTCATTTTGAATAATTAAAGTTTCTCCATTAACAAATTTTATTTTTTCGGTATTTTTTAATTTTTTTTCCAACTCTCTTAATACTGTTGTTTTACCGACTCTTCTAGGACCGTAAAGCAAAATGACTTTATTTTCTTGTAATTTTTTTTCAAGCAGGTTATAAACCTGTCTTTTAATTAACATAATAGCTGAATTTATTATAATTCGTCTAGTTGACTGATTGTATTATAACAAATTATATTATTTTGTCAAATTTAGTTCTGTTTTAATCTATAAATTTAAAGGTGGAAAAAAAACTATCAATAAAAATTAATTTAATAAAAAATCCAAAATATTAACAAATTTAATTTTAGAATGTTTAATCGGTTTTCCTTCCCAATAAATCAATTTAGTCTTGGATTTTTTAAATTCTTCCATTCCTTTTTCCAATGATTTAATTTCCCTTTCCAAAGTTTGCTTGTTTTCAAGAGAATAACAGACATTAAATAGTTCAGAAACTTGATAACCCTTTCTTATTAAAAAATCAATTTCTGTACCGTTTTCCCAATAATAAGGCTGTTCCTTTTTTCTTAAAAATTCCATAAATACGATATTTTCCAAAAGCTTGCCAATGTCATCGCCGAATTTAAAAGAAACCGCGTTTCGCAAGCCAGTATCAATTGAAAATACTTTTTGCGGATTGTAAATTTGCTTTTTAACTGAATAAGAAAAAAATGTCGCAAACTGCAGTAAAAACGCTTCATTAAAATATTCAAAATATCTTCTAATATTTTGACTGGAAATACCAAAATTTTTTTCAAGTTTATAAGTGGAGGTCTGTTTGGAAACATTCGCAAAAACAAAGCCGATAATTTCCCTGACATCTTTTATGTTCTTGATCTGATGCCTTAAAAAAATATCTCTTTCCACAATTGAATTAAAATACTCCGCTAAAAGAATTCTTTTGTTATGCTTATTTTTTTCAAGAACAATTCTTGGAAATCCACCAAATTCAAGATATTCCCTTAATTGATTGTAAAGTCTTGGCGTTTTTACGAGCGGACTATATTTTATTTTTTTAAAATCTAAAAATTCCTTGAAAGACAATGGATAAACTATTTTTGATACATATCTTCCGCTTAATAAAGTTGAAATTTCATTTTGAAGCAATTTTGAAGAAGAACCCGTAACAAAAATTTTTATATTGGCTTTTCTATCATAAAGAGAAACAACGAATTTTTCCCAATTTTCCACTAATTGGGCTTCATCTAAAAAAAGATAAATTTTTCCTTTAGGATTGTAAAATTCCAAATAAGCGTCAAAAAGCTTAATTAACAATTCCAAATTTAAACCGCCGCCAAAAGACGGTTCTTCAAAATTAATGTATAAAGTATTTTTTGGATTTACTTTTTTATTCTGAATTAAGCCTTCTATAATCTGCAGAATAATTGTTGATTTTCCTGATCGCCTTACGCCGGTTAAAGCGACAATTTCAGGCATTTTTAAATATCTGTTTAATTCATCCAAATAAAATTGCCGCCTAATTCCGGTATCTATTTTCTGATTCCAAAAATTCCACTTGTCTAAAATTTTTATTATTTCAGATATATCCATAGCAACTGCATATTTTTATAATAATATGTAAATGGTATTTGTATATTATTATAATTTTTTGTTTTTGTCAAATTTAATCTATGAGTTTAAAAGTGAAAATAATTGTTTCCCAATTTATCATCCCCTAACAATAATAAAAATAATATAAAAAACATACAAACTCACCAATACAGCACCCTCCCATTTGTCCAGTATATTTTTTTTGCCGACATAAATAAGAAATAATAAAACTATTGTAATGCCGAATAAAATGACAAAATCGGTATTTAAAATCGCGTCATAAGACATCGGCTTGATAATCGCGCTAATACCCAAAACCCAGACAAAATTAAATATATTTGAACCTATTACATTACCAACCGCGATATCGGTTCTGCCTTTGCGCGCTGCAATTACGGACGCGGCAAGTTCCGGTAAAGACGTTCCAATTGCCACTATTGTCAAGCCGACAAGGGCTTCGCTAATGCCGAAATAAAAAGAAAGATTAGTCGCGCTGCTAACGATTAACTGTCCGCCCCCGGCCAAACCGATTAAACCGCCCAAAATCATCGCAACAGTAAGCCAGCCGGGATATTCTTTTGGTTCGTCTCTTAAATCTCCTACTGTTTTTTTAAAAACATTTTCTTTTTCATGGCTGATTCCAAAAGTATAAAATATAAAAATCGCAAAAAATAAAACCAGCACTAAGCCGTCAATGCGGGTTAGTCCGTTTGGCGCGCAATTATCAATCAATAAATCATTAACCAAAAAACCCACGGCCAAAATCGCCAATAAAGAAAAAGGGATTTCTTTGTTAATCGTTGCTTTTTTTACAACCAAAGGCGCCACAATCGCTGACACGCCTAAAATTAACAAAGTATTGGAAATATTAGAACCGACTATATTTCCCAAAGCGATTCCCGGACTGTCTTCAATGCTTGCTAAAACGCTAACCACTAATTCCGGCATAGACGTGCCAAAAGCGACCACGGTTAAGCCGATAAAAAAAGCTGACAAGCCAAAACGCTTGGCGATTGACGAAGAGCCGTCAATTAATACATCGGCTCCTTTAATTAAAAAAATAAAACCGATAATCAAATAAAATATATCTGGAAACATAAATTAAAATAAATTATTTATCAGCGTTTGGAATAAACATCGGCGTATTATTAGGCTCATTAATATCTTTTGCTTCGTGCTTGCTTAAATCAACTACTGTTCCTTGTTTGTCTTCCGCGTTCTCTATTTTATTGGCAAAACCCGGCTTAGAAGCCTTATTTAATCCGCCATTACCGGCTTGAGCACTAACGGAATATTCCGATCTTTTTACGTTAATATCTCCAGCGCCAACTTTTCTATCACCACTACGCATATCTACGGCATTTTTTGCTCCTTTTTCCCTGCGATGGCTTAATTGGCTTGCCATGTCCTTCTTTTCTTTTTCTCTGTCCCACTGTGTTTCCAAAACATGCATTCTTGATAATCTTGCTTCTTTTTTTTCAGCAAATTCTATTTCTTGCTTAGTCGACCCATCTTTATCATAAATATCTCTAATTTTATCACTCTTTTTTCTATCTAATGTGCTATCTCTGCTAAAAATATATTTTACTTTACCACCGCTTTTTTGATCAACCATGGTATGTTTTTTATCAAAATTATATTTATAACTTGAAACCGTCTGTCCGCTTTTAACTCCTTTTCTCAAAAAATCTACTATATTGGACTTTTTGATTATTTCTCTTGTTACCACATTTTTTCCATCAATCTTTTCTACACGATGAGTTCTGATTATATTTCCAACATCCTTAGCTTTTCTTTTTAAATCATTATTTTTCCAATCAATATTCCTGATTATTTTTTTCGGAGCTTTGCTACTGGAAGAACCACCTAAACCCAAAAGGCTTCCTCCTCCAGACGGCTTAGAGCCAAATCCCATTAAATTTCCTATTCCCATATTTTTTAAAAAATTAATTAAATTTTTATCTTTTAAGCCATCCGAATGAGCTTTCAAAATTCTTAATAATTATATCAATAATACTTTCTTCCTGAACAGGCGTTAACATGGTAAAATCTTCCGATTTTGTATTATTGCCGGCCTCGTCTTTGCAAACAACCCAAAACTTATAAACGCTGCCTGGTAAAAAATTAGTTACGACTTCAACATGCTTAAGCGCGTAATCTTCTTCTTTGGGCAATGAAAACGGCTCATCAACCGATATTAAGCCTTGGTGATAAAACAACTGGCACATCGCGTCTTCATCTGTCCGCCAGCTGACAATTGTTTGGATTTTGTTGTCTGATCCCGGATATATGGTTGATTCGGTATTAACTTGGGAAATTTCCGGCGGATATTTATCGCGAGTTGTAATAAATGTCATTATTTCACTCTCGGATTTTTCAGCATCTTCGCTTTCAACTTTAACCATGGCCGAATAATAGGTGTCAAAAATCAAATTAGTTAAACGCATTGAATGAGCGGTTAAAAAGCTTGAATTTCCCTCAAGTTTTGTATCGGAATTATTAAGATTAGTGTATTCCACGATTGAAGAACATGGCACATTGGTTGTCCAGCGAATTGTCGCGGCCTCTTCTTCAATTTTAACAATTTGCAAATTATATATTTCCGGAGCGATAGATTTGGTGCGAAAAGTTTTATCAGCGCTTTTTCCTGTTAAATCAAGCGCTGATTTTGACTGCACTTGAAAATGATATATTGTGGCGGGACGCAAACCATTAACATAAACAGAGTGTTCCAGCACAAATTCATCCGGTTCTCCTTCTTTCCAAATATAAGTATTTTCAGCTTCATTGTCATAATCATCCTCTTCAGCCAAGGCAACGATTGAATTTGCCTCTTTGTCTGTTTCCCAAGATATAATCGCGTAATCAACGCCTATTTCAACATTCGCGTAATCCAAGATAATAGCCGGCGGCTCTAAAATTTCCTCTGCCTTGTCTTTAACTTCTTGTTCAATAATTTCAAGGCTTTCTTCATGATGAATAGAATCTAAAAGTTCAAGCACTTCTTTTAAAGAAACATATTCCATATTGCCCTCGCCGCCTTCAAGACTGCCAGCTTCTTTTCCGCGTTCAATTTCTTCCAAATCAATATTTTCCTTGCTGGCAATCAGCTTTAACATATCCAAAATTTCGCCCAAAGCGCCTTCAAAATATTCTTCCTCGCCGCCTCCCTTATCATCCAATTGCCCGTCAACTTCATCCATTTCCTCGCCAGTGGAAACTTCATTAACCAAATCCAAAACTTCTTCAATCATTTCTTCAATCGCGTTTGCCCTATCTTCTCCGCCGATTAATGAAGATTGCTTATCTTCCGGAGTAACAAAAAAATGATCACTGGATATTCCTTGATTGCCTTTTTCGTCAGCCGAGGTAACTCTAAAATAATAAGTTGAATCGGATAAAAGCTCTTCTAAAATAACTTCGTGTTCAAGCTTGTCAAAGCGCGGCTCGCGCACAATTCCATAATTTTTATTCAAGCCGAAATTAACCAATGAATCCGCGAGCTCATCCGTTTCCCAAGTAATAACAGTGGAAGTCGGGCTAACATCGTTGATTTTTATATTAAAAAGCTGTGGCGGCAAAACATCATCTTCTTCAGCAACCGCCGTTAACGGCCCCAAATTTGTAATCGCCAGCATACCGACAAAAAACACCGAGATAATTATCCCGAAAAATATTGCGATGTTTATATATAGGGTTTTTGGCATGTTGAATTTAGTGTTTTAATTAATTTTATTGATAATAAATAAATTTTTTTGTTTTGACATAATTAATTTACCTTATACACTAATCCACTTATCACTGTCATCCTGGAATTTTTATTGGAGCGATAGCGGAAATAAAAATATCCGGGATCCAGGGACAGGAGCTCATTCCATGTCTTTGGCTATATCTCTCCAAGCGGGATTATCTTTTTCAATTAATTCTATTTTCCATTGTCTTTTGTGTCTTTTTAATTTTTTTTCACGAACTATCGCATCTTGAATGTTTTGATATTCTTCATAGTAGACAAGTTTATCTATGTTATGTTTTGCCGTAAAGCTATTTTTATTTTGTTTTAGTTTATGTTGTAATGCTCTTGAAAATAAATTATTTGTTACTCCTATATATAATATTCCATTTCTTTTATTTGTTAAAATATATGTATAATAAATATATTCTTTTTTCATCTTTGAAAATTATTTTATGGTTTTCTCTCTTTCCCCTGGATCCCGGGTTCTTGACTTCCGCTATCGCTCCAGTCAAGCCCCAGGATGACAGGGATTAGAAGAGGTGTGCGGAGTGAGTTATTTAATTTCTTTTTAAATTTTTTTGAAAATTTTATCATTTTTTATTTTTAGCAATGCATGTCTTTTATATTTTTATTTTTTTCCATAATATCTTTTTTGTCTATTTTTTTAAATTCTTTTAAAGTTTTAATAAACATTTCTTCCCATTTTTTGAAATGTTCCATTATTTTAAAATGATTTTCCGCAATATCAATTACTGGAAAAGGTTTTGATTTTATTTCTCCATTATGCCCTAAATTAATACCTGCTTCTCCAATTTGAAAAGATTTTTTTCCATAGCTTAAAATACTTCCCCCAAAATATTTCAACGTAGTTAAACGAGTAGCGTCATTATCTTCTTCTTTTGTAGAAGCATATGCAGTATGAGCAAAAACTTTGTCTCTCCATTTTTTAAAATTTTTAATTTCTTTTTTTCTTTCTTTAAATTTATTTTCTGTTTTTGACAAATTTTTTTTCATATCCTAAATTTTTTATGTAAACTTGAAGATTCTCATAAGTTTTTCTTACAATATTTTCAAGACTACACAATATAATGACATAAGCATTAATTCTGACTAAAAAACCAATCCGTTTATTCATTACATCTAAAGAATGTTTTCTTGGATTAAAATTTTCAGGAAAAAAATTATTTTCTTCTTCTTTAAAAATGTATTCTAACATTTCCAAACCTTTTGATATTTCTAAGGAATTTCCAGGTATCGTTAGTCCTAAATTATTACCTTTATTTTTAATAAAAAAACTAATTAAGTTTTTACTAACATCTTCCCACATAATTATATTTTAAACATTAATTTCGATAACCTTGGTCATGTTATTGACAAAAATATCCACAATCTTAACGGCGATTTCTATTTATTTCTCGCTCTCCTGGATTCCAGGTTGCGCTTCGCGCCCCTGGAATGACAAATGGAAAAAAACGTTTGCGCAAAAATTATAAAAAATATGCTACCGCCGCTTTTTTGATTACTCTTATACTATCAACTGAATTAAAAAATTTTAACTCATCAATTTTATCCAAATCAATCCATTCTGGCAAATCCGCATAACCCCTTTCTTCTTCATCAAGATTATCTTTAGATATTTTACCACCAACTTTTTTGACAAGATAATAAATCAATGGACAATTCCAATATTCATTTTTATGCTTAATCGAATGGCTAGGATTGAAAAACGAAGTTTCTGAGTGGACTGGATTAAGTACCTCAACTTTAATTCCTGTTTCTTCAAAAAATTCTCTCTTCAATGCCTCTTCAAGTGTTTCGTTAATATCTACACCGCCACCAGGCATATCATATCCATCCCACTGCTTTGATAAAAGCACTTTATTATTTTCAATTAAAATACCATATACTGAGGGACGGAATATGACTTTGCTTGCCTTAACTTCAAATTTATTATTATTTAAATCGTGGCAAATTATTTTTTTATCTTGTTTTACCATATAAACTCACTTAATACATTGCTTTAAACCACACTATTTATAAAAAAGCTTTAATATTTGATAGAGCAAACAAAATAAGTATGCTCTTATGCTATATAATATTCAATATTTTCATGTTTGTGACTTTTAAAGAGATTCCCGATCATTTAATATAATTTCCCTGCGGGGCTATTGTGTGTCGGGAATGACAAAAAATAAAAGACATAAGGCGAATTATAATCACAAAATACCAAATTACAAATCATCACAAATCTCAAAATTACAAATCACAATACATTTATTATACCACAAAACACTAATTCTACGAAAAAATTTGTAAAACCAAAATCCCTACCAATCGTCATTATCCAGTTCAATGCTAAAAGTGTTTTGGCCGGTATAAGTGATGGCATCCGCGTCTACAGGGATGCCGATTCCCCATAAAATCAAATCCTCAACACCAGTTGTGCTGGAAGCGCGCGGCGCGATTATATCAACCGGCTGTTCAGATGTTTTTAAGGTTTGTTCTTCTGCCGTATAAGTAAAATTATTAAGATTCCACTTAATATTGGCCACTTCCAAAGGTTCTCCAGTACCTGTTAAATCCGTACCGCTGATATTTGCGTCAATCGGCGAATTTCCGCAATTGACTAGCGTTGTTGTGGAATTATTGCTTCCTGTATTGTCGCCTCCGAACATACCTGTGCCAAAATCAATTTCGTCTTCCAAGACCTCAAAAGCTAAAGTTGTTTTAACTTCAACTCCGGTAGAAGTCGCGAAAGGATAATTGGCGCCGTCATAAACCTGCATATATGAACGCCAGTCATAAGACTCGTTCGGATTATTAGCCGCGCCATCGGTTGGGATGGCAAAATATTCCATAGCAACCGAACATGTTATCTCGGCTGTTGTGGCGTCCGTGCAATTTTTCACGCAATCGTTAATTGTAGCATGATAGCAATTATTGTCATTGGCCGCGCAATTATAACCGCCGGAAACATTTGACATATACACTCTGCCAACCGCGCTCTGAATCGTGGAACAGCCATTTTGGTCTTCTACTGATGTGTTTACCGTTTGGACGGTAGTAGTTGCGGGTTTCATAATTAACTCAATATCTACGCCATTATTTAAAACTAAATTGCCGAGTTGGGACGCGACATTATTAATCGTATAAGTACTGAATAGCGAATTATTATCAGCGGCTAAATTATGCCCGCTGTCAGCGCCATGTTTGTCAAACACAAAAGCATAATATGCGGTGCTGTTTGCCTCGGTTGGCGCCGTATCCGTGTATGTACATTCAATATTCGGAGAACTGCTCGCGGCCGAACAAACAGTATCAATCTCGCCGCCTGTACATCCGCCGGAACTCGCGTCATCAGTATAGCAAACATAAAGCTGTAACGTATCCGCTCCGCCGGCTGCATCAGAATCGGACGCGATGGCGGTAAGCGTGAAAACGCCGCCGGGATTTTTATTATCGTCTGTTGTTGAAATGCTCGTAAATATCGGCGGGTGATTAATTACAAACGGGGAATTATTTTTTGCCGTATCATCTCCTTGCGAACTTGCCGAACACTTGCCAACGGCAAAACCGGAATGCTTATCACAGACGAAACCATACCATGTCAAGCTTTCCGTGCTTGTCGCGGCAGTATAGCTGCAAGTTGCCGATTCAGTGCTTGACGCAAGCTCGGATACGCACCACTCGCCTCCATTGCAAACCGGCGGAGCATCATTACCTGCGGTTACGCTGTCGGTTTTGCAAATAGCTAAATAATAATCATCTTCCTCGCCATCATCTGCAGTCGCGTCAAAAACAATCGGACTTCCATAGTGATTCGGCGAAGTAGAAGCGGAATCATTATCAATCGGCTCTCCTGAAACCATAAAAAACGGCGGAGTATTGGTAGAGCCGGAAATGGTAATAACCGGAAAAATATCATAAGCGTCCAAAGACACGCCAGCATTTGTAGTTCGCAAACAATAGGTGCCGGCGCCCTGCGCGTTAGCCGTGGCCTTTATCACATATTCCACTTCAGTATATTCTCCCTCTGATAAAATTATATTTTCAGAACTATTTGAAGAAGAAGCAACCATATCGCCTTCAACAAAACTATACGATTCCGTATTGTCAAACTGAGAAGTGGTCGGATCGCCGTCCGTAAAATAAGAGCTGGTTGCCATTTGCCAATGCCCGCTTGAATCTGCCAATACCGTCAGCCATCCTCCCGGATCAGTTGAGCAATTTCCGGTACTGGTCGCATATTCCAAACGATAATTATAATTTGTTGCATCCCCTCCTCCTACATTCGCCATCTCTACGCGCAAACGAACATTATCGCCGATTTCAACGCTGGAACTCGCGGTCGGACTGCCAATATCTTCAGCTTCCAGCCAATCCGCCGTGGTTTCCGAGCCGTCATCATTACGCCAGCGATAATGAATTTGCGCGATTTCAGGAACGGGCGGCGCAAAACCGGCATTAAAATAATCGCTTTTCAAGTTTTGATCGCCCGCGTCCTGATAAACGCGCCAATAAGTCCAATTAGACGCGCCATAATATTCAGATAAAGATGAATTCAAATTGGCGCTTATTGTAAAATCCGTACCGGTCGCGGCCGCGCTATTGCTGTCAACCGTTACCCATGAATTGGTTGAGCCGTATTTATAAACTTGTAAATATACTGTTGAAAAAACAGGAGAAACATCAGACTGTCCATTCCAGTTTACTGTTATAGCATCCGTATTATTGGCATGCTTAGCGGCAAAATTTATTACCGCGTACTTTGCCGTAGTTGTTCCCAGTTCGTCATAATTTGTATTATCATCTGCAGAAACATCACTATATCCTTCGCCGTCAAAATAATATTCCAAGTCGTTAGTAGTTGTTAACAAAGAATCCAATTCTTCTTTGGAATATCTTTTAGCCTCAGCCGCAACCGTAGTAAAAGTTGAAGTGCTGTTATAACCGTCAAGCACTTTGTTGTCGGTTTCATTATACAGGCGCAAACGATAAGTTTTACTTATTGAAGTATTGCTGGTTTCAATCGCGAATACAAATTCCGTGTAATAATTATTTGTTAAAGAAAAAGCTCCGGTCTGATATGTGTCTTTATGCCAAGTGCCATTCTCAAAAGTATTCAAATTATTCGCAGCCTTCTCAAGTGATATAGGATGCCCATTATTGCCGGACAAACCCGGGGAATGGCTAATTTCAGTAGCGGCTCCAACATTAATCCAATTTCCGGCATCATCAGTTTGATTTTCATACTGCAAGCTATAAACTTTAGCAGAAGCAGTATCACCGCCGTTGTTTTCAAGCTGAATTCTTACATTCATGCGCTCGCCGATATTGATATTATTCAAAGCCGTATCCGGATTCGTTTCCGAAGTATTTGAATTAACATCAGCGCCATCATCATTTTCCAATAAATAAGAAGTTTGAACTAAATTATAAGTGGTGTTAGTCGTGGTTGACACAACAGTTGAACTGGCAACATTTCCCGCTTTGTCAAAAACAAAAATATTAAAATAATATAAAGTATCAGGTGTTAATGAATCAATAGAAACTCCGCTTGTGCCGTTAAAAAGAATATTATTCAAATCAGCATCATCATGTTCGGAACTTGCTTCCGTAACCGGCATGCTGTCTGAATAAAATATTTTATATTCTAAAAAATTGTCTTCGGTTGTTGTTGCGCCAAAATTCAAATCTATGCTTGTGCTGGTTTTGGAAATAGGCATTAATTGGCCGGGCGCGGTTGGATCAACTATATCAACATAAAAATTCGGCTGAGTTAAATTATATTTCGCCCAGCTGGAACAGGCTGAATCGTCATCGCAGGCCATAACCTGCCATTTATAGCCTACATCTGAATCGGAAATTGCAGTGATGGTTGCGGTGGCAATAAAAGGATTAGCGCTATAATCTCCGGAGCTGCTGGCTACCAGCCAAATCTTGCTATCGCAAGCGGTAAAGGACGTAGTTGAAGCGCAAGAATTAAACGGATGAGTTGTGGTGGACGTAAATGTTTCGTTATCGGCAATCAATTGCAAATATACGAATAATGCCTCGCTGGTATCCGCGTCTTTAGCCGAAGCTGCCAGCTTAACCGTGTTTTCATCTGTCCACGCGCCATTTGCGATTACGGTACTGCTGGCATTGCTCTTATACTGAATTAAACCGGTCGGCGTGTTAGGAGTCGCGTTTCCAGCGGAAAACGCAAATACTGTTGCCTCATCATCGGCATCAACAGCGCCTGTGCTTGTGGCTAATTCCATCCATGCTTGATTGCCGGAACTATAAAATTCATCATTGGCGCCATCCCAAAAAATCGCGCTATAATCAATATCATCATTTTGATAAATCGCGAGAAATTCATTTTCATTCGGATCTTCATAAAAACGCGTTCGCGTCCAAATATTAGCTGCCGCTCCCGGAACCGCGGTGTCAGCAGCGTCAACCGTATTTGTTGACGCGGTTATCACCCTGTGCTTAGGCGTAGCGCTAATTGCTTCGTTCCAGGCAACTGCTCCGTATCCGTCTTTATAAAATTGGATCGCGTAAGGCTTTTGCGAATCATTCGCATAAGCGTAAAGGCCGCTTCCCGATATATTATCGCCATTAGCGCTGGCAGTCCATGCGGGAGTGCTGGCGGTAATATCAACTTTATAAATATTTAATTCTCCATTAATATCATCGCCTGCAAGCCAAGCTGCTCCGGTTCCGGACGGATCAATTCCAAATTCACCGTGAATAAAATCTCCGGACCAAGTCGCGGGCGTTGTGGCTTCGGCTCCATAGCTAATATATGGAGGAGACGCGCTGACCGTAAATTTTTTAACTTTCGCATCAGCCGTATTATTGCTGTTTGAATAATTAATTGCTCCGCGCGTATTGTCGCTTGGATCAAAAAACGCTTCACCGATATAATTATCAATGTCTTCTTCCACGCTGGAATGTTCCGTCCATGTTGTCCAACTGCTATTATCGTAAACGGATCCGCCATAATAATAGCTTGTTCCCACGTCGCCGTAGTTATTGCCGCCATGATCGGTATCATCAAAAGTAATTAATAAATAATTATCAGTGCTTGCGCGGCGCTCCAGCCGGCAGCCATTCATTACGTCAACCTCGCCGATTGTAGATCCTGGACCGGAGCCTTCGCTTGTCCAGCCGCCGCTCGGCTCCCAAGAAAAAGCCAAAGTGCCGGCGCTGCCGTTATTGTTTCTAATTACAATAAACTCACCGCTTGACAACGCGTCAATACATCCGGTGATTAACTGGTTATTATCCGCGCTGGCGTAAGAACCGCCAAGAATGCTTGAATTTACAAAATCATCAGCAGCGACCCGATAAATCGTTCCCCACCATTCCTGATTTGTTCCATCCCAGGTTTTAGCTAAAATAGCTATGCGCGCGCCATCATCAGAACGCTCAGCGCGAATATGGCGAATATTATCGCCGACAGCGCTTCCAAGGGTCGGACCTGATTGTTCAGCGTTCCAAACAGCGCCAGTCCAAACACGATAATATAGCGTACGATCATTTTTTGTGTAAAACATAGCGCCAGGAGTGGAAGCAACCGCGTTTGTTATAATGCTTATTTCAGTTGAACTGGCTTTATGCCCAACTTCGTCATAAGCGTAAATTACAAAATAATATTCCGTGCTTGGCAATAAATCTTCAATTAAAGTCGTTTCCACGCTGTTAAAAATTATATCGGATAGATTCGCGTCAGTAGTGGAGCCGTGAACAGTACCGGACTCGCCTATCAAAGAAGAAGTATCATAATAAATAATATACTCGGTAAAATTAGTTTCCGTTGTGGTGGCGCCAAAGTTTAAAGTAATACTGCCGCTGGTTTTGCCGTATTCGCTTAAAATTCCAGGAACAGTTGGCGCTGTTGTATCAATTTTTATATTCGGGGTTTCCGCGTTAAAAACGGCCCATTCATTCGCGCAATCTCCGTCATCATCACAAGCCAAAACCTGCCATTTATAGCCTGTGGCTGAATCGGGAATCGCTGTAATACTACTTGTTCCCATATAAGGATTAACGCTAAAATCCCCCGGACTGCTTGAAGCAACAAACCAAATCTTGCTATCGCAGTCGCCATAAGCCGCACCATAAACGCAGGCATTGCTTGGTTCGCTTGTCGCGGTTTTAAAAGTTCCTCCGCTTGGCAGTAATTCAAAATAAAGCGTAATTATTTCCGATGTGTCGGGATCAGTGGAAGAAGCCAACAAGCGAATTTCGCTTTCATCAGTCCACGCTCCATTAGTTATAAGCGTAGCTTCGTCTTGCTTGTATTGAATTAAATTATTTGGAATTTTGGGTTTACTGTTGGTAGTTACTGTTAACTCTGTTGAGCTGGCTCTATTCCCTAAATCATCATACGCCCAAATATTAATATAATATGTTTCACCTTCATTAAGATTGCTGATAGTAGTTGATCCGGCATCCCCGTAATCCTGCAAAAGCAGATTAGCATCATCATGCTCATAATCATATACTGTCGCGGGCGTTGATGTGGAATAAAAAATACGGTAGCGATCAAAACGAGAATCCGAACTCTGGCCGGCAAAATCCAACTTGATGCTATTGCGATTTTTATCATTCAAGGTTAAGGCTCCGGGAGCGGAAGGAGCAAGATTATCAATTAAAATCTGCATGGTGCTGGTCGCGCTTGATGTTGCCGAACCGTCGTTTACTATCAAGCCAATGCAATATGTATCGTTCGCGCCGGGAATTTCAGTCTTTGACAGCCAATCAAAAGAAACAAAATTTTCCCCTTGTGATGTCCAAATCCAAGCGCCAGTCGTGCCAACTTGATATTCGCTATCGTTATCCGCTCCTGGATCGCCATGAGTGGCAAACACATTTTCATCAGCGGTGTCAATCGTCATGTCCAAAGGAAAATCAAATGCGCAATCAGATCCGGCTTCATAAAAAACTTTCGCGCGCAAAGTATTATCATTATCATCGTCGTCTGCCCGGATTACAATATAAATAGCGCCCGTTCCATCAACTTTTTGCGTTACTGAAAATATTGAAGCAATCGGCGGCGTAAACGAACTGGTGGTGGTTGCCGCTAATTCAACTGTCGCGCTCGCGCTATTGCCGGCAAAATCATAAGCCCAGATATTAAACACATACTGTGTTCCGGCTGACAAATTGTCAACCAAGGTATCTGTTGTTAAATTATAATTTTTATGATTCAAATCAGGATCATCATGTTCGTAGTTTAATTCAGTAACTCCTGAATCGCCTTCTTTGTAAAATATTTTATATTCTTTAAAATTATCTTCAGTCGTGCTTGCTCCGAAATTAAGCAAAAATGAACTGGCGGTTGTGGAAGCAAGAGTTAAGCTTCCCGGCGGCTCGGGCGCTGTAATATCAACTTTAAAATTAAGCCCGGCATTAAATTGCTGCCAATCAGAGCATTCGCCCGCGCTATCGCATGCCAGAACCTGCCACTTATATCCGGTAGAAAGATCCGGAATAGCAATAACAGTCGCTGTTGCCGTAAAGCTATTTGTCCTATAATCCCCGGCCGTACTTGTTGCCGCCCAAATATTAGTTCCGCACGTTCCATAAGCCGTTCCATTTAAGCAAGCTCCAGCCGGCTCGGTAGTCGCTGTTGTAAAAGATTCAATATTTTGGATTAATTGAAAATAAAGCGATAAATTTTCATTAATATTCGCGTCCGTAACAGAAGCCCTAAGGCGCACGGAATCGGTATTAATCCAGGCGGCGTTCGCGATTGTAGTTGTTCCAGTACCCTCAAACTGTTCCAAAAAAGACACGGCATTCGGTCGGGTATTTGTGGCGGCTGTTGTTAATTTCGCGTAAGAATCGGAATTATAGAAATCCAAAGAAGAATCATCGCTGTTAACCGCGCGAAAACAATAATCACTGCTTGAAGTTGCTGAATAATTATAAAGCGCCCAATCCCATTCACCGCTGCTATTTTGCGAAATAGCAACAGGATTTACAACAGACGAATTTTCTTCTTCATACGATTCAAAAATATCCGAACTTGACAGCAAAACTGAACCTCCTATTTCCCCGTCAGATATGGAACTATTATCATATCCTCGCCAAGCCGTTGTACCTGACACTCCGCCAACATCGTTCCAGCCGCTAATCGCCGTACAATCGTTGCCTTCTCCGTATTGCAATTTAAATGCTTTTGATGAAGTCGCCAAATTTTCTTTAGTGGCGCCAATATTCATCCTTAACCTTAGCGTATCCGCTAAATTAATGTTAGAAATATCGGTATTCTCCGCGGCCTTAGCTCCTGTTGGCTGAACCGCGTCAATATTTTCATACCAGCGCCAATCATCTTGCGTTAACACGGCCGGCTGAACGTCATATTGATACGTATAAATTAAAATACTGTTCATTTTTCCGCCGGCAGTGCCGCTGCCGCTGCCATTATTTGAATAACACGCGGTATATGACGAATTATTAATTGCCGAAAGATTGGATTTAACGTCTTTATAAAATTCAGCGTAAGTGTTTACGCTATCAGCGCCGGAAATATACGCGTTAGAACATACAGGCGTTGTGGAAGATATATTCACATCCATTGTAAAATCACTGTTAGACATTGTTCCGCCGCTATCGCTAAACAAAAAGCTTGGCTGCATGGCAGCCGAGCGTATTGTTTTTATGCCTACCAGTTCCGGTAAAATTAAATTAGCTGCCGCGGATGTTGCGCTTTGCGCGTTTCCGTTAATATCTGTTTGTCCGGCAAACAAATCAAGACTGTTTAAATAACCGTTTGCCTCGTCCGTGTAAGTATAAGTAATCATTAATTCGGCTGACAAGCCGCCTTGCCCGGAAGAGCTATTGGTTGTATAAATGGCAACATCTTTGGCGGTATTTCCATTTGCATCAGCCATCTCGCTATAATCGGCTGACGGAATAACATGCGTAATTTTAAATAACGGTTTAATGTTTACCTGTCCGGGAAAATAATTATAAACCCAATTTCCAGACTGCGTATTATCTCCCACTTTTGTGGAAATCGTTAAATTAGCGTCAGCTAAATTGCAATTACTGCTCTGTACCCTAATCCAGGCTTTTTTAATTGTTACTATGCCGGAAGAATTGCCGTTTTCCGGAAAATAAACTTGAACAGCGCTGCTGGCCTGCAATATGCTATTGCCGTTACTAACTATGCCAAACGGAAAAGAAGCTGTCCTAGTTTTTGTTGAAGCCGAACTTGAAGCCATATAGGTTTCAATAATTTCGCCGCCCATTAAATAATAATCATAATTAGTTGAATTCGCGTAAACTTCCAAA
>JAGLIO010000010.1 GCA_023142915.1 Candidatus Parcubacteria bacterium | reverse complement strand
CATATTGCCCTGTCCGCCGGCATTGGCATTTTCATGATAAAAAGTATAAGAATTGATATCTTGGCCTTCTATGTTTACATCCACGCCCGTGTCGTCTGTTTTGGTTTGATTATTATCATAATTTAATAAATTTATTTCAAACCAATAATTAAGCTGTTCGCCTATTTCCGGAATATCCGCTTGATAATTAAATGTCGGGCAATCTGAATCGCGCGTACATCCATTAGTTTGAATTGAGCGCATGGTTCCGCTGTCTCCGGAAACGCTTGATTCCAGCGGATAAAAAACCGTATTGGTAAAACTATCTGAATTGTCATAATTATAAGTATAAGTAATAACCAAAATCGCGTTTGCGTAAGAAATTGAATTAACAGACGCGCTTCTTTCAATGCGATAACCGATTTGAGCTTCCATATCCGCATTGTTGCCGCTATAAGCCGCCAGTTGCGCTTCGCCCGTCACATCCAAAAGCAGCCTAAGCTGATTGCTTTCAGTTTCATCATAAGAAAGTACGGTATTATCATCTTTTAACACCCGCCCTGTTCCTGAAAAAGCATCAGCCGCGCATGACTCATGGCAAGCGTCAAAAGCCAAATTATAACCTGTATAATTTCCGGAATTATTAGCATAAGATTCATATTGCGCTTCAAAAATTATATAAGCATTTTTTATTTCAACTCCGCTCTCTGCCAAACGAAAATTAAAACCGCTAAAAGTTTGATTCACATCGGAATTTTGTCCAATGCCTCCGCTTCCGGTATAAGTTCCGGCTAAAAATCTTACTGTTCGCGCCCTGATATTCTCAGCTTCCGCGGTAGCTCCGCTAATTTCAGTTGAACTTGCCTTGTTGCCATAATCATCATAAGCGTAAATTACAAAATAATAGGTAGTCTCCGGCAATAGCCCGCTTATGGTTGTGGTTGCGGCGCTGTTAAAATCCGCTTCATCAAGATTAGCGTCATCATTTATATCATAAACGCTATCCGACTCTGTTACTCCGGAATAATCCTGTTTATAATATATTTTATATTCTTTAAAATGAGTATCGCTGCTTGCGGCACCAAAATTTAAAGTAATGGCAGTAGCCGTAGATGTTGCCGCGTACATTGCGCCTGGTGCCGCAGGATTAGTATTGTCAATAGTAACAGTAATATTAACAGGCGTAGTTTGATCGCCGGAATCAACATCGTTGGCAGTAAATTGTACGCAATAATCCCCGTCTAAATCCGGACTATGGCTTGTTGAGAGCCAATCAAATTGCACAGTATTAGCGCCCGATCCGGTATCTATCCAATTACCGGTAGAAGTGCCGATTTGATATATGATATCATTATCAATTACTAACGCGCCAAAATCCACGCTAATATTTGCAGGAGTTTCATCCAAAACAGGATCCAAAGCCGCGCCAAAATCACAACCTGTGCCAACCACATAATCCATTCGCACACGGACATCATCATCATTGCCGTCATCAACTTCCAAGGAAATATCCACCACGCCGGTTC
Organism: Candidatus Parcubacteria bacterium; assembly: GCA_023142915.1. Taxonomy (GTDB): domain Bacteria; phylum Patescibacteriota; class Patescibacteriia; order Patescibacteriales; family UBA12075; genus JAGLYP01. The sequence goes on along the minus strand of JAGLIO010000010.1, from coordinate 9,595 downwards.
CGTCGATTTTTTGCGCGACTGAATTAATGCTTGCTACCGGCGGCACCAATTGAGAAGATGTTGTGGCGATAATATTGTTAGTCGCGCTCGCCATATGCCCGTATTCATCATAAGCCCAAATATTAAACACATATTGAGTTGAAGGAAAAAGCCCTGTAATCTCTGTTGAAGTAGCTGAACTGTAAGTGCGGCTGCTTAAATTAGAATCGCTTGTAGACGCCCAAGAATCATCCGATTCAACAGGACTCGCGCCGTCATATTCTTTGTAATAAATAATATATTCAGAAAAATTTGTCTCGGTTGAAGCTCCGCCAAATGTCAAAATCACAGAAGTGCCTGAAGTTGCAAAAAGCGATAAATCACCGGGCGCTGTCGGAGCAAGATTATCAATTGTCAAAGTGCTTGTCGCTGCAGTAGAAGAAGCAAAATCATCATCATTAATATATAATCTTAAACAATAAATATCGTCTCCGGATGATAAATCAGTTAAAGAATCCCAGTCAAACTGTATTGTATTTGTTCCGGTATTTGTTTCAATCCAGCCGGAAGCATTTCCAATTTGGTAAAAATTATCATTCTCTATATTAACGGTTCCATACGATTCTGATATATTAACAGCGTTCTCATCCAAAGTCGGGTCAAGCGGGGTCGTAAAATCACAATCAGCGCCGGATACATACTGCAAAATTGCTTTTACATCATCATCATCAGGGTCATCAACGTCAATTGAAATATCAACAATCCCGTTGCCATCCGTTCTAAATTCTGCTGAATTAAATATTCCCAAAGGCGGATCATTCGGCTCGCTATAATGAACCCTGATGCTTAGCTGATCAATATAATATGACCTATTTCTGGAATTAGAAGTATTATGTCCCCAAAGCTTAATATCCAAATTCATAATATCGTTCCAAGTCCAAGTACCTGGCGCCTCTCCGTCATTAGTAATATCATAATAATGCACAGTGTCGGAAATTGTTAATATATCCTCGTGAAAACCCTGGCTCGTTCCGGTAGCGGTACCGCTAAAAATCGGCTGTACGTAAACTGTGATGTTAGCATCTAAATCCTGAACATGAGCCTCCAAAACAATCTCCACGCTATTAATCGTATATCCCAAATCTGTTGCCGTATTATCAATAGCGGTTAAATAATGCAAATTTTCTTCGCTGCCGGATTGTTTTGGAATTAAACGAACCGCGTAATCATCGGGGGTAGAATTCCAAGCATAACCCGGAGTAGTCCAAGTGCCGTGACTAGCGCCGTCATCATAGTCATACGCTGTAACAGCATCCGAGGCGACTTGCCATAAGCGTTCCTCTTCAAAAACCAACTGCCCCTCTTTCCCATTTGAACTAAAATAATGCTTATCAGCTAATTTCATGGGTCCCAACAAATAAAATTCCGGTGAAACATCAGGCGCGTCAAATGTATATGTGAATTCAAGAACATCGCCCGGTTTTATATCAAGATTCTGCCAAACAAGCTGTTTTTCACTATTACCTGTTTGAATTAAAAATAATGAATCAAAAATAATGCTTTCATCATACCCGTTTTCCGATTCTTGCCCCCTGATTTTTAATTCCTGATTCTTAATTTTAAAATTACCAGGAACATATTCAACTAAATTGCCCTGAAAACTCTCATTGGCGCGCAAAATCATTTTCATTTCATAATCAGCCAAAGGAAAAATTCTAGTCGGGCCAATTCGTTCAAGTTCAAAATGCCGCGCGGACTCAACCTTAAACGTATCATATATTTCCCTGGTTCCGTTTTCTGTTTCAGCGCTTAATTTAATTTGATAAGCCCCCTCGGCAAGCACGGAATAATAAGCATAATAATCAGGTTCCGAAATAACAGTATCGCCGGCGCATTTTGGATTTTTAAAAACCGTGCCATCGTCAGTGCTGAATATATTGATCTTGCCGCCGGGCGCTGTAATTTCCAAAAATAAATTCGCGCTGCAAAGAGTATGGCCAAAATCATCCAATACCCCCATTTGCAAATAAGCGCTTTCGCCGGGACTATAAACCGCCCTGTTGGTATTGACCGCTAAAACCCCCCAAGAAAAATCCTGGCTTATTTGATAAATTTCACCCTTGTCTTCAATTTCTATTTCAAAATAATATTTGCCCGGCCTGAACTCGCGAATATTTTCCGGAATTTTAATTAAAAATTCCCCTTCGCCGATATAACGAACTTCCGGCTTTAAACCGGTTTTATTTCCTTTGACATCGCGCAAATCAGCGGAAATTTTTATATGATCATATTCATCGCTAAAAGGACTGGCAATTCCGGAAATAATTTTATTAAGCAAATTTTTATTCTTCTTATAATGAAAATTCAATTCCGGATTCTCAGAGACTTTAAAATTAGTCTTGGTATTTAATAAATTAACGCTATATTCGCCTGAATCGCCGTCTTCCTCTTCCTGAACAATAAAATTCTCTTCATATTCGGGAATATATTCACTTTCACTATTTTCTTGTTCTTCTCCTGCGTCATCATATTCAATCTCCAGCCATAGCGCGTCTAAAAATACAAAAAAATCTAAAATTTGCGTATCTGTTTCAGGAGATAATTCTGGATCATTGTTATTATAAGAAATTCTAATTTTAAAATTTTCAATTTTCTCCCAATCAACTGTTTCTGGCAATTGAAAATTAAAATACCCGCCATTAATAGCATTGGAATATTCTTGATTTAATTCCAAAACGCTTATTTGCTCCCATATTTCACCCAAGCTATATTCAAAAGACAAATTATCATCTGTTAACTCGCTGCGCGCCGCCAATGACAAATACAAATCCAAACTGTTTATTTCCCTGTCTTTATAGTCAAAAGGCACGCTAAAATCGGAAAAAACCACGCTTTGTTGGATTGAATTTTCAACGGCGCTGGCTGAATTTTTATTAAAAACCGCGAATAAATTAAAATTAAAAAATAAATATTTTATTTTTTCATAAACCCCGCTTAATTCAGGACTGTCTTCGTTTTCCAGATCATCTGTTGTCGTAGGAACATCTGCATCTTGCTCATCATCTAAACCGCTTTCCAAATCATTGGTTGTCGTAGAGACGCGCCGCGGCGCGTCTCTACGGGGCGCGTCAACATTCGCATCCTGCTCATCATCTAAATTTTTGTCATATTTCAAACTATCAGGTATTTCATTATTATTAACGCTTTGATCTTCTTCTGATAAAACATTAACATCAACTGTCCTGCGCAAAGCAATAAATGTTGAATTAGCCTGATTAAATTCAGACAGTTCGGAATTCGGCGCTAGATATTGCAAAAAAACATTATTTACATTTTCCCAAACAAAATTCTCTTCTGTCTCCTCTTCTACTATATATTTTCCGGGAAATATTTTAATTTCATTGTTAAAAGCTTTAACAAAAATAAAACGGCCGGGCGTAAAATTAAACACGGCCATTAATAACAATATTAAAAATACCAATCTAAAAACAATATTAGACGATATTGCTCTAATTTTTTTAAGCAATGGGGATTGCATTGTGCGATTAAATTTTACTAATTTAAAATCAAGATTAAAATATTGCTAACACTAAATTAAAAATAAATATTATAAAACCAAAAATAACACTAAAAATATTAGTGTGGAAAAATTGATTTCTATGTATTATTATAACATTTTTTACTGTTCTTTTGCAAATTTGTCTTGAACTATGATTTGTCTGATTATTTGATAGGCTATAATTATTTTTATTTTAGGAAAAACAAAAATAGAGGGTGAACCTCTATTTTTTATCCTATTTACAAACATTCTACACATCTAAAAATCTTATCTTGACGCTTCAATTGGCTGAACCGAAGAATTGGAGCCAAGCTCTTCATGGCAGGAGCCGACTGAAATCTGTCCGCTGCTATATTTATAAATATAATATCCGGTTTCATTGGATGATTTGCCGCTTGCGTTCGGGTCAATCGGCACATCCGCCAAATACCCCTCATCAATCAAATTCAATAAATCAATACAAGCCGCTTGCGGGGATCTGGAAGGATTCAAACAAATGTCGTCGCATCCGGTAGTTGCTTCGCCAATCCGATAATAAGTATCGTCTGACATGGCGGCTATACTCGCAAGATACGATCCGCCGTTATCAACTTGATCCAATTTTATGGCCGACAAAACCGCGTTGACATCTGTCCAGCGCTTTGCGTTTCGCGAATCCTGCAAGCGAGACGCCGGATCAAGGGCGACAAACAATACGCCTGCCAAAACAGCCAGCACGGCAATCACAATTAATAATTCCAATAAAGTAAAGCCATTATTTTTTTCTTTTACCCTGTTATGCATATTTTTATTTAATAATTAATTATTTTTATCTATATTATAGATTATTCTAGAATTTCTTCCGTATATTCGGCATAAACCCAACCCTTTTGATTATCTTTCATTATAATTTCATACCAGCCGTTTTTTTCATTAAAAACTGCGTGAACGGTTTTCTCGGCAACGCTGTCAATTATCGCGTATTCTGAACCTGCTCCCGCTCGCACATTAAGATTGGAATTTATTTCTTTAATTTTTATTTTTTTATTTATATTTTGCGCGCTTTTCGCAACTTCTTCCTGCTCCTTTTTAGAGATAATTTTTTTCTCTAACAAAGGCAATGGAACAATTTCTGTTTCCTTTACCGAATTTCCGCTAAAAGCTTTGATAAATAAACCGCCGGCAATTATTACCAAAAAAATTAATATTACTAATTTTAAATTAATATTTTCTTTAATTTTTTTAATATTTATTTTATTATATATATTATAAAACAATTCTTTATTTTTGTAAATTTTTATTGAATCATCTTTAATATAAAAAGTTAAATCATTTTTCCATTTTTCAGAAAACAATCTTTTTGCCAAGCCAATAGCCTCAAAATATACCGGTTCCAAATTATTATATTTTTCAAAATCCTTTGCTAAACTAACCTCATTTTCTTGAAAATTCTTTTGAAAAAAATCCAATATTCCACTGGTTCCGCTTACGCCGCCTGCCAATATTAATTGATTTATCTCTCCAAAACCAGTAAAATTTTTATTAAAATAAACAATATTTCGTTTTACTTCTTCTACTACATGCGTAAAAATTTTTTCTAAAATTTCTTTTTCCGCTTTTTTTGAAGATAAAAATAAATTATTTTTCTTTTTATTCTCTTCCGCTTTTTCATAACTACAGCCAAGGCTTTGCGCTAATTTTTCCGTAATATAGCTGCCCCCATATTGCATTTGATAATTATATATCAAACCAACGCCTGTAAACACCGCGAAATTTATTGAATTGGCGCCTAAGTCCAAAAGACAAACCGGTTTTTCTGGCAATTCACGATTAAATCCTCTGAACAAGGCCAAAATTTCCATATCAAAAACAATCGGAGACAATTTTAAAGATTGAAAAAAAATTTTCCATTCATTTAAAAAATTTTTATCAGTTGCCGCGAAAAATATTCGCTTTTTTCCCTTATTAGAAAATGACTCAATTTCTTTATAAACAAAAGCTAAATTTTTTTTGGATAACGGTACGACTTTTAGCACTTCATTAAAAACTTCCCGATTCAAATCTTGCGCGCTTCTTTCAACTTCAAAAAAATGAGTATATAAAAAATTATCAGGCAAAGCAAAAACAATATCACGCGTCCTAATAGCGCCATTTTTTGCTTGCGCTAAAGCGATTAATATTTCTTTTTTTAACTTTGCCTTATTTTTTATTTTTCCCTTTTCAACTATTCCTTTTTCCAATAATACCCTATTAAAATTTACCACCTTAACAGAATCTTCATTTTTTTCCATTTCAACTATTTCAACGCTAAAATCCGAAATATCAATCCCAACAATTTTTTTGTAATGCATATATTTAAATTATATCTCTTGCCAGCTATTAATTGACACACTCCCCTCATTTAATAATATTTCCGCTTCAATTGATTTATAATAATCACCTGAATTGCCGTTAACCGTTATTATTTTGTAGCCACTGGAAGAGCTTGTATTTATTATACAATAAAAATCTCCTAATGAAAAACTTTCATCCGCGGCAGAATAATTTTCATTCAATTGAAATTGCCTGATTGTCTCTTCAACACACCCTTCGGTAAAATTTAAAACGCTTTGCCCTTGCGCGTAATTATGGGCAATATCCAGACCGCTTAAACCGATTACTAAAGCGTTTCGCGACATAATCAAAGACACGGCGCAAAGAATCACTACGGCGAGTATTGCGGCTAGGCCTTTTTGGTTTTTATTATTCATAAAATAACAAGTTATTGTTGGCTTACACAAAGCTATATGGTTTCAAATAATTATCTCGCTTTTCACGCCTAGACATGAATAAACAATATCATCTAACAGTCGCTCCCGACTCCAAATCCAAACCATAGTCAAACTCAACACTTGAATTATTTTTATACGCCGCTGAATAACTGAATTTAATGCTATCAACTTCGCTATTTCCTAAATTTATAAAACTTAAATCGCTAATTAAAATGTTTTCACTTGTAACGTCTAAAATTTGTCCATTATTAATTTTAATAATTCCATTTGTTAAACTAATTGTTTCCGTGCTACCGGAAAAATTTTCCACTATCAATTGATTTGAATTATTTCCAGGCGTGGGGCTAATAATACTTTTTGCCTCTTTAATTTTTCCGCTTATCACTTCCTTTGCTAACCGCGTGCTATTATGCACTTCTGACATTACAAAATTTTTCTGATTAATTGCTGAAATTAAAAGTCCGAAAGAGCTTATCGCGAATAAAACCAAACCCAGCAGAACCGAATAAATTAATGTTTCCAGTAATGTAAAGCCGTTGTTGTTCATATGTTTAGGAAGCTTAGCTTCGGGTACCCGAAGCTAAGCTTCCGGCCATTCCCGAAAAATCAACGATTAATTAATATCGTCTCTCTTGCAAGCGCGCTAATTTCATCATTTTCTATTTCCCAACTAAGGCTTGCTTCTATTCGTTTTGTGTTTACATCCAAAACCGCTTCCGCATGGCTTTCCGCTACTTGATTATTGGCGATATCGCGATAAACAGGAAAAAAAGAAATTTGCCGATTAAACTTGCCAATCTGTCCGCTTGTTCCCTCTCCCAATAAAACCCAATTGCCAAAAGAAATGCCTACTTCGCTTTGGCTATATGCCAAATTACTCCAATTATCGCGAGCAATCATTCTTACCGCTTCCAATCCTTCGTCTGCTAAAGCGCCTGCAAGCAAGAATTCTCTTTCTCTTGCCATTAAAGAGCTTCCGCCTAAAAGCTGGCTGGCAAGAGAAACAGCCAATACTAAAAAAACTCCCAAAGCAACTACAATTTCCAATATTGATATTCCTTTTCTGTTTTTAAAATAATTCATAAAAATTAATTTATTAGCCCAAGAGAATTTATCGCGCTTACCGCGGTCTCTTCTGTATGTTCATTGGTAATACTTACTTCTCCTGTTTGCGACGGTTCTCCCAGGCCTTGCGAAAAATTTATCTCATTGCCAGTTATAATCGTATCTAAACTTAAAGAAACGTCAAATATATATTCTTTATCATAGCCAACTTCGCGAGCGGCATATGAACTGCCCTGATAAACTACTATCTTATCTGCTCCGCTCGGATTAATATCAAAATACGCTCCATGAGGACTGTCATTATATCCTGATAAGCTTCGCGCGCGCGCAAAACGCAAATCCTGTTTAAGCTGAGAAACAGCCGTGTCCAATTCCACCGCGTTTTTCCAGTCAACATAAAACGGAGAAACCGCCCCGGCTAAAACAATAATAATTGTTATTGATAATATTATTTCCAACAAAGTAAAGCCTTTTTTGTATTTTTTATGGTATTGGGTTGACATAAATTTGATAATATGTAATAATAAATAATTAGAAAAATCTAATAAACTAAACTTTAACAAAGGGGGCTTAAAAATGCCAAATTCCACATCCAAATACAAGGATATTACAGGAGTTGTCACTAACGTGGCTTGTCGTGTCCATTCGGACCATGGAAAAATCAGTTCGGAAATGGTGCTAAAAATCGATTCAATGCCTTATATCTCATTCAGGGTCAAGATGCCTTACAGAATCGATGTTGGTGAGGTCGTCAAAATTTATCATGTTTACATCGCCAACCTCAAAACCAAGAAAAGTCATACTAAAAAGTACGAAGCATCAATGATCGAAAATGCTCTCGGGATACTAAGAGGCGGCGTTGAGGTATTTCGGATAAACTTTTCCGAAAACTGGGAATGTACCGCTGGTGGCGCTACAGGATGGGGTGATCACGATTAGCTTAATTATTTTTGGTGTTTTTTTATCTTTAGTTCTTCCAAATTTTTTTTGACATTATAACGGTCAAAATTATAAACCAAAGTCCTTGCGGAAACAAATTCTGCGGGGACTTTTTTATTTTTAAAAAGCTAATTTTAAAATTTTAATGTCATCTCGCTTTTCACCGCCTAGGCATTAATGCCTAGGCTATTTATAAATCCCCCCAGTAACCGTATAAATCGGTGTTATAATTGAAAGCGCCAGACCGCCTACAACAAAGCCGATTATAATTAATAAAATCGGTTCTACTGCTGATGATAAATTGTTTGCGCGCGATTCTGCTTCACGCTCGTAAATTTCCGCGATATTAAAAAATTCTTCTTCCAAATTTCCGGATCGCTCGCCCACCATAACCAATCCGGCAGCCAATTTGGGGTAATACTCTGCTTGGCTCCTTAGCGCTTCAGACAATTTTTTGCCTTGATTGATTTCATGGATAATTTTTTTCGCGCTTTCTTTATAATAATAATTGCCCAAAGTGTTTCCTGCAATAGCCAAAGATTCGTCAATGCTGATTCCGGATCTTAGCAAAACAGCCAAAGTCCTGAAAAACAAAGCTAAATTTTTAACGCGAACCAAATTTGAAAAAATTGGAAAATGAAGAAAAATATAATGGGTAATCGGCTTTATAAATTTTTGTTTTGCCAGCCAAATTAAAAATATCATTAAAAAAAACAAAACCAACAAAATTTGCGCTCCATAGAATTCAACACTATTTGCCAGCCAAATTAAAAAACGGGTTGAAGCCGGCAATTCAACATCCAAGCCGCTGAATACTGAGGTGATTTTAGGCAAAACCCAAAAAGTCAAAAGCAACCCAATTAAAAAACTTAAAAATAATATTATTAAAGGATACGCGCAAGCCGCTCTGATTTTTTCCAATAAATCCTTTTGCTTGTCATAATGCGCGCCAACGCTTTTTAAATTTTCATCCAAAGTGCCGGCTGTTTCGCCTGCCATAATTGAGCTTAAAAAAAATTCTGAAAATATTTTCGGATAAAATTTTAAGGCCTTGGAAAGCGGATTTCCGGAATTGATATTTTTACTGATTTTTTTGATTATTTTTTTAAACTTGCCTTCTGTTTGGTTTTCCAAAATATCAAAAGCCTCGGAAATGCTTAATCCCGACTTCAGCATTATCGCCAAATTATTAGCAAATAACGCCTTTTCCCTTAAGCCGATTCTACCAAAAGAAATCTCCAAATTTAATATGTTTCTACTTTTTTTAGGCATACTCTTTTTGTCATCCTGGAATTTTTTCTTG
>JAGLIO010000001.1 GCA_023142915.1 Candidatus Parcubacteria bacterium | reverse complement strand
TGATTTGGAGTCAGTGAGGAGTTACCTTATTTTGATAATGATATTTTAGTTGTTTTTGATATTGACAATCATCAGTAAGTACCTATATTGCACCAACAACCAAACAACCCAATAAAAAACCGGCAACCAAAAACGATTTGGTAAAATTAGAAAAGAAATTGGCGTCTAAGAAAGATTTGAAGAAGTTTGCAACTAAAAAAGATTTAAAAAAATTAAGACAAGATATTATTGAAGAAGTCGGTAAAAAAATTGACAGAGTCCTTACCGCCGTTGATAGTATTGCCAGAACACATCTTATGTCTATTTTAATATACACTTAGGCGTAATGCCGTGTTTTTTATTGTAAGCAATCTGCATTTTTCTGCGCCTTTTAGTTTCGTTAACGGAATACGCAATCGCCGGAGTGATTCTGTCGCCATACATAATAACTCTGCCTTCGGAGTGGCGGGATGCACGCCCCATTGTTTGCATAAGCGAAGTTTCGTTTCTTAAAAAGCCTGCCATATCAGCGTCAAGAATCGCGACTAATGATACTTCGGGAAGATCCAATCCTTCGCGCAAAAGATTAATGCCAATCAATACGTCATGTTTCCCCTGCCTAAGATCGCATAAAATATCAACACGCTCCAAAGTTTTGATTTCCGAGTGTAAATATTGAACTTTAATTTTTTTTTCTGCCAAATATTCTGCCAATTCTTCGGCCATTCGCTTGGTTAGAGTTGTTACCATCACCCGCTGTTTTTTAGCAACGGTTTTTTTAATTTCTTTTAGTAAATCAGAAATTTGTCCTGTACTTGGACGGACTATGACATCTGGATCCAAAAGTCCTGTCGGGCGGATGATTTGTTCAGCAACTTGTTTTGATTTGCGTATTTCATAGTCGCGTGGAGTGGCACTAACATATATTACCTGGTTGATTTTGGAATTGAATTCTTTAAAATTTAAGGGACGGTTATCTCTGGCACTTGGCAGGCGAAAGCCGAAATCAATCAAAGTTTGCTTGCGTGATTGGTCGCCAGCGTACATACCGCGAATTTGCGGAATGCTAACGTGCGACTCATCAATAAATAATAAAAAATCTTTTGGAAAGAAATCTATAAGAGTTGATGGCGGTTTACCTGGTGCTCTTTGACTTAAATGCCGCGAGTAATTTTCTATGCCATTGCAATAGCCAATTTGTTCAATCATCTCCAAATCAAAATTTGTTTTCCGCTCCAAGCGGTATGCTTCCACTTGCTTGCCCTGCTTAATCAATTCACCAAGACGCTGTTTTAACTCCAGCCGGATATTTGCCAATGCTTTTTCCATACGGTCTTTTGGCGTCATAAAATGTTTGGCAGGCAGAATATTTATACTATCTAGTCTTGCAGCTTGCTTATTTTTTAAATCGCTTGCCCAAACCGGTTTAGAGCCGCCGAGCTTAATATTAAAAATATAAATATTTTCAATTTCATCGCCATACATTTCAATCCTGACAACCGATTCACCGGTAGATAAATGAATATCAATCGTTTCTCCGTTAACCCTAAATTGTCCCCTGTAAAACGCGGTATCATTTCTTTCATATTGAATATTTACTAGACGCCTCAAAAGTTCGTTTCTTTTTATTTTTTGCCTAAAGCTAAAAACACACCCCAATTTTTCATAGTCTTTTTTCTCGCCCAAACCATAAATACAGGAAACGCTGGCTACTATAATTACGTCGCGGCGGTTAATCAGGGATTGTGTTGAAGCATGCCGCAGGCGATCTATTTCTTCGTTAATTGTCGCCTCCTTTTCAATATAAGTGTCGGTTTGCGGAATGTACGCTTCGGGTTGGTAATAATCGTAATAAGACACAAAATAATGCACGGCCGCTTGTGGAAAAAATTGTTTAAATTCTCCGTATAGCTGCGCCGCCAAAGTTTTATTATGGGATATTATTAAAGTAGGCTTTTGCGTTTTTTCTATGACATTCGCCATAGTAAAAGTCTTGCCGCTGCCGGTAACGCCAAGCAAGGTTTGGTTTTTTTTGCCGGACACTAAACCAGCTATTAATTTTTTAATCGCAGCCGGCTGATCGCCTGCAGGATTGTATTTTGAGTAAAGTTTGAATAGGCTCATGTATTATTTATAACATAATTATTGAAAAAGGAAAGGTTGGAACATTCGGTTTTGTAATTCAAATAAAATATTTATCTATTTTTTTTAATAGAATTTTTATGTGATTTTAAAATTGGTTGAGGGTCAGTGGGGGGGGTACTTTCGTTTTCCTGACTTCGCTTTAAATTTTATCAATAATATGTTAAAGTAAAAATATCAAGTTATGCCCAAAGGGCATTAACAGTAGTCGGGAATATTTAAATTCCTTGACTATAAATTATATATTTTTTAAACAATGAATAGCCTGAAATTATTTAATATTTTTTATATTTTTCAAAAAAATTTAGCAAACTCGCTTTCCGGCATTTTTGCTTTTTTTTATGTTAAGGTTTATTCAGCTTTTTTAGTTTGCATTAATATTTTAATTTGGTTTTTTGCCAGGCATATTATGACAACAGGCACGGAGCAGATCGCCCTGCATTATACGGTTGATTTTGGCATAGATTTTTACGGGGATGCCAGGCAGATATTTATAATTCCGATTTTAGGGTTGATAATTATTTTATTTAATTTTATAATTGTTATAATTTTAAGCCAAAACAAGGATTTTATTCTGCTTTCCCATATATTGCTGATCGCGGCTCTGCTTTCTAATATTGTTTTGCTTGCCGCGATTTCATCGGTATATTTAATAAATTTTAGATAAAACATTTATGGAAGATTTTTATGTTATAAGGATTTTGTTTTTTACTGCCTTAGCTTTTATTTTTACGGTTCTTTGGACTCCGCTCCTAACCCATTTTTTGTATAAATATAAAATAGGGAAGCAAATCAGGGATGACGGTTCCACTCCGTTTTTTACAAAATTGCATGCCCACAAATCCGGCACGCCGACAATGGGGGGATTGTTGATATGGGTAACGGTTTTAATATTCAGCCTAGCCTTTTTTTATTTGGCAAAATTTTTGCCTTGGGAAATATTTAAGCAGTTGAACTTTTTATCGCAAGCGCAGACTTTATTGCCGCTTGGCTGTTTAGTGGCGTCAGCCCTTGTCGGACTGGCTGATGATTACTTGGATGTCAGGAAAATGGGCTATAAAAAGAGAGGGATAAAATTCAGCCATAAATTATTGATATATATTTTTATAGCTCTTGTGGGCGCGTGGTGGTTTTATTCTAAATTAGTTTGGAGTGTTATTCATATTCCTTTTATCGGCTTTGTTGAATTGAATTTGTGGTATATTCCCTTTTTTATTTTTGTAGTAGTCGGAACGGCCTTTTCCGTAAATCAAACCGATGGCTTGGATGGTTTGGCAGGTGGCACGCTTTTGAGCGCTTTTGCATCATACGCGGTAATCGCTTTTGCAACAGGAAAGTATGATTTGGCTACTTTTTGCGGAGTAATTACAGGAGCTTTATTGGCTTTTCTTTGGTTTAACATTAATCCGGCGCGTTTTATCATGGGTGATACAGGCTCAATATCGCTTGGCGTTACATTGGCCTTGATTGCTTTATACACTAACACGGCTTTTATACTGCCGTTTTTAGGATTAGTTTTTGTGATAGAGGCTTTGTCTACTATTATTCAAATTTTATCTAAAAAACTTAGAAACGGAAAAAAAGTTTTTTTGTCAGCGCCAATTCATCATCATCTTGAGGCCAAAGGCTGGGCAGAGCCAAAAATTGTAATGCGCTTCTGGCTTCTGTCAGGAGTTTCTTCCGTAATTGGCTTGATTATATTTTTGTTGGATAAGACGCTGTAGGATTATATGGTATTTAAGAAAAAATTAAAAAAAATATTAGGCCGAAAAGTCGGTTATCATGAACCGGATAACGCGTTAATGATTGTTGTCGGTGTTATTTTACTTTTTGGTCTTGTAAGTTTGTCCAGCGCCTCGGCGGTTGTCGCTTATTATGATAAATTCGGAGATGCTTATTATTATTTTAAACATCAATTGGTTGGTTTAAGTTTCGGACTTGTTGCTTTTATTTTTTTCTCTCGCGTAGATTATCATATATGGCGCAAGTACGCTTTTTGGTTTTTAGTCGGGTCAATTGTTTTACTGCTATTGGTGTTTATTCCCGGACTTAGCGCGCATTACGGAAAGGCCAGGAGCTGGATTAATGTTTTTGGATTTTCTTTGCAGCCGGCGGAATTTGTAAAATTGTCTTTTCTTTTGTATTTGGCGGCTTGGCTGGAAACCAGAAAGAAAAATCTAAGCGATATCGCGCAAAGCATCGGCCCTTTTGTGGCAGTGCTTGGTCTAATTTCTTTTTTAATGATTTTACAGCCGGATATCGGCACGCTTTCAATTATAGCGATAACATCTTTGATTGTGTATTTTGTGGGCGGAGGAAAAATTAAGCATATTATTATAATCGGAGTTTTCGGCTTGCTTGCTTTCGCCTTAATGGTGCAAATGAAAGACTATCAGCATGATCGCTTTAAATGCTTGCTTGATCCGAATTATGACAAAAAGGGCGTTTGTTATCAGGTCAACCAATCCTTGATCGCGGTTGGTTCCGGCGGAATAACAGGACGCGGCTTAGGCGCTAGCCGCCAGAAATATATGTACCTGCCGGAGGTTAGCGGCGATTCCATATTCGCGATTATTGCCGAAGAAACCGGAATGATTTTCAGTGTTTTATTGATAGCCGGTTTTTCTTTTATTTTTTATCGCGGTTTTTTAATTGCTAGAAAAGCGCCGGATGATTTTGGCAGGATTTTAGCAATCGGCATTGTCAGCTGGATTGTAATCCAGGCAATAATAAACATCGGCGGAATTATCAATGTCATGCCCATGACCGGCGTTCCCTTGCCATTGATTTCATACGGCGGATCATCTATACTGGCAACATTGGCCGCGATTGGGATATTAGTGAATATCAGCAAGCAGACGAGAGTTAGGAATTAAGGATTATAAATTAATGCATCATGCCTGGGCGGTGATAATAAAAAAGCCGGAACACTTCTGTCCCGGCTTGGAAAAAAAATATTTTTTTATTTTTTTTCAATTCTTTTCAATTTTTCGTCTAACAAAATAAAAGTTAGATGAGGAGGATAAATTTCGTCGCTCACTTTATATCCATTTTCGGTAGGAACAATACGTTCAAGTATGCCGGCTTGTTCTTGCGCATCCTTTATAACTTTTTCTTTTTTTTCATTTATTTCTGCTTTGTTTCTAGGACTGATGTGCCAGCACACTAACATCAGCAGACCAGCCATTACAACTATTGATATTATTACAAGAAGTTTTTGCATAGGGTTACTTATTTTCATTGTTTCCTCCTTTTTTAAAGAATTTTACTAATACACACAGCACATATAAAAATAATAACTGCCGATATTCTTATTTTATTCCAAATAAATGGAGTAAAGTATTTGTCCAAAAATGAATTAATTTTATCCATTATTTTCATAATTTTCTCTTTATTCAAAGTTGTTAAACAGCGAATTATCTAATAAATGAACATAGCACAAAAAAATAAAAATGTCAAGATAATGTTAAGCGGGGGCGGTACCGGCGGGTCGGTTACGCCGCTTTTGGCTATGGTTGATTTGTTGAAGCGCGAACAAGGCTCCAAGAGCATTAAAAGGCTCTTGGAGCCTGAATTTCTCTGGATTGGCACCAAAGACGGGCCGGAAAGGCAATTAGTTGAGTCGTCCGGAATTCGGTTTATGTCCATACCGGCAGGCAAATTAAGGCGTTATTTGTCATTGCAAAATGTTTTGGATTTTTTTCAAATTTATTTGGGTTTTTGGCAGTCTTTTTTTATTATTTTAAAAGAAAAACCAAATTTAATTATCAGCGCCGGTTCGTTTGTGAGCGCGCCGCTTGCGTGGGCTGCTTGGGTTTTGCGCGTGCCTGTTTTAATTCATCAGCTTGACGCGCGTCCGGGATTGGCTAATAAATTAATGGCGCCATTTGCAAAAACAATATCAGTAACTTTTAAAAAATCTTTGGCGGATTACGGGAAAAAAGCGGTTTTAACAGGCAATCCGATCCGCAAGGAATTTATTGAAAATAAAATAAGCAAGCGCGAGGCAGTGCAAAAAATCGGCATGCGGACAGACAAGCCGATTTTGCTTGTTATGGGCGGAGGAACAGGCGCTGGGGCGATTAATGATTTGATTTTGGAAAATATAGATAAATTAACAAGAGTTTGTCAGATTTTGCATATAACAGGAAAAAATAAATCAAGTAAAAAAATGGCGGAAGCAATGGAAAAAAATCCCGGATATAAATTTTTTGAATTTTTAGATGCTTTTGGCTTGATTAAGGTATTTGCCTCAGCAGACATTATTATTTCCCGCGCAGGAATGGGAACATTAACTGAATTATCTTATGTTGCCAAACCAACAATCTTAATCCCCATGCCTGATTCGCATCAAGAAGAAAACGCTGAAATTTTTTTTAAAGAAGAGGCTGCTATAGTTTTAAATCAAAAAGGACTGAACGGCGATATTTTATTAAAAAATATTAAAAAAATCTTAAAAGACGAAAATTTAAGAAATAAATTAAAAAATAATATTAAAAAAGTTATTAAGACGGAGTGTGAGAATAAAATTATTGATGTAATTAATATGGCAATAAAATAAAATACCCGAAGAAATGTCAGGTAAATACGGGATAGATATAAATCAAGTCGCTATATGGCATGTTAGTAAAAAGTTTTTGACATCAAAGCCCATTTGGGCTAAAATATCGGTATAAATAAATTAAAATACTAAAAAAACATCCAATGAAAAAACAAAAAAATACAGAAAATAAAGTGAAAAAAAATCCTTTTAGCTTAATGGAGGAGGATGTTTTGAAATTTTGGGAAAATAATAAAATTTTTGAAAAGTCCGTTGAAAGAGAGGCGCCTAATGGTGATTATGTTTTTTATGACGGACCTCCGTTTGCGACCGGTACCCCGCATTACGGTCATTTAGCCGGCAGCATTATGAAGGATGTTATTCCAAGATATTGGACAATGCGCGGATACAGAGTTGAACGGCGCTGGGGCTGGGATTGCCATGGTTTGCCGATTGAGAATATTGTTGAAAAAGAAATGGGGTCTAAAAGCAAAAAAGATATTGAAGAAATCGGTGTTGAGAAATTTAACGAAATGTGCCGTTCAAAAGTTTTAGATTATGTTGATGAGTGGAAAAAAACAATTAAACGTCTTGGCAGATGGGCGGATATGGAAAATTGCTACAAAACAATGGATTTGGATTTTATGGAGTCTGTTTGGTGGGTTTTTAAAGAGTTATATGACAAAGGATTGATTTACGAGGGCTATCGCTCAATGCATATTTGCCCTAGGTGCGAAACAACTTTGTCGCAATCGGAAGTCGCGGAAGGATATCGGGATATTAAGGATTTGTCGGTTGTTGCTAAGTTTGAATTGGAAGACGAACCTGGCACGTATGTTTTGGCTTGGACAACTACGCCATGGACATTGATTGGGAATGTTGCTTTGGCTGTTGGACATGATATTAGTTATGCAAAAATAAAAATTGATAATAAATTTTATTATATTGCAAAAGATTGTTTAATTAATACATTAAAACAGCGAAATGTTCATGAAGCTATTAAATTTGATGGAGCTGAAATTTCTTCGGTTAAAGGAATTGATTTAGTTGGTAAAAAATATAAGCCGATTTTTGATTACTATGAAAAAGATGAAAAATTGGAAAATAGAGAAAACGGCTGGAAAATTTATGGGGCTGATTTTGTAAATACAGAAGAGGGGACAGGAGTTGTGCATATTGCGCCTGCGTTTGGCGATGATGATATGAATTTAGGTAAAGAGCATAATTTGCCTTTTATTCAGCATGTTGGAATGGACGGGATTATAAAAGATGAGGCAAAAGATTTTAAAGGCATGAATGTTAAACCAATCGGAGATCATCAAAAAACAGACATTGAAATAATAAAATATTTAGCTCATAATAATTTGTTGTTTTTTAAGAAAAAATTTGAGCATAGTTATCCGCATTGTTGGCGTTGTGATATGCCATTGATAAATTATGCCACTTCTTCGTGGTTTGTAAATGTTTTAAAGATTAAAGATAAAATGCTGGAAACAGCTAAAGAAATAAATTGGTCGCCCGCTCATATTAAAGATGGCAGATTTGGAAATTGGCTTGAAGGCGCGCGTGATTGGTCAATTAGCAGGCAAAGATTTTGGGCATCCGTAATGCCGATTTGGAAATGCGAAAAGTGCGGTAAGCTAGAAGTTTTTGGATCTGTGAAAGAACTGGAAAATGCTCGTAGGAACAGGGCACTGCCCTGTTCTGGCGCGATTTGCGCTGATGATGAAAAAATTACGGATTTACATAAACACATTGTTGATAAAATAACATTCAAATGCGAAAAATGCGATGGTGAAATGCGCAGGATTCCCGATGTTTTGGATACTTGGTTTGATTCAGGGTCAATGCCTTACGCGCAAATGCATTATCCTTTTGAAAATAAAGAAAAGTTTGAGAAGAATTTTCCAGCTGAATTTATTGCCGAAGGAGTGGATCAGACAAGATGTTGGTTTTATTATCTGCATGTTATCTCTAATGGGATTAAAGAAAAGCACGCCTATAAAAACGTTATAGTAAACGGTATTGTTTTAGCCGAAGACGGTAAAAAAATGGCTAAAAAATTACAAAATTATCCTGATCCGTCATATATTTTTGAAAAATACAGCGCTGACGCTTTGCGGTATTATTTATTGTCCTCTCCCGTGATGTTGGCTGAAAACTTGAATTTTTCAGAAGATGGGGTTAAGGAAAGTTTGCGGAAAAACGTAATGCTTTTATGGAATGTTTGTAAATTTTATGGATTATTTGCCGGCGATGTAGTAGAGACGAAAAATTTTTCGTCTGTACAGAGTGATAATATTTTAGATAAATGGATTATTGCGAGATTAAATCAGCTAGTTTGCGAAGTATCGGAAAATATGGATAAATATAATTTGCCCAAAGCAACACGACCGATATCTGAATTTATTAATGATTTATCAACTTGGTATATACGCCGTTCGCGAAATCGTTTCAAAGGCGGCGACGAGAATGATAAAGCGCAAGCCCTAAAAACAACAAAGCATGTTTTGATGAATTTTTCAAAAATTATCGCGCCAGTAATGCCGTTTATTGCAGAGCAGGTTTGGCAGAAAGTTACTGGGTTTAATTTTGAAAATAAAGATAAATCAGTACATTTAGAGGGATGGCCAAATGCAGGAAAAATTGATAAAAATATTATTGCGGAAATGGAGGCTACTAGAAAAATCGTGGAATTAGGATTGGCAAAAAGAGACGAGACGGGAATTAAAGTAAGGCAACCGCTTAGTAAGTTAAAAGTTAAAAGTGAAAAGTTAAAAGTAGAAAAAGAATATATAGATTTAATTAAAGATGAATTGAATGTAAAAACCGTAGAGACGCATTGCAATGCGTCTGATAAAGAAAGTGAGTTAAAAGTTGAATTAGACACAAAATTAACACCCGAATTAAAACAAGAGGGCATAAAAAGAGAAATAGTCAGAACGATTAACAGTATGCGCAAGAATGCCGGTTTAACAATAAGCAATAGAATCGTTTTATTTTGGCAAAGCGAAAATCAAGATATAATTAAGGCAATAAAAAAATATCAGAAAGATATTTGCGATGATGTTTTGGCTGATGAGATAAAAAATGAAAAAAATGATGAGATTGATATTCAAAAAGAAATAGATTTGGATGGCGGGATATTATTTTTATGCGTACAAAAAATATAATCAATTCAATAAATTTCAGAGCGATAAAAAAATTATGAATGAAAATAAAATAAAAAATTTAATAAAAGAAGGCGAAAGCCAAAAAGTTGAATTTAAGTCAAAAATAAACGATGGTTTAGGTAAATCAATTTGCTCTTTTGCCAATACTAATAATGGAGTTGTTTTAGTCGGGGTTGGCGATAACGGAAAAATTATCGGCGTTCCCAAAAAGTACGAAAGAGATATTGCCAACATCGCGCATAGTTGCAAACCGTCTACTTATCCGGAAGTTATATCTGCTGAAATTGAGGGCGAAAATATTTTTATTGTCCAAGTTAAGAAGTCAGACAATTTGCACTCTTTTAAAAATATTGCCTACAGGCGAATCTCATCCCACAATAAGCCATTATCGCCGGAAGAAGTTATTGCGTTTGCAAAAGATATTGGCAAAATAAAATGGGATAATCAGATTTGCGCGGGAGCAAGTTTAGATAATATTGACGAAGAAAAGATAAAATGGTTTTTAAGAAAAGCCAAGTATGAAAGAAATTTTGATGTTGAGCCGGAAACTCCGATTAAGGAAGCGTTGGAAAGATTAGAGTTAATAAAAGACGGGAAATTAACTAATGCCGGAGTTTTGCTATTTGGCAAAAATCCGCAAAAATTTTTTTTGCAAGCGGAAACAAGGTGTGCTAAATTCAAGGGAATAGAACCATTGGAATTTATTGATATGAAAGTTTTCTCAGGCAATATAATCAATCAAAGAAATGACGCGGTTGAATTTGTCAAAGAACATATTAAGCTTCATGCTAAAATTGTTGACACTGAAAGAGTTGAAAAATGGGAATATCCGATTGAAGCTGTTAGAGAAGCGATTACTAACGCTGTTTGCCATAGAGACTATGAAGTATCCAGCCATATTCAAATTAGAATTTTTGATGACAGGGTAGAGGTGTGGGGCTGCGGTTCCTTGCCAAAGCCGCTGACAATAAAAGATTTAAAGAAAAAACATAAATCTGTTCTAAGAAATCATTTGATTGGCAAATGTTTCTTTTTGATTAAATTTATAGAAGAATGGGGAACGGGGACGAATAGAATTATTGAACAGTGTTTAAAGCATGGCTTGCCGGAGCCGTTGTTTGAAAATATCACCGACAGTTTGGTTATTACATTTAGGAAATACAGGATTTCAAAGGAAGACGTGGAAAAATTTAATGAGAGGCAAAAAAAAGCAATACAATTTTTGAAGGAACATAAAAAAATAACTTTAAAAGATTATAGAAACATTCAAACAACTTTAACAGAAAAAACAGCGTATAGGGATTTAATAGATATGGAAGAAAAAAGTATTATTCGATCTGTCGGTGAAAAAAAAGGTAGATATTATATATTGATTTAGATTTATCGGACATTTATCGGACATTTATCGGACATTTGAGCCATAATAATTGCATGCTTGCTATTTTTTACAAGAAAATTAATCACAAAACCCTGCGCTCCGAAGAACAACAGGGTTTTGGATGATTTTTCTATTATTTATAATAGCATGCTAGTGATTTTTTTCAAGTTTTGCTAATATTAAAGAATTTTTTATGCCAAAAACAAAAGCCATGGTTTTATTTTCAGGCGGACTAGATTCAATTCTAGCCGTTAAAATGCTGCAGGCTCAAAAAATAGCGGTAACAGCTGTTTGTTTTGAAAGTAATTTTTATGACGCTAAAAAAGCAAAAGAAAGCGCTAAAAAATTGGATATAGATTTAAAAGTAATTGACATCCAAGAAGAAATGCTGGCTTTGGTGAAAAATCCCTTTTCTGGATATGGGAAAAATTTAAATCCTTGCATTGATTGCCATTCGCTGATGATAAAGAAAGCCGGCGCAATCGCTAAAGACAAGGGTTTTGATTTTGTGGCTACCGGCGAGGTTTTGGGGCAGCGCCCTTTTTCACAAAATAAAAAAGCTTTGGAAAAAGTAAAAGACTTGTCAGGAGTGGAAGTGTTGCGGCCTTTATCCGCGAAATTATTGGATGAAACAGAAATTGAAAAAAATAAAATATTAATCAGAGGGCTTTTGGGAAGAATTCAAGGCAGAACCAGGGAAGCGCAAATTGAGCTGGCGCGCAAGTATAAATTAAAAGACTATCCGATGCCCTCCGGCGGATGTCTTTTGACTGATTCTAGTTTTAGCGAAAGATTGGGAAAAATGCTTGAGTATTGGCCTGAATGCGATTACAACGATGTTGAGCTTTTAAAATATGGACGAGTATTTTGGGCTAATCATTTATCAAGTAAAAAAGAAAACAAGAAAATTTTAATTATTGTCGGTAGAAATAAAGATGATAATGAAGCCTTAAAAAGACTAGCCAAGAAAGGTGATTTTATGGTAGAATTAAAAGAGATTAACGGGCCTGTAACATTAATAAGATTAAAAGGAAATTTAGGCAAGCCGGATTTTCAAAATTTAAAAATAAGCATTCCTGATAAGCTTAATTTGGCGAAAATAAATTTAGATTTTTGCGGTAGTTTAAGCGATATTATAAAAATCGCAGGAGAATTAACAGGAATATACGCGCTTAAGGCCAGAGGGAGGGAAGTTGATATAATTATTAAAAAAATAACTTGAAACTATGGCTTTTTCAAATTCAAAAAATAAAGAAAAAAAAGAAAATAAGGTGGATATCATTAAATTGGTAAATGATATTTTTCGCCAAGGAGTGGAAGAAGGGGCAAGCGATATTCACATTCAGCCGTTTAAAGATGGAATTATAGCTCGCTATCGCATTGACGGGATTTTAAGGACAGTGTTTGAAGGCGATAAAAATTTAAGTGAATTTATGTTCGCGCGCATCAAAATTTTAGCGGACATGGAAACGACCGGCTTGCCGCGTCCTCAGGAAGGAAATATTAAATTTAAATTCAATGAAAGTTTTGTTGATTTGCGCGTATCCATTTTTCCAACCAGCCAGGGAGAAACCGTAGTTGTGCGTATTTTGGAGAGTAAAAAGTTTTTTAAAGAATATAATGATTTGGGGTTTAACGCGGAGCAAGCAGACGCGCTGGAAAAAGTTACCAAAAAGCCATACGGGTTAATCTTGGTTACAGGTCCTAACGGCAGCGGAAAATCAACAACGCTTTTTACAGTATTAAGCAAACTTAATGTTCCTGAAAAAAGTTTGGTTACCCTGGAAGATCCTGTTGAAAGAAAAATAGATATGGTTAGGCAGACTAATATTAACCCAAGCATAGGATTGACTTTTGCTGATGGCTTAAAATATTTGTTAAGGCAAGACCCGGATGTTTTAATGGTAGGAGAGATTCGCGATAAAGAAACAGCGAATATAGCCGTGCAGGCCGCCGTAACCGGACATTTGGTTTTGGCGACAATTCATACTAATAATGCCGCCGGAGCAATTGTTCGCTTAATCAATATGGGGATTGAGCCGTTTTTGCTGTCTTCAGCGTTAAAATTTGTTTCAGCGCAAAGACTGGCAAGAACAAATTGTCCGCATTGTAAAAAAGAATATCGTCCATTCAAGGAATTGATTGATACGCTTGGCGTTCCGCAAGGAATTAAATTTTATCATTCAGAGGGCTGTGATAAGTGCGGCGGCAAAGGCATGAAAGGCAGACAGGGGATACATGAAGTATTGCTGGTTACCAAGCCGGTTCAGGAATTGATTTTACAGCGCCCGTCCGATGACCATATTAATAATTTGGCTATAAAAGAAGGGATGACCACATTAAGACAGGCCGCGCTTCAAAATGTTTATAGCGGAAATATCAGCATTGAAGAAGCAATCAGGCTTACGGATTAATAATTGATTTTTAATTAAAATAATTTATAATGCGTGTTATTCGCGTTAAGACGGCGTGATGCGTGTTTAGAAAAAAATATGTCAACAGTATTAATAGTTGTGTTAGTAGTGATTGGCGCTTTGGCGATAATCGTTATTGGCATGTATAATAGCCTGATTCGCTTAAAAAATCGGGTTGATGAAGCCTGGAGCGATATTGACGTGCAGTTAAAACGCCGTTATGATTTGATTCCGAATTTAATTGAAACAGTAAAGGGCTACGCGAGCCATGAAAAGGAAACTTTTGAAAAAGTAACTAAAGCAAGAACCAGCGCGATGGCCGCTCAAAAGTCTGGAGACGCAAAGGCTCAGGCGCAAGCTGAGAACATGCTTAGCTCAACTTTAAAATCAATTTTTGCTTTAAGCGAAAATTATCCTGATTTAAAAGCCAATGCTAATTTTTTGGAATTGCAGCGCGAGCTTTCTGATACGGAAAATAAAATTCAGGCGTCAAGAAGATTTTACAATGGCAATGTCCGAGATTTTAATATAAAACTTGAAATTTTTCCAACCAATGTAATCGGCAATATGCTTGGCTTCAAATCCAGGGATTATTTTGAAATAAATGACAAAAAAGAAAGAGATAATGTTAAAGTGAAATTTTAAGAATTTAGTTATATTAATTATTAACCAATAATCATTGAAGATAAAGCATTGATTATTAATGAATTATGAGAAAAAGTATAGCTTTCGCGCTATTAATTTTTGCTCTGTTATTGATGGTTGCGCCGACAGCAATAGTTGCAAAAAATGGAGATAAAAAAGCGCCCAAACAGCTTGAAGCTAGAGACATAAAAATTCACAAAAAACTTAAAGCGCCATTAGATCAAATTGATATTATGGGTAAGCCTGCTTTTACTCCTCCGGCTGATGAAGACGAAGCATATGAAGAAGTAAGCGCGGAAATGACAGCTACTGGAATTTTAGGCGATGAAGTTATAGGAAGAAAATACGCGATAGTGATTGGTATTTGCAATTATCCGGGAAGAAGGTGGGATATTTGCGTTGCGGATGAGGACGGAATGAATATGTCTGAAGCATTACAAGATGTATATGAATTTGATGAAATTTATTCTTTTCAAGATTTGAATGCAACAAGAGATAATATATACGCGGCTATTAATGATATAAAAAATAAAGCCATCTCTGCTAACGATGAAGTAGTGTTTTTTTATAGCGGACACGGCGTAAGCGGCGTGGCAGATGATAATGACAGTGAAACAATAGACGAGGCCTTGCTTGTTCATAACGGGAAAAGATTGCAGTATATCTGGGATGGAGAATTAAAGGAATGGTTTAGCGGATACGCGACCGCAAGAATCGCTTTTATTTTTGACACTTGTCGAGCAGGCGGAATGAATGATTTGGCGGCGGATGGAAGGCTTTTAATTATGTCAGCTTTGGAAGCTGAAAGCGCGCATGTTTATGATATTGACGGAGTTAAACAGCCGGAAGGCTTATTCAGCCATTATTTTGTAAATGAAGGAATTTTGCAAGGAGAGGCAAGTTTTGATTATGGTACTGAATCAGAATCAAGATTATTAATTACATTGGAGCAAGCCTATGATCACGCGATTGGCACAGCTAATGTAATTAATTTTCAAACCCCCGTAACTAATGATAATTTTGAAAATGATTGGCTGCCTTAATCCTTTTTGGCTTATTAAAATTTATATAATAATTTACTAAATAATAAAATTTATGAAAAAGACAAAAATTATTTTAGGATTATTAGTTGTAGGCGTTTTAGCTATTTCAGGGATAGCGTTAGCCGCAACAGATAGCCAAACAGGTCAGAGAGTCTATGCTTTAACGGACAACTCTGTCATTAAGACAATGTTGGGAGTAAATCATGAGTTTCCAGGCGCTTTTTCCACTCAGGCATCCAGTAGGGTAAAAGTATTAGAAAAATTAGGCCTTATTAAAACTGAGCCAGTGCAAATTTATGAAATTACAGGCAGACCAGTTTGCGATTATGACGGAACATGTGAAGAAGGAGAAAATCCTAGCTGTTTGGATTGTAAAAATAGCGAAGAAGAACCTACAGCTCCCCCTGAAAGGTGTACTCCTGAAGGGCAAACTCCATGGGGAATAATAAAAGTAAACGGCGGTTCTGGGGGTGCTGATATTAAAGTAGCAGTTTTAGATACAGGGGTTTATAAGGATCATTTGGATTTAACCGAAAGGATGGCGATTTGTATGGACTTTACAAGATATCCAAGAGTGGCCAATAATGCTTGCAATGACGGTAATGGACATGGCACTCATGTAGCAGGAACAATTTTGGCAGATGGCGGAATTGATGGACTTGGCATACTTGGCGTAGCGCCAGAAGCAAAATTAATGGCGTATAAAGTTTTAAAAGATAATGGCAGAGGTTATTCAGATGATATCGCCGCCGCAATTGATCAGGCGGTATCTGATGGCGCAAACATTATATCTATGAGTTTGGGGGGCGCTTTGCCAGACAGTATAATGAAATCAGCTATAGATGGAGCAGTAAATTCAGGAGTGTTAGTAATAGCGGCCGCAGGCAATAGCGGTCCCGCATCAAATTCAATAATATATCCGGCAGCATATGCGGAAGTTGTAGCCATAGCAGCGTTCAATTCATTAGATCGGATAGCTGATTTCTCATCAAGGGGAATGAATGATGGCGATTGGACAGTACAAGAAAGAGAAATAGAATTCGCAGCGCCAGGTGTAGCCGTGGAATCAACATGGAATAATGGTTGTTATTATTCAATTTCAGGAACATCCATGGCAACACCGCATATAGCAGGTATTGCGGCAAGAGACTGGCAAGGCACCGCAGTTGACACAAGAGCATACTTACAAGATTTAGCGAAATATTATACAAATAATACATTGGATTATGGACAGACAGGAGATGATATTGAAGCTGGATTTGGATTGCCAATAAACTAGCAAGCTAAAATTTTTATCGCGGGAACGAGCTATAAATCTGTTACCGCATCGTGGAATTCAAAATATAAAGTTGTAAAAAATAAAATAAAAATTCAAAAAGCTGGGATATATTCCAGCTTTTTTTATTTAACTATTGTAGGCGCGGGCTATTGAAATAGTTTTTTTAAAATGCTATATTTTAAGAATAAGAAATTAAAATAAATCAATTAACTGAATATTAATTCATAGCCACCGTATTCGCCAAAGCCAAACGCAGATTCGGGGCAAAATAAAAATATGGCTTTAAAAAATTCTGTTCGCAGCTCTATTTTAATAAAGATGTTTGCAATAGGCGTATTGGCTATGCTTTTGTTGATTCCTACCGGTATGATAAAGAATTTGATTAATGAGCGATCCATGAGAGAAAGCAAGGCGACCATGGAAGTGAATAATAAATGGGGAAATAAGCAAGTAATCGCCGGTCCCGTATTGACTATCCCTTATACGATTACCGATGAGATTGTAACTAAAACCAAGGATGGCGAAACAAAAGCACAAGAAGTTGTTAATACTTCTTACATCAGTTTTTTGCCTGAGAAATTGAATTTTAACGGCGATATATCTACGGATCTTCTTAAGCGCGGAATTTATGAAATTACGGTTTATAATTCAAAGATTGAAGTTGACGGTGAATTTATTTTCCCTGATTTTTCCGCATCAAATATGCCGGACGAAAACGCGGTAATTAACTGGAAGGAAGCACATGTTTCATTTAGTTTGTCTGATGTAAAAGCTTTGCAGGGAAACTCGGAATTTGATTGGAACGGAGAGAAATACGATTTTAAGCCGGGCTATAAAACTGATGAAATCGGATTAGCGCTTAAAGGTTCAGGTTTAAACGTTCCAGCGCCTGTTAGCGCGAATGAGAAAGGCAAGACTTATAATTTTTCGTTTGATATTGATGTAAACGGCAGCGATAGCATTGCGTTTTTACCCCTTGGCAGAGAAACAAATGTTAGTCTAGTGTCAGACTGGCCGTCGCCAAGTTTTGACGGTTCGTTTCTGCCTGACGAAAGAAATATTACTGACACGGGATTTGAGGCTAAGTGGAAGGTGCTGGAGTTGAATCGGGATTATCCGCAGGTTTGGGACGGGAATCCTAAACAAAATATTCATAATTATTCATTTGGCGCCCGCATGGTTGTTGTAGTGGATGAATATCAAAAGAATACGCGCGCGGTTAAATACGCGATTATGTTTATCGCTTTAACATTCATAGCATTCTTTTTTGTTGAAGTTCTTAACAGGATTCAAATTCATCCTATTCAATATATTTTGGTCGGTCTGTCTTTGGTGCTGTTTTTCTCATTGCTCATATCCATTACCGAGCATTTGAATTTTAATCTGGCTTATTTAATATCTTCCGTAAGTACCGTGTTAATGATAACCCTGTACACAAAAACAATATTTAAAAATACGCGTCTTACGCTTGTTCAGAGCGGAATACTAATTGCGATTTATATTTTTATTTACACCATTATCCAACTGGAAGATTATGCTCTCTTATTTGGCAGCGTTGGACTATTCTTCGTGCTGGCGGCAATCATGTATATATCCCGCAAAATTGACTGGTATTCAGTCGGGACTAAGAGGATTGGGGATGGTAAGTAAATAGTTGAATATGGCGCAATGTTTAATATAAAAAAATTAAAATAAATATTACTTCAATAGATATAGATTAATTTAAAATTGTACAAAAATACCGTTTATTTCGCGGTATTTTTGTTTTGCCAAATCCATACAAACCCATGTAACAAATTCAGTTCTCGTGTTTATTATATAGTATAAGATATTATTCTATTTAATAATTAAATTTAATTTTGCTTTGAAATTAGCAGAATTATTCAAATTTTATGTTAAAATCCAAACAATTATTTATTAATGTAGTGCTTGTAGTGCTTGCTATTTGCGTGGGCGCAGGCACAATTATGGCTGTAAAAGCCGATGGTTTTGAATACGATACTTGTAATGGTCAATATATAGATTTTTATATTGACGAAGATGGCGACGGTTTTGGCGATAGTTCGGCCACTTCTACTGCCGCATGTTCCGCGCCATTAAATTATGCTTCTAATAATCTGGATTGCGATGATTCCAGCGCCACAACAAGCCCTGAGGCAACTGAAATTTGCGGAGACGGTATTGACAATGATTGTGTCGGAGGAGATGAAGCATGTGTATGGACATATTACTTAGATGCGGACGGAGATGGGTACGGAAAATCGGCGTATTCAATAAGTTCCACAACAGAACCAACAGGATATGTTGAAGATAATACAGACTGTGATGATTCCAACGCTAGTATTAATCCTGGAGAAGACGAAATTTGCGGAGACGGTATTGATAATGATTGTGTCGGAGGAGATGAAGCATGTGTATGGACATATTACTTAGATGCGGACGGAGATGGATACGGAAATCCGGCGTATTCAATAAGTTCCACAACAGAACCAACAGGATATGTTGAAGATAACACGGATTGCGATGATTCCAGCGCCACAACCAGCCCGGGAGCAACTGAAATTTGCGGAGACGGTATTGATAATGATTGCAGCGGAGGAGATGAAACATGCGCTTCCGTGGAAATAACATACTATTCAGACGAGGACGAAGACGGATACGGAAATCCAACGGATTCAATAAGTTCCACGACTCAACCCACGGGATATGTTCTTGATAACACGGATTGCGATGATGCTGACTCCAGTATTAACCCTGATGCGGATGAAGTTTGTTTGGATGGAATTGATAATAATTGTGATGGAAATATTGATACGGATTGCATTGATAATGGAGACGGGGATGATGATATTTTTATCGGATGCGATCCTTTTGGAAATTCTTTCAGCAACCATGGCGGTTTTGTAAGCTGCTTGGCTCATTACACAAATTGGCTTAAAAGCCATGGGGAAATAACTGGCAGAGAAAAAGGGCAAATTATGAGCGCAAACGCAAATAAATATAAAAACAATAATGGTAATAACGGAAAAAGCAATAGTAATAACGGCAAAGCAAAAGGGAAAAAGAAATAATACTACATACTGCTTGCAAAATTATGGCTTTTGGGTTAAAGTAATATGAATTTTTAACCTAAGAGAAAACATGGCTCAAGATAGAATTTTTATTAAAAAATACAAAAAATACAAAGATAAAATTTATAACTATTTTTGGTATAGGGTCAATTTTAATGAAGAAACAGCGGAAGATCTTTGTTCAGAGGCCTTTTTAAGGGCGTTTGATAAATTTGATGCTTTTGACAGGGAAAAAAAGTTTCAGCCATGGATATATGCCATAGCTAAAAATTGCCTTTTGAATTATTACAGAACGCTTGGCAGGGAAATAAATTTAAACTTTGCGGAAAATATAAAATTTGAAGAAAAGGCGCGCATTGAAGCAAAAATTGAGATTGAAAAAATAATCAGATTGATACATACATTTGATGAATACAGTAAGGAAATATTATTGCTTAAGTTTATTGATCAGCTTACCAATTCTGAAATAGCGCAAATCACCAAAAGAAACGAAGGTGCTGTTAGAACGCAAATTTCAAGAGCCCTTGTTATCTTAAGAAAAAAGTTAAAATAATTATGGATAATTTAGAAAAACAATTAAATAATCTGCCAAAGAAAAAGCTGGACATGCGCGCCGATTACTTATTAAGATTTAAATTTTATAGGGCAATGTGGCAGAAAAAGGTTGATATGTATGTTCAGTATTTTAGTTTTAAAAGACATTTGCCGCCGTTAGCAGCGGCGCTTGTTTTGATTAGTTTGATTGTGGGAATTCCGGGATATGCTTACGCGAATGAAAATATAACAGCTGTTCATTATTTATATGGAGTAAAAAAAACGGTTGAAAAAGTTGAGTTGGCTTTGGTATTTTCAGAAAAAGAAAAACAGGAAAAACAGGAAAAGCTTATAGTAAGACGCCTTAATGAAGCGGAAATTTTGAGTCAAAATACAGGTTCAAAAAAATACAATTTGGCATTAGTGGAAACAATTAACGAAGCTATGAAATTAAGAGAAGAGCTGGAAGAAGAAATAAAAGCAATAAAAAAACAAGAAGTATGGTCGCAAAATTTTGCGGATAAAAATACGTCTAAAAACAAAGAAAAAGAAATTAAAGAAATTCAAACTTTAACGCAAATTGCAAATACTGTCGGCATTAAAGCGGAAGAGGAGATTTTGGATGTTGTGGCAGAGACTTTGGAGGCAGTAAAAAAAACACAGCCAAACAAGGAAAAGAAAAAAAATATTAATAATAAACCGCGCTTTGAATCGCAAGATATTACGGCTTCAAGCGCAAGTTTGCAAAACAATGATATTAAACAAACCATTAATACAATTCAGGATGAAATTAAAAAATTAAATGATGATTTAGAAAATAATGGCTACCTTAGGCAGGATGTTAAAATTTTAAATAAACACCTTGAGAAAAAAATTAAAAAAGCCAAAGACGCGATTGAAAAAAATAATATCAATGCCGCCAAAGGCATCATAAATACAACTGAGGCGCTTACTAATAATGCCAAATATTTTTTAAAGGAAAAGAAAAATAATAATAGTAAACCGGAGAAATCAAATAAGAAAAAATAGAATACAAAAACGCCACAATGAGAATTGCAGTGTTTTTGTTTTTGTGTCCAGTAATCTGTCTTTGCCATTTGTCAGCCTAAGTGATATAATTTTATTATACTAATAAAAAATCATAGTTCAAGACTGTTATATTAGTAAAAAATTTGACAAAAATATAACATTGTGCTATACTTTTTTGATGTTTAAGTACATACATTTGATATTTATCTAATATTAATAAGCAATTTTTGTAAATTTATTAAAATAGAAGATAAAAATAAAAGTATAGTTCTTTACAATTTATTGTTCTTGTCCGGCAAAAAATCGCCGGTGTGAATCTTTGCGATTAAACATATAAAAACATACAGAAAAGGGGGATTAAAATGAAAATTTTTTTGGTAGTAATGAAAAAAATACTTTTGCTGTTTGTGCCGATAACTGTTTTTTTATCGTCATGCTTTTTTATCAGCCATGTTAATGCGGTAGATCTGACATTTGCCTGGGATTCCGTTTTGGAATCCGACAGTTATAGACTATATTACCATGATAATGATGGCAGTTATACAACGCCGGCATGGGAAGGGAGCGAAACGACATGCACAATTTACAATTTAAATAACGGCACTGCTTATTACTTTATTGTCAGGGCCGTGAATGGTGGTATTGAAAGTTGCAACTCTAACGAAGTTTTTTATAGACTTTCAGTTGACACCGACGAAGACTGTGTCTGTGATAGTGATGAAATCACTATTTACGGAACCGACCCAAACAACTCCGATACTGATAGAGACGGAATTGACGATGGAACAGAGTTGTCTTATTGGGGCAGTCAATGGTGCGAAGATATTGACGGCGACGGAGTTATCAATCTGTTGGATTTTGATTCTGACGGTGATGGGTTTTCCGATGGGACTGAGTATTATGGCGGATATGATGCTGGGGATGCGGAGGATATGCCGGTTGCGGAGAAGATTTATTTTGAAGCAGAATCTGGTTATATTCAACATCCAATGGTAGCAACCTCGGATTCCACAGCATCTTCAGGCAGATATATTGTAATGCCTGACAGCTCGGCCAGCGGCGGCTACGCAGAATATATATTTGATGTAGCATCACCAGGTAATTATATCGTCTGGGGACTTGCAATAGCTACCAGCGAATACGGAGATTCTTTTTATGTTTCCATGGACTACGGCGAAGACATTCGCTGGGATGTTGTTCCTGGGTATTATAATATCTGGGGTTGGGATCAAGCAGGCAGCGCAAGCAACGGTGATCCGATCATTTTTTATTTAGACGCTGGAGAGCATACACTTATTGTCAAGCAAAGAGAGAGGTGGACTAAGCTTGATAAGATATTGGTTACAAATAACCCAAACTACGCTCCAACAGAACAAGGAGAGTAGTTTAATAATTTTTCAATATTAAAAACGCCAGTTGGTTTAATACCAGCTGGCGTTATTTTCTTTAAAGTTAATAGATTTTGTGTTATTATGGATATATAGAAAAATAAGAATAATATTAAAATAATTTTATAATAATCTACAGAGTTGCTTTTGTAGAACGGAGCATTTTCTACGGATTGAAATTTATAAAAATATTCATGCAATACAAAGAATCTGAAAAACTAGAATTAAAATCAT
The DNA here is from genome assembly GCA_023142915.1 of Candidatus Parcubacteria bacterium. Taxonomy (GTDB): domain Bacteria; phylum Patescibacteriota; class Patescibacteriia; order Patescibacteriales; family UBA12075; genus JAGLYP01. The sequence continues at coordinate 42,421 of JAGLIO010000001.1, read as the reverse complement.
CTTTTGGCGAGTGGAAAGAAATTATTAAGACACTTGTCGGTTTTGCAAATGCGCAAGGCGGCAATATTATTATCGGGCTTGATGACACAGGGCAGCCATTGGGCATGAAAATTGGCAAAGGCGCTATTGAAGATTTTGCCAATAAAATTAAAGCAAATACAGACCCTGTGCTATATCCGTCAATTAATGTAAAAACATTCGGTCTTGGCGAAATTGTGGAAATCACGATTGTATCATCAGATAATAAGCCTGTATTCGCGTTTGAACGGGCATATACGCGAGTAGGAAAAACAACACAAAAACTTTCAACAACCGAAGTTCGCTCCCTTATCAAGAAATATACATTGCCGGACGTAGATGAGCAAAAGTTTAAAAAGCTGGTGTCCAAATCAATTTTTGATAAATCGTTAGTTGAAAAATTTCCAGAGTACGCGAGTGGAACTGTCACAAATGCCGCATATTGGTGTTTTGCGCAAAAAAATACACTTTGTCATAATGCAATTGCTAAAGCCGCGCTGTTCAAAGGGGTAACACCGGTGGATTTTATTGATGAGCAGGAATTTGACGGACCATTGCTTTTGGCGCCGGATGCTATTATGGCGTTTATTCGCCGTCATATTAATAAACAAATTAAAATTTCAGGCAAGCCGCAACATGATGAAATTTGGGATTATCCACTAGGAGCTCTTCGCGAATCAGTGCTTAACGCGTTGGTGCATCGCGATTATACGGATTCCGGCAATGTGCAAATTAGAATTTTTGATAATAGGTTGGAAATTTGGAGTCCCGGATTATTGCCAAAAGCGATTGATATTGACAATGTGTACAAGGAAGGACGGAGCGTGCCACGCAATAATCTGCTTATGCGGATTTTTCATCATACAGGATTGATTGAAAATTGGGGAACCGGTTTTCATCGAATGCGCCAATGGTGCCGTGAAAACAATAATCCTGAACCGAAATTTAAGCATCGGGGCGGAGCATTAGTAACGACTTTTTATAAGAATGGCGGTGTAAATGGCGGTGTAAATGGCGGTGTAAATGGCGGTGTAAATGGCGGTGTAAATAATATTCTTGAGCTTATTAAAGAAAATCCAGGCATTAATTCAAAAAATATTGCAAAAGAATTGAATGTCGCGGCAAGGACTATTGAGCGGAATATTAAAAAATTTCGTGATAATGATAACATTGAGTATCGTGGCAGCGCTAAAACAGGCGGTTATTTTATTGCAAATACAAAAAAATAATGTTAATTTTTAATATTTTATTGTAATTTACAGAGCCGCCTCCGTAGGACGGAGCATGCTATGTAGATTGAGATTTATGAAAAAAACACACAAAAGAAATATAAGAAAACTAGCCAAGGTGGGAGATGGCGCGACTTACGCCATTACTTTGCCTATTGATTATGTACCTGAACTTGGCTGGAAAGAAAAACAGAAATTGGTTGTTGAGCCTGACAGGCGACGGAAGGGGTTTATTGTTAAGGATTGGAAGAAGTAGGGATGAAAAAAGAAAATAATAAAAAAAGAATTTTGGTTTTAAATTATGAATTTCCACCGCTGGGTGGCGGTGGCGGTGTTGCTTCATATAAGTTGGCAAAAGGATTTATTGGGAATGGGTATGAGGTTGATTATTTAACATCTTGGTTCAAAGGATTGAAAAAATTTGAAATTATTAATGGAATTAACGTTTACAGAGTAAAAGTTTTTGGCAGAAAAAAACTAGAAACAGCCACAATGGTTTCTATGTTGAGTTATCCTTTTTGCGCTTTTGCAAAAGGCTTTTTTCTTTGTTTAAGAAACAAATATGATTTCATAAATACTCAATTTGTGATTCCTACCGGTCCCTTGGGTTTTATTTTGTCGAAAATATTTAGAATAAAAAATATTTTATCACTGCACGGGGGAGATGTTTATAATCCAACAACAAAAAATTCTCCCCATAAAAATTTTATATTAAAAGTTGTTGTAAAATTTTTATTAAATAGAGTAAATTTTATTATTGCTCAATCATCTAATACAAAAAATAACGCTATAAAATATTATAATCCAAAAAAAGAAATAAAAATTATTCCCTTGCCATATGAATTTTTTGATTTTAAAAAAGTATCAAGAAAAGAATTGAATATGAAAGAGAATAAAAAATATATAATAGGAGCAGGCAGACTTATAAAGAGAAAAGGATTTGAATATTTTATAAAAGCTCTTGCCTTACTTGATAATAATGTTAACGGTATAATTATCGGAAATGGACCAGAAAAAGAAAATTTATTAAAATTAGCAAGAGAATTAAAAATTGAAAATAGATTATGCTTAACAGGGTTAGTTTCTGAGGAAAAAAAATTTCAATATTTATGCAATTCAGATATATTTGTTTTAAGCTCAATTCATGAGGGCTTTGGCATTGTTATTCAAGAAGCAATGCAGGTTGGATTGCCGGTTGTAGCTACAAATAATGGAGGACAGGTTGATTTAATTCGGGATGGTGAAAATGGCTTATTAATAGATCCAAAAAATTTTAAAAAAATAACTGAAAAAGTCAAAAAATTATTATCTAACCATAAATTAAAAGAAAAAATTTCAAAACAAAATTTAAGTGATATTAATAATTTTAATTTAAACAATATTACAGAGCAATATTTGAATTTATTGAAAATAAATGAATCATAAAGTGGCTATTATTATAGTTAATTTGAATGGATTTAATTTTTTAAAGAATTGTTTAAATGCGGTTTTTAATCAAACTTATAAAATTTTTGATGTGTATTTTGTTGATAATGGTTCGCATGATAAATCCGTTGATTTTGTCAGACAGAGTTTTTCTAAAACAAAAATTATTGAATTAGATTATAATACTGGTTTTGCCAAGGGCAATAATATTGGCATTAAAGAGGCGTTAAAAGATGAGAATGTTGAATATATTGCATTATTAAATAATGATACTATTGTTGAAAAGGATTGGCTTTTAGAAATGGTAAAAGTAATAAAAAAATATAAAAATATAAAATGCGGAATGGTTTCCACAAAAACTCTTTTATCTGACGGCAAAATTCATAATATCGGATTAAAACTTTATAAAAATTTAATCGGCAATAAAATTGGTGGATGTTCATTTGGTTTTGGATATGATCCAAATAAATACAATAAAGAAAGGGAAGTTTTTTGCCCTGGTGGAGTTTCCACTTTATTTTCCAGAAATTTATTGAAAGATGTAGGACTATTTGATGAAGATTTTTTTGCCTATGCTGAGGATTTAGATTTGGGATTTAGGTCAAGGCTGGCAGGGTGGAAATGTTTTTATGCGCCAAAATCAAGATTAATACATTTGCATTCGCAAACCAGTGGCGTAGCATCCGCCTTTAAAGCTTTTTATTCAAAAAGGAATAGTTATTTTGTGGCAATCAAAAATTTTAGTTTGTTAGATTTGCTAAGTTATCCATTTAGAGATTTTTATTGGAATTTTACAAGTCTATTTCAAAAAAATAAATTAAAATCGGTTAATAAATTAAAATCTAAAATTGGACTTTTGGGGATGGTGAAAATTATGATTAAAATTTATTTAAATATTTTATACTATTTACCAAGAATGCTTACAAAAAGATGTGGGATTAAAAAAAATGAAAGAATAAGTAGGGTAAAATATAAAAAACTATTTCTAGAATTTAACAAAAAAAATGTTAAAAATAAACTTTGTAAGATTTGTAATAATATAAACCACAACAATATTTATTGGGTAAAGGAACAAATACTAGGAATGAAAAAATATTTTCCTTATTTATATTGTTCTTATTGCGGATGTTTACAGCTTTTAGAAATACCCAAAAATATTTTTGAATATTATGCTAAAGATTATTATTCAAAATTTGATTTTACAACTGAAAATATTCTAATAAAAAAAATAAAATTATTAACCATTAAAAGTGCCGTTAATAAAAAAATTATCTATAATATTATTTCTTTTTTAACTTCAATTTCGAAATTAGATTTTTTCAAATATATTGATATTAACAAAGAACACAAAATTCTTGACATAGGATGCGGCAAGGGCTCAATTTTGTATTATTTAACTGAAATTGGTTTTAAAAATTGTATAGGAATAGACCCTTTTTTAAATAAAGACAAAATTATTTATCCCAATGGACTTAAAATCTACAAAAAAAATTTAACAGAATTAGTGAATAGCGATGAAAAATTTGATATTATAATGTTGCATCATTCTTTTGAACACATGGATAATCCAGCGCAAGTTTTATTAAAAATATATAAATTAATGACGAATAAAAGTTTATGCATAATTAGAACACCAGTCGCAGATTCATGCGCTTGGGAAAAATTTAAAGAATTTTGGTTTCAAATAGACGCGCCACGACATTTATTCGTTCATACTCAAAAAAGTATGGCACTTTTAGCTGAAAAAGCAAACTTAAATATAGTTAAAATCATTCATGACTCTGTTGGCCCATCATTATTTTATAGCCAATTAAATAAGAAAGGAATAAATTTTTATCATTTAAAAAAGAAAAAAAATCATGCGCTTGGTATATTTAATTTGTTTTATATCTTGTATAATAATTTTTTAGCCAAAAAATATAACAAAAGAAAATTAGGCGATCAAGCAATATTTATAATTAAAAAATAATGATGAAAATAATAATAAAATTATACCCTGTTTTGCTTTCTTTTTTTATTATCTTTTATTTATTTAAAAATATTAAATTTGGGCAATTAATCAATACCCTAAATGATACTAACATATTATTTATTATTTTTATTATAGTGATATACTCTGTATCTAAAATAATTAACACCTATCGATATTCTCAAATATATAAAATATCAGATAAATTTAAACTGTTCTTTGTGCTATGTTACTGTAATTTAATGTTAAGTATTTTGCCTTTTAGAATTGGGGAATTTTCCTATATCACCAATCTTAAAAAATTCTTTAAAATAAATTTAGTAAATAGACTTAATGGCCTGGGCTTAATTCGTATTTTTGATATGATAATAATATTTTATCTATTTTTAATTGCTAGTATCTATTCAAGCGCGGAACTAAGCAATGGCTTTACTTTTAATATTTCTCTTGTGTTTACATTATTACTAATTACAGTCGCTGTACTTGTAGCCGTTTTTATTTTATTTCGAAATAAAATAAAAATATTAATACGTAGTGTATTTAAAAACAAAATATTTGTTAATAAAATATTTAATTTTATTAATAACAGTGTAATTGAATTAAAAAAATTAAATAGCAAAATTATAATAATTTTATTAGCTTCAACATTTGCATATTGGTTATACAGAATTTTTTTTGGGTATTTAATATTAATCATACTTGGAATAAGTATTACTTTTTTTAATACTTTATTTATTTCGTGTATTATTATATCAATAACGTTAATTCCGATAAAAACATTCGCAAATTTTGGAATTTTTGAAGCTGGTTGGAGTTATTTTTTAATCAAACTTGGCTATGAATCCGAAATAGCATTAATTTATATATTAAAATTTCATTTGATTATATTATTAACCATTATTATTTATGGTTTAATTGGTTATTTTTTTATAAGGAAAACGAATGAGATTCGCTGTCCCAGTAATATAATCTAATAGTTTCATCGGAATATTCTTCAAGAAAATTCATTGTGGTTAGCAAATTTTTTATTGAATTATCGATGTGATATAATTTTTGTTGATCAAAAACAAGGTATCCAGAATTATATTTAATAATTTTTTTTAATTCCATTTCATTTGTTATTATAGTTGTACCAACATAATTTTCTTTCCATATTCCATTTTTTTTATATGATCTATACGCCTTTTTTTGTTTATCCAATAATAAAGTAAAGATATAATTTTTGTTTAATATAAATTTTTCTTTTAAATAGTAATGGGCGGGAATATTGCCCGTCGTAATTGAAATTACAGTATCGGAAGATTTAATGTTTTTATATATGTATTCATAGCTTAATTTAAAATTTGTTTGAGGTTCTTGAATTTGATAATTATTTTGAGGAAATAAAGATAAATCTGAGATAAAAAAAGGTGTTAAAAAAAAGATAAAAAATAAAATATTAATAAATTTATTTTTTTTCTGACAATATATTATATATAAAATATGTATAAAAAAAGATGAAATAATAATAAGAAAAGGCAATGCACAAGTTAAATATCTCAACCAAGATGCTTCAATTATAAAAAAAGTTAATGATAGTATCAAAATAATATAAAAATATATTGTTTTTATAAATTTATTGAAGCTAAAAATGAGTGTTAATAGCAAAAATGGCATTAATACGTACAAATAAGGAAAAAATGAATTAAATAATTTTATATAGTTATGAGTATTATTAATAGGATTAAGAATGGAATGGGATATAAAAATTATTGCGCTAAAAATATTTCCTGCATACATAAAAAGAGAAAAAATAAAAAATATTAATATAAAAAGTTTAGTATTCTTTTTTATTAAATGTAATAATTTCGTTCTATTTTTTTTCTCAATAAAAAAATCCAAAATAAGAATGCAAACGATAATTATTCCAATTAAACTTACTGAAACTGTGAATATAGCGCTAAATAAAAATAACAATAGATTTTTTAATGAAACATTTTTTTTAAGTCTACTGTAAACAAAAACACATAAAATAATAGCAAATTGAAGCAACATGTATGCTCGAATTTGTCTTGACCAAGCTATTTCAAAATTGAAGAATGTTATTAATAGGGAGGAAATAATAGCAACTTTTTTATTTAATATTTTTTTTGTAAAAATATAAACAAATATTATCGTTAAAAAACCAGCTATGACTGAAATTATTTTTAATTTAATATCTTCTGTATTAAATAAAATTTTAATAAAAGCGAGTAAATAATGAAAAAAAATATTTCTAGTATACATTACCCCAGAAGGCAAAGATGGTATTCCAGAATTTATTATGTTGTTAATTGCGCTTAAAGATATTAATTCATCAATCCATAGTTTTTGTAATTTAATATTGTAAATTCTTAGTAATAATCCTGAAAATGAAAGAATGATCAGCCCCAAGCTATATCTATATCCTTCTTTATGCACCCACCTCGCAAAAGTAAATAATAAAAACGAAACAACAAAAAACGGCAAATAAAAAATAGAAAAAATAATATTTTTAAAAGAATTAAACTTTAATTTTTTCGGCTTCCACTTTCCATATTTTTTATCAAAAATTTTCGCTCTTTTTTTTTCTTCCAGCACCTCCTCTTTCTGCTCTTTTTTTAAATCAACCTCAACATTTTTTCGGTTAACCCAAAAAGTAAAACCGCCGGTTAAAATAGCCAAAACCGTTAAATAACTTTTAATATTATTTATCCAGGACAAATAAATGTTATAAAAATTTTTACTCCACTCAAAATCGGCAAATAGTTGGTTAATGGCAATAAGAAATAATATGGCTAAAAAAATATATTTAGCAATAAATTCTAATTGTGAGTAATATGAAAAATCCTTAACTTTTTTTTCACACTCATCTTGATAAAAATAAAAAACGATTAGAAATAATATAATATTAATAAAATAAATCAGCCCGATTTGAACATAGTAACTTATAATTCCGCTAAAGCAATCAAAAACTAACGCTATTGAGCTAATCAATAGCGTTGTTAAAAATAGGGATAACAATGTTTTTTTCCAATGTTTTTTTATATTCATTTATTGAACGTCAATATTAATATTTTTAATAAATAAAGATTCTGCGTAGGCATCTTTAAATAAGGCAAAATTTGCGTTAAGATTTGTTTCTATTGATATACTAATCGGATAAAACCAATTTTCTTCTTTAAAAGCAAAATTATTATTAGAAATAACAACATCTCCTTTTGGCATATTTATTTTTTTATATCCATTAATTAATAAATATTCTACGTTTTTTCCTTTATCATCTTTTGTTAATTCAATATTTTTCGCGTCGTTTCCTAAAATTTCAATAATCTGATCCTTGTCTTTGTGCCAATAATATAAGTCAATCTCTTTGTCTGTTTTATTATTAACATACAACTCAACTGGCTCAATATTTAAAATCCTGTTTTTAATTATGATTTTATTTGTATTAATTTTTAACTGTTTGATTACAAAATCATTGCCAATATTACCAACTCCAGCCGACAAGCCTTTTAAACTAAGAATATAAACTCCTTTTTTAATGTTGGGGCAGTTAAAATAAGTTTGAACTGAATCGGGAGAATTCCTGTCATCAGATTCATTTTCGTCATCAGCCATTATTTTGTCGCACATTATATCTCCGGCTGAATTTATTAAGCTGATTTCAACTTCGTCTTTGCCGGCGTAAGCGTTTATATCTTCCTTATCAATCTCCGCCTTAAAATGATTATTAATATAAACGTAAAATTCATGCGAACCGCGCAAAGCAAAGTTTAATTCATTTATGGGGTCATCATATTGAACGAATTCTTCCGGCTCTTCGTTGTTAATAAAATCCGCCCGTTCAATAGCCAAAGATTCGTCAGCCACTATTCCGGAGCCGTTAGGGAGAAGGTTTTTCAGCCAATCAATTAAATTATCAACATTTGCGCTATAGCTTTCCAAATCTTTTTGGCCCCATAATTTATACTCATTAAATTTAGCCAAAGGATAAAATCCATTATCGTATAAATTTTTTTCCTTTTTAAATTTTTTATTCAATTCTTTATTTCTGATTAAAAATTTAACTTTTTTTAAATCTTCCAGTTTTTTAATATCATTTTTAGTAAAATTTTTAGCAACGTCTGTCCAGTTTTTATTTTTTGTAAATGAATAATTTGCCAAAACAATGGATTGCTCTTTTTTCTTGCTTAAATCATAAATAAACGGTTCAAAATATGTTTTTTTGTTAATTGCGAAATTCGCGTTGCCAATGTACTGATCGCCGGCAAAGCTGATTTCATAAGCGCCGGGATTTAATTCTATAAATTGCCATTTTCCCAATTCAGATTTGGTAATTTCCATTTCTACAGCAGTATCTTCATTAATAAATTTTATAGTCTGAACGGCATTGCCGTGCCAAACATAAATTTTTAGTTCTTTGTTTTCAACTAGCTCGGTGTATAAAACGCCGGGATCTAAAATAAGGTTTGCGTTGCCTGTAAAAATTATTTTATTTGTGTTTATTTTTATGTACTTAATGGTCCAATCAGCTCCGGCTTTATCAATTGGCTCAAATGCCAATTTATAAACTCCTTGTTTTTTTATATCATATTCAATCCTTTTTTTAATAGGCGGATCAAATTCACTTATATCGTTTTTAACATCAATCCCATCGTCCTCAATTGTTGCTTTCATAATTACATTATCATTCAAATCATAAAGAACAATATTTACATCATCAGCGCCGTCATAGCTGTTAAAATCTTTTTTAACCATTTCCAAATCCAATTTATCCTTTAAATAAACATAAAATTCATGTTTGCCGCGCAAAGTTTTATTAATTTCAGTCCATGAGCCTTCAATAAAATCAATATTTTGATTAACGAGTTTGGATTTTGTGTATGCGTCATCTAAAATTTCCACGCTAGTCCCTTGCGGCACATTTTTTTCCAGCCACTCCTTGGTTGTTGTCGCCTGTTCCCAGTCAAAATTGTTAAGGGAATAAATATAAAGGTCGTCGGATTTGGCCGCTAGGACATAGTCATTCAGTTTGCCGTAATAAAACGGCTGCCAGTCGTATTGTTCGTTTTTGGGGCAGTTTGGGCAGAATAAAGAGATTTCCCAGTCGCCCTCGTCTTTGATTAAAGCCGACACCGTAATTGTTTTATTAAGGGGGAATTCTTCAGGCTGCCAGACAAAAGAAATGGGGGAGCCTGACATTTCCGCGTAATGGACATTGTTTATTATGCCTGTTGACATAAATTTGTGAGAAGCCGGGTCTTCGTCAATATACAGAGGCAGCTTTGTATTTCTAAAATTTTCTTTATTAAAATCTATTGTATAACCGGCTTCATAATCCACTGCCTGATAAAAATTAATGCATAAATAAGCGATAAGAATCAATGGCAAAGAAAGCACGATTAATTTGGAAAAAATATTCAAATTATGATATTTGCTTTTTATCCTTATAATAAAAATTTTCTTTGACTTTTTAGTGTATTTTTTTTTTGATTTTTTTAGCATGATATTTTGCGGATAAAAGCAGACCCTTTCCTTTTTTTCTAATTAGTTAGCGCTAAATCACGCATAAATGTTGATATATTATCATATCCTCTTTTACGCGCTTTTTGTTCAATTAATTTTTTATCTTCGGGTTTAATTCTAAAACGAATAATCGCGCTTTGTTGATGTTGATATTTTTTTTCAGCTAGTATCAAATTAGATAAATCATTTAACAGGGTCGGAATGTCTTCGTTTAAAAATTTTTGATTTATTTTTGCAGCCTCGCATTCAACAAAAGTGGTTTTTGAGCCCTTTGGTTCTAATGAATAAAAATATTTTTTATTATTTATAGTAATAGAGTGTTTACTGGCAGTTTTCATATTTTTATAAATTAATAATTAAGCTTATATTTTTTAATAATTTTAACAATTTGTTTTTTGTAATAAGTTTTACAATCATTGGAATGAATTGGGATAATCAGATCATGGGTGATTAAAGTGTGCTTAAATTTGACGTGGCTGCCTTTGGCTTGAATTTCATTGAACCCTAAATTGATAAGTATTATTTTTATTTGCTGATATTTAAAATTATTAGGATTAGCCAGAAAGTGTTCTATTTTTTTATCTTTTTGGGTCATAAAAAACAAGTTTAATTTATAGCTATATTTTATCATAATGTAGCTACACTGTCAAATTAATGCGCAAGTCCACAAACATAATTGACACTTTTTAATTTTTAGCTTTGGCTAAAATTCATAAACCCAAATTTTAGAATAGCTGTTTGTTTCATTAATAAATATAAACTTTGAATTTTTTTTTATATAATCAATCTCTTCCGTTGGAATGCGATTGTCAATAGACATAAAGTCAAAAACAATATAGCCGTGATTATTTTTCATTGCTTGCTTTAATTCTTTTAAATCATCAATAACTTTAGCGCCGACATAATATTCTTTGTCTTCATTTATTGCGCTGACATAATTTTCAATGCCAAGATAACTGTATTTTAGCCAATAACCGGGTCTGTTTAAAAATATTTTATTAAAATGCGGATGCGATGAAATTACTATTTCATTGCTTTTTAGATTGTCTTTAATTATTGCATAAGCTGAATTAAAATCCGGCTGAGGCGTGTAAGCATAATGCGGTCTTTGCCCTAATTTTGCAGGATCGTCTGATTCAAGCAAATAAAAAGAACGCGGTAAAATTACGCCATTGCTAAGAAAAAATATTAAAATTAGAGCAAGAACAAAAATATTTTTAAATAAATTATGTTTTATTTTATTATAAATATCAATAATACCGAAAGACGCTAAAATGTATAAAGCAGGCGTAATGTGAAATAGATAACGGTAATGAATTATATTTGTTAAAAAAGACAAAGATATTAAATATGACAAAATAGGCAAAAGCAAAAAATATATTTTCTTTTTCTCTTTAGAGTTAAAAATCGCGAAAATAGCGAGAACAATCAAAAACCAATAATTTCTTAAATAAAAACTTAAATAATACGGCAGATTATAATGGAGAGACATTTTTTCATAAAAAGCAAAAATAAAATTGATATTAAAAGCGTATTTTATAATCAAATTTATCGCGATAAAAAATATTAAGGCCAAAATAATATTTTTTATAAATTTTGCAATATTCTTTTTTTTAGCAAGCGAGCAATCAATAATTACCCAAAAAAACATTATCATTGGCAAGAGCAATGCTATTTTATGCGCTAAAACCGCCAATATCGTAAATAAAATCGTAAGTGCTAAATATATAATTTTATTTTTTTTATTATAAAAAAATTTATAAAAACAAAATAAAGCCAGCCAGAAAAATATTGTAAAAAGCGTGTACCAGCGCGCCTGTCTTGACCATGCGATTTGCCAATAAGAAAAAGTTATAAAAAAAGAAGATAAAAGCGCTATTTGAGAATTGAATAAATTTTTAACAATCAAAAAAATAATTAAAATAAATAAAATGCCGGATAGCGCGGAAATCAAGCGAAAGGAAAAAGAATTTGCGCCGAATATTTTTGTTATGGATTCTGTCGGATAGCAATAAAGCGGGCAAAAATAAGTTTTTCCTGAATCAAGAATAGAAGAAAAATTTTTATGCCCGTTTTCAATACCTGAAATAACGGCGTTTACTGTATAGCCTTCGTCCATCCAATATGATTGGTTTGATAATTTATATAATCTTAGAAAACTTCCAAGAATTATAAAAAGCGCGATTAAGATAATAATTGTATATTTTTTTTTATTCATGTGTTTTTATTTTAGCAAATTTTTTGACGCATTAACAGAGATATGTTATATTATATATATATTACTATGTGGATAAGTGTGCAATGTATTTATTTTTTAAAAAATAAATTTAAATTTTTTTATGAACTCATTAAAAAAATTATTTTATTTTAAAACCATTGCCTTAACAGGTTTTATTTTCGCCATTTCTTTGTTCGGATTTAAAGCCGCTTCAGGATATGGCGGAGGTGGAGGCGTATCATCAACGGCGCCGAAAATTGTTACGGCAATTAATTATCCAATGACATTGTCGTCTCAGCAAGAAGGGGCTGCCACTAACAATTTTGGAGAACAAGGAACAGTAAAATTAGAGATTCCAAAAGAGACCGTAGCCGCAAACACCAGAGCAACCTTTAAAATTCAAATGAGCGCCGCAAGCGCCAATCAAAAACCGGACGGCGACGCTTTTATAATAGGAAGCAAAATATTCAGCATTACCGCTAAAGACGAAGATAATAATGCAATAACAGCTTTTAGCAAAGACATGGTAATAACCATTATATTGCCTGATATGCCCGGAGATATTTCGGGCGTAGATGTTTATTGTTTTAAAAGCGAAACAAATGAATGGGTTAAAATTCCGGGAGCTGATTTTGATTCAACAAACGGCAAAGTTACTTTTTCTGTTAATCATTTAAGCATTTTCGCGGTTATGTATGGCAACAGCCAAAATTCTGTTAGCCTTGCCAAAGAGCAACAGAAAAAAGTAAAATCGGAAATTAAAAAAGAAGTGAAAGCGGGCGATGATGAATTTGAAGTTTCAACAGCATCAGAAGCCGGATTTTACGCGGACGGCGCTTTAATCCGCGGCAACAACAAAAAAATATATATCATCAATAATGGCGTTAAAGAACACATTAATACTTTGCAAAAATTAAGAAAATACGCGTGCCAGCCGATTACGGACGTTGATGATGAAATATTGGCGCAATATGGCGGAACAGGTATGCTCGGCGCCGAATACGGAAACGGAGCCTTAATTCGCAGTAGAAATATGAAAGTATATGTTATTGTTAACGGCGTTAAACAGCATATCAGTACTTTGCAAGAATTAAGAAAATACGCGGGCCAGCCGATTACGGACGTTGATGATGAAATTTTAGCGCAATACGGGGGGGCAAGCATATTGGGAGAAAAATATGGCAACGGCGCCTTGCTTCGCGGCAAAAATTTTAAAACCTATGTAATAGTAAACGGAAAAAAGAAGCATATTGTCAGTCTGGAAGAACTTAAAAATTACGCCGGACAACTGATTAACAATGTTGATGATAGTATCCTTGAACAATATTAAAATAAACTAAAATATAAAAACAATAAAACTCCCGAATTGGGAGTTTTATTGTTTTTATTTGCCAAAATTAAAGATATTTGCTAGTATTAAATAATAATTTTTTAATACTATTTTTTATGAAATTTATTTTTATAAAAAAAATCAAAAAAAATTGGCAGCTTTTGGCAATTATTCTTTTAAGCCTTGTTTTTTTTATCGGCACAAGCAGTCTTAGCTATTATACCCAGCAATTTGTTGACGAGAACGGACAAAGGCAAGAATTTGTTAAATGGGCATCTCCGGATGAAACAGCGAATTATATTTTTACCAAGCTTTACGCGCAAGAGAGCAAGTTAAATATTGAAGAAAATTATAATTTATTTACCGGCGATATAATGCATCCGCGAAGTTTTCGTTCGGATTACGGCAGTTTAAAGCCTGTTAGTTTTTTAGGAATGATACTTGTTTACGGAAAAATCGCTTCAATTTTCGGATATAAAGTTATTCCGTATTTAACGCCTTTTTTCGCGTCCATAGGCATTATTTATTTTTATTTGCTAGTTAAAAGAATTTTTAATAAAAGCAACGCTTGGTTTTCAGCTTCAATGCTGGCAGTTTTTCCGCCATTTATTTATTTCACGGCTAGAAGCATGTTTCATAATGTATTGTTTGTTGTTTTTTTGATTATAAGTTTGTATTACAGCCTGCTTCTTGCCCGCGGACGGCTTAAATATTTAAAAAATAAATCAAAAAAGAAGATTGAATTATCAAAAAGAATAAAATTATTTTTTAAGAATAATAAAAAAAATAAAAATTATTATTTGGATTTTTTGTTTGCGGCGCTTGCAGGCGCTTTTATGGGCGCGACAATAATGATCCGTTCTTCCGAGCTGTTATGGCTTTTGCCAATGCTTGTTTTTTTATGGATTTTTAATATTAAAAAAATAGGGCTTAGCCGCTTGCTTGTTTATCTTGTTTTTTTATTAATTGCTATTCTGCCGGCATTGCATTTTAATAAAGCGCTTTACGGCTCGTATTATCTGGGCGGATATTCGGAAATGAACCAATCAATCATGGCGATTGCCAAAGCAAGCTCCGGTTTAGCCGGCTCAACAGTCAAGGGCGATTTTTCTTTATGCGGAGAGCTGTTAAATAAAGTTAAAGATTTTGTTTTTTATTTCGGGCTTCATCCCCGACAAAGCATGAATATGGCGATTATTTATTTCGCGCAAATGTTTTCTTGGCTTTTTTGGACGGCTTTTGTTGGCGCGATTATATTTTTGATAAATTTTCGCAAGTATAAAAAAAGGCATTGGCTGTATGTTTTTTCTTTGTTAATAATTTCCGGAATATTGATTATATATTACGGCAGCTGGGAATTTTATGATAATCCGGATAAAACCCGGCACACAATCGGCAATTCTTACACGCGCTATTGGCTGCCGATTTATTTGGGAGCAATGCCTTTTGCCAGTTTGTTTGTGATGCGCTTCACTCGCGCGATTGCTTCGCTTTGCAATAAATTTTATCAAGAAAAAAGAAAGAAAATAAATTTGTTTTCCTATAAAGTAAATAAGGAATTTTATTATATTAGCTTAAGAGTAATTTTTTTAATAATATTTTTTTACGGATCATTGTCGTTTGTTTTATACGGTTCTGAAGAGGGCTTGATATTTTTAGCTCAGCGCCAAAAGAATAGCAGGGCTGAATACAGCCAAGTTTTAAAATTAACTGAAAATAATTCCGCGATCATAACTTTTTATCATGACAAATTGCTTTTTCCTGAACGCAAAGTGATTGTCGGCTTGTTTGACGATAAAAGAATGGTCGCGAAATACTCCAATCTTGTTGAATTATTGCCTGTGTATTATTATAATTTTACATTGCCACAAAGAGATATTGATTATTTAAATAACAAGCGCTTGGCTGAAGCAGGACTTGAAATAGAAAAAATACAGCAAGTAACAAGCGATTTTACTTTGTATCGGTTGATTAAAAAAATTGAAGATGATGATGAGGAAAAAGAAGTGGATATTTTTTTATTTTTTTGAATTTTATTTTTAAAAATGTTATAATATTTATATAAATATTAGCAAAATGAATAATGGAGTTAGAACCTTATTTTAAAACCGCTATTGAAAATAACGCATCTGATTTGCATTTGGTTGAAGGAAGCGTGCCTGCATTGCGCGTATCAGGCGAGTTAATTCGCTTTAAAGAAAAGGCTATTCCTTATGGCGAGTTAAAGCACGCTCTTTACCTTTATTTGGATAAATACACAAAAGACAGATTTGAAAGAAAAAGAGATATGGATATGTCAATGGAATTTTTTGATAACAGATTTCGGGTTAACCTTCATTTTCAGGGAGGCAAAATCGGTTTAACCGCCCGCCTGGTTCCTAAAAAAATCCCAACTGCAAAAGAGATCGGCTTAAATGAAATAATTTATTCTTTAACTCATCTAAAAGACGGTTTAATATTGCTAACAGGGCCTTCGGGAACGGGCAAATCAACCACTTTGGCGGTTATGCTTGATATAATAAACGCGGAAAGGCGCTCGCATATAATTACGATTGAAGATCCGATTGAGTATGATTTTACTGATAAGCAAAGCATTGTTGAACAAAGGCAGCTTGGACGGGATACAACAGGTTTTGCAGATGCTTTAAAATACGCTTTAAGGCAAGACCCTAATGTGATTATGGTTGGTGAAATGCGCGATCTTGAAACTATTTCCGCGGCGTTGACAGCCGCGAAAACCGGACATTTAGTCCTTTCCACCCTGCATACGACAACTGCCCCGGAAACAGTTGAAAGAATAGTGGATTTTTTTCCTTTGCAAAATCAAAATTCAATTACCGGCCAGCTTGCCTCTGTTCTAAGAGCTGTTATTTCTCAGCAATTATTGCCAAAAAAAGGAGGAGGATTAACGGCGGCCAGGGAAATAATGATTAATAACCGCGCGATAGCAAATTTAATTCGCGATAATAAAACAGAGCAAATTTATTCCACTATTCAAATGGGGGTGAAAGATGGTATGATAACAATGAATAAATCAATAGATAATTTGTTAAAAAACGGAGTAATCAGCGAAGACGTCGCGCGCAATAGAAAAAGAGACTTGGAAACGCAAGCGGTTTATTATTAATTAATAGTCAAGGAATTTAAATATTCCCGACTACTGTTAGTGCCCTTTGGGCATAACTTGAAATATATGCTGCCGGAAAAATGGGAAAATGTTGTTGGAAACATTAAAGACAATTTTACAATCAATGATGAAGGCAAATCTAATATTGACGAAGAAGGAGGAGTGGACATTGAATTTATAGAATTTGAAGGTCCATTGGGCTTAATGAGGCTTGAATTTATTTCAAGACCTGTTGTTCTTGATAAAAAAACTATTTACTCAAGACGAATAGGTTCTGACACAAAGGTTGATTATGTTTACAGTGAAACCGAAAAAAGCCATAAGTTAATTATCTACAAATGGGATGACAATGAAAATGATTGGCTGGAAGTTGACGATAAAAATCTTTTTACTTGAATTTTAATTTAATTTTTATGCGCTTTAATCGCTATTTGCCGCTGGCAACCCCGTTTTTATCTTTAATATTCTTGGAATTTTACAGTTTTAACGCAAGGGTAATTTATATCATGCTGGCATTTTTGCTTTTGCTGTTTTTTTTTACAATCAGGCAGTTTATTGTTGAAAGCAAAAAAAATGAAAATGCCTGGAATTATTGTTTATTGCCTTTTTTATTTTTGTCAAGCGGAGTAATGTTCAGCACCTTAATGCCTTATGGGTACTTGGTTCAGATTTTAATAATAATAATTTTTTTATTTTTAAATTTTTATTTTCGTTCCGTATATGAATTTTTATTAAAACCAAGCTATTATAAAAAAAACGCGCTGGAAAATTTTTCTTCTTATGGAAATTTTTTAACGTTATATTTTTTCGCTTCAGCTATTTACGGTTTTCAGTCATTTTTGGGAATTGATGTTTGGAGCATAATGATTTTTTTGCTTTTGATTATAACTTTAATTGTTTATCAAGTTTTTTGGGCAAACAAAATTTTGACTAAGGCAAGTTTATTGTATATAATAATCTTGCCTTTAACATATATTGAATTGGCTTGGTCAATTTCTTTTTTGTCTTTAAGCTTTTATATTTTAGGCTTGATTTTAGCTGTCGCGTATTATATCGGAATAGGCATAGTAAGATTTTATTTAATCGGGAAATTAAACGCGCAAATTATTAAAATGTACCTGATTTTCGGTTTTTTAAGCATATTTGCGGTAATTTTTACCGCCAGATGGATATAAATTTATGAAAAAAACTAATAATAAAATAATTTTAATTGTTGTATTGGCAACAATATTCGGAATGCTAAGCGGTCTTGTAGGGACGGTTATTGCCCGTGTTTATGTTTTGGAAAAAGCGTTTAATATACCGCTTTTAGGCGAGATAAATTTGTCAGGCAATTATTTTGGGCAACAAGGATTGGTTATTAGAGGAGCGAAAAAAGTTATTGTTGAACAAAACACTAAGGCGCTGGAAACAATAAATTCCGCAAATAACAGTATTGTGGCGATTTTTGAAAAAAAGAAAATTACGGACGAAAAATCAGACAAAAACATAAAAAATATTATTGAAACAGCTTATAATTTAAAAGACGAAGTCGGGCAAGGCTTGGTTATAACCAGCGATGGCTGGATTATTTCCAGCTATACTCCAAAATCATATAACAGCGACATTGCCACAAAAACCAAAGAAAACATAATCGCCGGGTATGTAATTATTGATAATAATAAAAAAATATATTCAATAGAAAAGATTATATTGGACACGGTTACCGGTTATTCTTTTTGGAAAATACAAGCCAATGATTTGCCTGTTAAAGTTTTTGTTGAAGCGAAAAATGTTCATAACGGTCAGATGGTTTTAGCAGTTAACTGGGATGGAAGTTCTTTTTTGTCAACAATTGTTGACAAAAATAAGGATGATAAGAAATTATATAAGACAAGCGATAATTTTTTTAATAAAATTAAGCTTGCGGCTGTTCCCAGCAGTGATTTTTGGGGCTCTTTTGTTTTTAATCTTAATAGCGATTTAATCGCTTTAATCGGCAATAAAGGCGAAATTAAATTAATAAGCGATCTTGCGCCTTGCATAGATTGTTTATTGGGCAATGAAAAAATAGAATATCCGAAATTGGGAATAAATTATCTTGATTTATCAGATTTTGTATTTAATAAAGACCATATTAATAAAGGAGCCTTGATTTATCCTAATGAAACAGGAACAGCTGTTAATAAAGGGAGTTTGGCGGAAAAGGCGGGACTAAAAACAGGTGATATAATTTTATCAATTAATAATATTTTGCTTGATGAAACAAATAAATTAGAGAATATTTTAAAACATTTTTCAGTAAAAGACGAAATATTAATTAAGTACTTGCGAGACAATAAAGAGTTTGAAGTAAAAATTGTTTTATGAAAAATATTAGGAATTTTTGCATAATCGCGCATATTGACCATGGCAAATCAACCTTGGCCGACAGGATGCTTGAATTAACCGGCACGATTGATAAAAGAAAAATGAAAAACCAAATTTTAGATCAAATGGATTTGGAAAGGGAGAGAGGAATCACCATTAAATTGCAGCCGGTTACCATGAAATACGATGATTATACATTGAATTTAATTGACACTCCCGGACATGTTGATTTTAATTATGAAGTTTCGCGCAGTTTGGCGGCTGTTGAGGGCGCGATTCTTTTAGTTGACGCCACACAGGGAATACAAGCGCAAACTTTGGCAAATTTATATTTGGCAATGGAACAGGATTTAACTATAATTCCGGTCGCGAATAAGATTGATTTGCCGGCGGCTGATAAAGATAAAACTGAGAGGGAAATTGTTGAACTTTTGGGATGCGATAAAAATGAAATTATTTATGCTTCCGGTAAAACAGGAGAAGGGGTTAAGGATATACTGGAAGCAGTGATTAAGCACGTTCCTTGCCCCAAAAAGGCTGGTGATGAAAATTTTTCGCGCGCGTTGATTTTTGATTCAAATTACGATGAATACAAAGGCGTAGTGGCTTACGTGAGAATGTTTGACGGCTGTATTAAAAAAGGTGATAAAATAAAATTATTGGCTACTGGCGCGGAAAGCGATGCTTTGGATGTGGGAATATTCAAGCCGACTTACCATGCGACAGGCGAGCTAAAAGCAGGGGAGATTGGTTATATTGTTACCGGTTTTAAGAATGTCAGTGAATGCCGTGTCGGCGATACGGTTACTTTGTTAAAAAATTCTTCTGTAAGAACAGGGCAATGCCCTGTTCATCCGCTTAAAGGTTATACTGAGGTTAAGCCCATGGTTTTTGCCGGAATTTTTCCCAAAGAAGGCAATGAATATAATGAACTTAGAGAAGCGGTTGATCGCTTAAAATTAAATGACGCGGCTTTAATTTATGAGCCGGAACATTCGCATGCCTTGGGTTTTGGTTTTAGATGTGGATTCTTGGGAATACTGCACTTGGAAATTTTTCAGGAAAGATTAAGGCGGGAATTTAACCTTGAACTAATCGTAACACTGCCAAGCGTTGCTTATCAGGTATATTTAAAAAATGGAGAAGAATTTACCATGCGCACGCCCCAGCAATTTCCGGCGCGGGAGAAAATTGAAAAAATTGAAGAACCTTGGGTGATTTTAGATATTATTACTCCCAAAGAATATGTGGGCAATATTATGAGTTTAGCCCAAGAAAAGCGCGGGGTTTATAAAAATACCGAGTATATTGACAAAACTCGCGCGATTTTGCATTACAGTATTCCCATGAGCGCGATTTTAACTGATTTTTATGATAAAATTAAAAGCGTCAGCTCCGGCTACGCGTCAATAAATTATGAGTTTTTAGATTACAGAGAGGCAAAAGTTATTAAAATGGATATTTTGGTTGCCGAAGAAAACGTTGAAGCTTTGTCCACGATTGTTTATGAAGATGATGCGTTCAAACGCGGAAAAGAAATTGTCAATATTTTAAAGACAAGCATGCCCAAGCAGATGTTTGTTTTAAAACTGCAGGCGGCAATAGGTGGCAAAGTAATAGCAGGCGAAAGAATTTCAGCTATGCGCAAAGACGTAACCGCCAAGTTATACGGCGGCGATGTCAGCCGTAAAAGAAAATTATTGGAAAAACAAAAGAAAGGCAAGAAAAAAATGATGGCGGCAGGAAAGGGAAGCGTTGATATTCCAAGTGATACTTTTGTTAAGTTGTTAAAAAAATAATATTTATGAAAAAAAAAATAATTACAAAAATAGTTTGGACAATCCTTAGCGCGATGATAATTTTTACCATGGTTATGTGGACAATCGGCGTGGCTTTTATGTAATGTCTTGAACCATGATTTACCTGATTAAAAGATTGACCATGATTATTTTTTTAATAATCATAATATATTAGGTAATCGTCTTAATCATACGTTCAAAATAAAAAAAGTAGGATGCCAGTTTTATTTGGCATCCTAAAGTGGTTATACTGGTAAGTCTAATTTTGGGCTGGCATTGCATACTACTCCGATCACAAGAATTAATATTATTATTCCAATTGGAATAATCACATATGGTAGAGACAGTTCAAAAAAAATACCAAGTATACTTGCGATCGCGCACGCCACAAGGAGCGTTCCAAAAATAAGATTTTTAAAAAATTCAAAATTTTCTAATTCAAAATTTTCTAATTTTTTTGTCATTTTGCACCTCCTTGTTTTTCATTTAATTATTTTTTAAGAAGAACGAGTTGTTTATAATAATATTGATAGCATAGTAAATAAAATATGTCAAGCAAGCAAAAAAAGTGGCAAGTTTTGCCTAATATTAAAAAAGAAATAATTAGTGAATATCCGGAATATTTTCCGTTGGTTTTGCAATTATTATATAATCGCGGTATAACAGAAAAAGAGAAAATTAAAAACTTTTTAGAAGGGGGTTATGAAAAAAATTCGCATGATCCTTTTTTATTTCAAGATATGAAGCAGGCGGTTGATTTGACGATTGACCATATTAAAAAAGGAAACAAAATAACAATATACGGTGATTATGATGCTGATGGTGTAACCTCTTCTGCGATTCTGGTTGAACTTCTCAGGCTTTTTAAAGCTGACGTTGAGGTTTATATCCCGCATCGTGTAAAAGAAGGCTACGGAGTAAACAGGCAAGCCGTTGATTTGATTGCAAAAAATGATACAAAATTGATTATTACTGTGGATACCGGCATAAGAAGTAAAAAAGAAATCGCTTACGCGAAAGAACTTGGGATTGATGTTATTGTTACTGATCACCATGTTCCGCCAAATGAATTAAGCGAATATCCCGAATGCCTGATTATCAACACGGCAATTATCGCGGATAAATATCCTGATAATTTTTTGTCTGGCGCGGGAGTCGCGTTTAAATTTGCCAAAGCGCTGATTGACAGTTCAAAACTTTCCGAAGAAGACAAGCAAAATTTAAGTTATAGACTATTGGATCTGGTAGCGATTGGCACAGTCGCGGATTGCGTAAGATTAACCGGAGAAAATAGAATTTTGGTTAAAAAGGGACTTGAAGTTTTAAGTAATGTTAAAAGAATAGGCTTAAGCTCGCTTTATGAAATAGCAAAAATAAATAACAATAATAAAATTGATACTTGGAATATCGGTTTTCAAATTGCTCCAAGGTTAAACGCGGCTGGCCGGCTTGACCATGCTAATACAGCTTATCAGTTGTTAATTACCAAAGATTCGGATGAGGCAAAAAAATTAGCGCAAGAATTAAATAACAGCAATCAAGAAAGACAGCAAATTACTGATAAAATATTTTTAGAAGTGGAAGAACAAATTAATATTAAAGATGATAATATATTAATCGGTGTTTATGATTTGGAAAATAATAAATCAAAGAAAGAAACCGCTTGGAATGAGGGCGTGGTTGGCTTGGTTGCAGGAAAAATAGCTAACAAATATTTTCGCCCTTCTCTGGTAATTACCAAAACGGAAAATGGCTATAAAGGCTCTGGCAGAAGCATTCCATGTTTTAATTTAATTCAAGCTGTTGAACAATGTGGAAGTTTTTTGGATAAATACGGCGGACATCCGCAAGCTTGCGGTTTTAGTTTTTCTGAAAAAAATTTAAATAATTTTATTGATAAAATTAAAAATATCGCCAAAAAAGAAATTACGCAAGACATGATGAAACCGATAGTTAAAATTGACGCGATTTTGAATTTTGAAGAAATAAATGAAGATTTATATGAAAAAATAAGCGCGCTTGCTCCTTATGGACAAGGAAATGAACGGTCAGTTTTTTTAAGCGAGAATATTAGAATATTTGATATCACAACAATGGGGATGGATGGACAGCATATCAAGTTTAAATTAAAAAATGACAAATCAGGTTTTATAAACGCAATCAGTTTTAACGGCGCTGAAAAGTGGAAAGATTTCGCGATAAATGATAATATTAATATTGTGTATAATTTGGATTTGAATGTGTTTAACGGCCGCAGCGAGGTGCAGTTGAAGGTGATTGATATTAAAAAATATGAAGCATAAAAAAATTAAAATTTACACTGACGGGGGAGCGCGGGGTAATCCAGGACCGGCTGGGGTTGGGGTGGTTGTTTATGATGAAAAAGATAATATTATTGATACTAAATCAGAATATATTGGCGAGGCTACTAATAATCAGGCGGAGTATAGGGCTGTTATTGTCGCGATGGAACTGATTATCAAATATGAAGTTGATGAAATTAATTTTTTTCTGGATAGCGAATTGGTTGTAAAACAGCTAAACCGCGAGTATAAAGTAAAAAACAAAGGTTTGGCGCCTTTGTTTGTGAAAATATATAATAATATGTTTAAATATAAAAAAGTTACTTTTACGCATATTCGCCGGGAGTTTAATAAAGAGGCGGACAAATTGGCAAATATTGCCATGGATAACGCAAAACTTCTATGATGGATTTTGTAAATTTACTGCTTGAATTCAGCGAGATAATCGGCTATTTTGGCATTATTTTTTTAATGGCAATTGAAAGCTCATTTATTCCTTTTCCCTCGGAAGTGGTAATACCGCCTGCGGCTTTTTTAGCGGCGCAAGGCGAATTTAATATTTATTTAGTCGTGCTATTTGGAATTCTAGGCAGTTTAATCGGCGCTTTGATTAATTATTACTTGGCTTTGACTTTGGGTAGAAAAGTTGTTTTTTCTTTGGCAGAAACAAAAACGGCAAAATTATTTTTAGTTACTCCGAAAAAAATTGAACGCGCTGAAAAATATTTTTTAAAATACGGAAATATTTCCACATTTGTTTGTCGCTTAGTTCCCGCTGTCAGGCAATTAATTTCAATCCCGGCCGGTTTTTCAAAAATGAAAATTAGAAATTTTTTATTTTTTACATTTTTAGGCTCATCTACATGGATAATTATTTTGGCAATTCTCGGCTATGTTTTTGGCGCCAACGAAGAGCTTATGCATTATTTTTATAAAAACATAAAAATAATTTGTATTTCTTTGTTTGCTTTAATAGTTTTATATGTTTTTATTAAAAAGATTTTAAATAAAAAATCGATTAAACAATAATCGGTTTTGATAAAATATTTAATTATTTTTAATATTCTTTGCTTTTTCAATAAATAAAATTCCATCCAAGTGGTCTATTTCATGTTGGAATACCCTTGCCATTAAGCCCTTCGGGCTTATTTTTATTTTTTTTCCGTTTCTGTCAATGTAAACACAGGTTATTTTTGAATTTCTTTTTACTTTGCCAAAAACATTAGGCACAGATAAACAACCCTCTTCTCCCCATTCTTTTGACCATGATTTTTTGATTATTCGCGGATTAATTATGTAAAGCGGCTCTTCTCTAGAATTTATTACTGACAAGCAAATATTCTTGCCGATTTGCGGCGCAGCCAAGCCGATTCCATCTTTTTTTATCATGGTCTCAAACATATCATCGCATAAAATCTGAAATTCTTTTGATTTGATAGTTTCTCGCGAAATTTCTTGCGATTTTTTTTGTAAAATATCGTTTGGATGGGTTATTATTTTAAGTAGTTTTGGCATATAAAAAATTAATTTTTTCTTTTTTTAAAATCGTTCTCTTTTAATTTGGATTGGCGTAAAATAGACCTGAATGTACCATAACGTACTTCTTTTTCGTGAATTGGAACAATAACATTTATGGTTGGGTTCCCCAATTTACGATATTTAGCATGTGAACCTGTTTGAGAAACAAAAAAGAAACCTCTTTTTTTAAGGATTTTAAGAATAAGTCTAAATGAGATTGGACTAGGCATGTTGGAATTTTACAGAAGTAATAACAGGGTTTTTAACTTCTATCTTCTGTGGAAGAGGCACATCTTCAAAATATAATTCTAAGGCATCTTGAAGATTGGCAAGGGATTCTTTTCTAGTTTTGCCAAAACTGGAAACATCCACTTCCAAACACTGAGAAATATAATAGTTATTCTCCTTCCAAATAACTGATTTTAAATCTATTTTACGCATAATTTTGTAGTTAATTGCTTTGTTTTATATTACCAATTAAGAAAAAATAAGTCAATTTCTCTAAACTCCTTTTTAAAATCACATATTACTGATATAATATAAATATAACACATCAATACAAAAAAATGGAAGAGAAATTAAAAAAAGTCAGGGCTTTGTGGGAGAAATTAAAAGTTAGCGGCGCGACAAATAGGGAATTGTGCGAATTAATTAAAGAAGTGCCAGAATTAAGAAATGAGGTTTGGCAAGAATTAAAAAAAGGCAGTCCCACTAACGAAGATTTGCGGTTTTTAATTGAATTTATTGACGGTGATTTGCAGAAAGAATTTTGGGAAGAATTGAAGAAAAATAAAATTTCAAATTTTGAATTAAAAAATATTATTGAATATGTTAAACCGTTAAGAGCTGAGGCTTGGAAAAAATTTTTAAAACAAAAACCGACTAATTTTGAATTGCGCGATATCGCGCGATATGTTGAGCCGTTAAGAAAAAAGGCTTGGAAAAAATTAAAAAAACAAAAGCCCAGTGAAAATGATTTGATATATATAATTAAATTTATTGAGCCATTAAGGTTAGACGCATGGAAAAGGCTCGCGAAAATGAATCCGGATATTGATAATTTGTTGTATATAATTAAATATGTTAAAGAGCTTAGAGAGGATGCTTGGAAATTAACGCTTAAATTAAGGCAGTCAAATGATATAATAAGAAAAATAATAACTCAGGCGCCTGATTTTAGGCAGCGCGCGTGGGAAACTCTTTTAGAGCAAAATCCAAGCAACAATGATTTGTGTTTTATAATGAAAGACGTTGAGTCTTTGCGCGAACAGGCATGGGAGGAATTTTGTAAAAATAATCCCTCTAATGAAGACTTGCGTTTTATATTAAAGCGTGTTAAAGGATTAAGAGGCAGGGCATGGAAAAAATTATTAGAGCAGGAACCGACAAATAATGATTATTGTTTTATTATAAAAGATGTTGAGTCTTTGCGGGTGGAAGCTTGGAAAAAATTTATAAAAAACAATCCGACAGACGATGAAATTGATTTTATTATCCGCTATATCCCGACTTTAAAGGATTACGCGGAGCAATACAAAAAGACTAAAAATAATAAAATTTTAGAAGAAATTAAAGATATTTATTTAAAAAATTAGATAGATGAAAAATGAAAAATTCGCGGAAATAGGCGATATACTAAAAATAAGAAAAACTAAAAAAACTCCGGCTTATGAATGGCAGGAGCTGGCTTTGCAAATTATTGAAGAATTAAAAATTCCGGCAAATAAGAGAAGTTCAGTTTTTAAGGCATGCAAGCAATTTCCTAAAAATTTTATTTTGCAAGTTTTAAATGATACAAAGGAATTATGTAAAACTGGAGATAAGTGGAAATATTTTTTTAAAATTATAAGCGGTAAAGAATAAATTATTTTTAATTTGTAGTATTTGGATAAAATTTGCAGTATTCGCATTATGTTCAATTAATTTCAAAATCCATAACCAAATATCCGACACCAAAAGGCGCTTCATAAGAAAGCGTTTTTGTTTTGTAATTAACATTTTTTAATATTCCCTGTTGGATTAAAAACGGACGCAAGCCGCATTCCTTGGCGTCGTCTATAAATTTCGGATTAAGATTTAAGATTCCGTCAATTTTTTTCGCGCTTAATAATTCTATGATTTTTTTGTCAAATTTTTTGCCTTTAGGCGAGTACCCCGCGGGGGAGTCTTTTGCTAACGCATGTGAAAGATCGCCTGAGGCAATCACGGCGATATTTTTATTACTGACAAAAATTTGAGTTTTAAGTTTTTCTCCAAAATTTAAATGTTCTTCCAAGCTGAGTCCGGAATGATGAATGGGAATTATTTTTATATTTTCCAAATTTTCAGTAAGAATATGCAAAGGAACCGCTGATCCATGGTCTAAAAATTCATCGGTGTTAAGCTGGAGCGGAATATCTGTTTCAAGCCCCTCTTTAATTTTGTAAGCTAATTCAATATCCAAGTCCCAGGTTTTTTGCGTGGAAAAATCTCCGAAATCTTTAAAATCGCATACTAATTTTGGATTAAAATTAATTGTAAAAGCGTCATTATGGGCTTTTCCGTGCGGAGAAATAATAATGATTGTATCAATCTTTTTTTCGCTTAACTTATTTTTTAGTTTTTCATACGAATTTACAGTCGCTTTTAATTGCTTAATATGATTTTTTCCAATCGCTGGAATTAAAATCGGAGGGTGGGGGACTATGGCTGAAAATACTAAAGGCATATTTTAAGGATTTAATATATTATTAATTTCGTCTTCCAATGTTTCATCGGTTCCCGTGGCAATGTCCGGCGTGCTTGAGGCTAAAATTGGGTCAGTGGAGGTTGCGCTGTCGGTGTCAATGATATCTTCTGTAAAAATTTCTTTAACTGCGTCGCCTTCGGCGTAAAGGTTAAGGATTTTTTCCGGAACGCTTATAATGTTATCCCATGAATAGCCCAAGTCTTCAAAAATTTTGCCCGAGGTGATGGGTCTGCGTTTTTTATTGTCAATTACATATACGGCCGGAGAAAGATTTGATTTTAACAGTTCGCCGTCATTGAATATTGCCGGTTCAACTGTTTTAAAGCTGGCTAATTTTTCCGGACTTTCTTGTGTGATGGACTTCCATTTGAATTTTGTTTTTAATAAAATCGCGTCCCAAAGCGGGGCTTTTGTGCCTTCGGTTACATAATAAATTCCGCCGCTAACCCTGTCTTGCAACAAGGCTCCGGTAGGATAGCTTGAAGTAGCTGTAATAGATACGCCTTCCTCATAAGCGCTAATATCTTCCCAGCTGGCATCTAAAAGTTCTTCCGGATTAAAACCGATTTTACGGAAAGCTTCCGCGTTTTCAAACCCGCGGCGTTTATCGTCAACCAATAAATAAATAGTTCCGCGCGGACTGCGTATTAAAGAGTATTGAGGAAATTTAATCGGGGCTCCTTTTGGGTATTGGTCTAAGATTGATTTATTAACCGGAATTACTTTATTTAAATCATATCTTGAAGTTAGCGCGCCTTTAGTTAAAAACGGGCGCTTCTCTCCGTTTTTAATAAGCCAAACTCCAGGCTCGCCTTTTATTTGCAAAAGGGTATTATCAGGGTAGCTAAAAGTAAAATAACGCATCCATAGTTTATAAAAATTATAATTTCCATTATAAACATGCGGAGTATAATTATAGAGCGCTGCCGTAGCCTTGTTTAGGGGAGTAACTTCCATTTCCGGTTTATTGGTATTTGATATAGTATAAGTATTTCCGGCGCGATAAGTATAGTGATGCGGATTTTCCATGTAATCAAAAAATTGTAGCGCGGCTGAATTTACTTGCTTGCCAAATCCTTCCCATCTGTCATTGCATCCTCCGCCATCAGGACATCCGTAACCGGTCGCCCAATCAAGCTGTCTTTGCGTGGGGCTTGTCTCTGTAATAAGGCTTTGCTCTTTTTGTAAAAGTACAATTAAAAATTTGGGATTAATCGTAATTTTTTGACAAAATCTTTCTTTTTCCTGAATATTCGCGTGAGTAAATATATCTGAATTGCCACAATCATAATTATTCGCCGCATTATAAATAATTTGCGCCGCTGTTTTAGTTCGCCCAGCATAATCAGAAAGATTATTTTTAGAAATGTATCCGTTTTTAGAGCGCAAAAAAGCGTCAATTTCAGAAAGCGTCATTGAACTTGAATCAAAAATCTCTTCATCGCTGATTATATAATTAGGATCAAAAACCGCCGCCAGCGATTCCGCGCTTAAGCAAGCAAAAATAATAAAACATGTGATTATTAAATAGGATTTTTTTATGTTTTTTGGCATATATAATTAGTTTTTAAGTTATTAGATATTAATAATTATACAGTAGTTTGGATTTTTTTACAAAATAAACCGAGTTGACTTAAAGATAAGGTAAAAGTAGTATAAAAAAAGCAGACGTATCTTTTTAAATAAATTTATTCAAAATTAAAATTAAAGGTATTTAAGATGTGTAAAAATTTAAGTTGACCTTTTGTTTTAAAAAAGATAAAATAAGTATATGCAAATTACTCTTAAATCAATAAAATATTTATGAAGAAATTATATTTTAAAAAAGATGATTTTTCATTATATTTGTCTGACGCAATTAAATTTTTAAATGAAAATGTCAGAGAAAATTCAATTAACATGATTTTTGCCGATCCTCCATATTTTCTTTCATCAGGAAGTTTTACTTGCCAAAACGGACAAATGGTAAGTGTTAAAAAAGGTGATTGGGATTTAAGCAATGGAACAAAGAAAAATTTTGAATTTCATTTAGAATGGATTAAGGCTTGTCATAGGGTTCTGAAGCCTGGCGGAACAATTTGGATTTCTGGTACATACCACTCAATTTATCAATGTGGCTTTGCTTTGCAAGTTAATAAATTCCATATTTTAAATGATATAGCTTGGTTTAAGCCAAATGCTTCACCGAATTTAAGTTGTCGTTTTTTTACCGCAAGTCATGAAACTCTTATTTGGGCCAGAAAAGAACTTGTAAACAAGAGAACTGGAAAATCAATAAAACAAAAACATAAATTTAATTATGATTTAATGAAAAATGGGAATTGGCCAGAGGATTTTATTAAAAAACCCGGACTTCAAATGAGAAGTGTTTGGTCAATGGGAACACCAAAGCCAGCAGAAAAGAAATTCGGCAAACATCCAACGCAAAAACCAATAGATTTATTAGTCAGAATTGTAATGGCTAGCACGAATAAAGGAGATATGGTACTTGATCCTTTTACCGGCTCATCAACTACGGGAATGGCTTCATTTTTAAATAATAGAAAATTTATCGGTATAGATTTAGAAAAAAAATATCTTGACTTATCGATTAAAAGGTTTAAAGAAATAAAAAAAGATGTTAAAAACTTAAAATAAAGTTGGTAATAAAGAAGTCTTAGTTTTAATAAAATAAATTTTTATATTTATGAAAATAATTACTAGAGCAACCGCAATAAGCAATTTAAAAAAACATATCGGTAAAGATTTAATGAAATTGTCTGTTGATTTTGGAATTACAACTTTTGAAACGGGGAAGCAAAATAAAGGTTGGAAAGGACAGACGCTTGAAAGATTAGCGGGACTTAGCAACGATAATTCCCAAGCCCCAAATGGGCTTGGTTTTGAATTAAAATCAGTCGCCTTTAAAGAGGTTGGGGGAAAGTTAAAACCAAAAGAAACAATGGCAATAACCATGATTAATCCGGAAGAATTAAAAATCACGTCATTTTTCAAAAGTCATTGTTGGGAAAAATTAAAGTCTCTGGTTTTTTGTTCTGTTATGTGGCATGGTCAGGACGCAAAACACGCCGAACTTCTTGAAGTGACAAGCCTTGATTTCGCTGAGGACGATGATCTTATTTTAGAAATAAAATCAGATTATGATTTTATTAGAAGTAAACTCATAAAAGAAGGATTCGATAAACTTACAGGCAAGTACGGTAAATGGGTACAGGCAAGAACAAAGGGGATAGGTGGAATAAATCCTCATACAGGCGAAAGGCGACCAATTACAAGAGCTTTTTATGCGAGAACAAAGCTTGTTAGTAAAATTTTTGAAATATCGAATTGAGTTAGATTTCAAAAAATAAAATTTATTAATCCTACCCAATCAAAACAAAAAACACCTGCTAAAACAGGTATTTTTTATTGAAAATATCGCTTATTTCACCCTAACCAACAACTTATTTTTTAAATTTTATAATTTTTTTCTGGCTGCTGTCTGATGGGTATTTAGCGGGTAGCATATTGCAGTTTTAACTCATTGTTAATCGGAGAAACTAAACTGTCAAAATTACAGTAATAAGCAGGAACATGAAAAGAAGTAAAGATTGCGTCTTTAATGTTATAATCAAGATCAGCCAAGTCTTAGCCAGCGCAAATATTTCCAAGCTGTTTGAAAAAATTATTAAAACCAATTGATTTTAGCTCTTTTGCTTGCGGAAAACTATGAAACTGTTCTTTTTTTTCATCAGCGCCAACAAATAAAATAAAAAAACCGACCAACTCCTTTGCCATTGGATCCCATTGCAGATAGTGGTCGCTGTCCAGCATAATATTTTCAACTTTGCCCAAATCTTTTTGTTCAACAGTTGTAATCATCAGTTCTTGCGTGGCCGGAGAGTAGGAATAATTAAGTTTTTTGGATTTTTTTCTTGCCATAAAATTTTATTTATTTTATTTAATCCCAGATTTTTAGCACTGAACGCTGTTAAAATTATTTTGTTGGTCTTCTTTATTCTTTTAACAGCTACGATAATATAAGGAGTATTTTGATTAGGAAAAACGCTTAAATAAATTATTGAATTTTTGCTTTTGGCTCCGCTTCCGATATAGAGCGGATGTTTTACTGCTTGTTTAATATCTTGAATATGGTTTTTCATTTCAGGGTGCCTGACAATAATATGTTTTTCAAATGTCTCTTTAAGCAGTTTTATTTCATTGCCTAAAGGATCAGTTGCGCTGAATAAAACTTTTTTCATAAGCCGTAAAATTATTTATTGATTATAAATTAGCAAAAGATACGGCAAAAGTCAAATTTGCGCGCTCGTCATTGAGTCTGAGCCCAATATTTCTTCATCGCTGATTATATAATTAGGATCAAAAACCGCCGCCAGCGATTCCGCGCTTAAACAGGCAAAAATAATAAAACAGGTGATTATTAAATAGGGTTTTTTTATGTTTTTTAACATTATTTTTTGTTTAATATTCTTATTAATTTTTCAAAAATATAAATTTTGTTCATTTTGACGGGTTAGAATAAGGATTATTTAACAAAAGAACCTGAGTAGTTACAAAATTTTTAATTTGTAAAGTTTTTATAAACATAATTTATTTTAAATCACTCATTATTTTTTGTGCAATACGTTTTGCAAAATTTACAGGTACAGCATTTCCAACCATTTTATAGCCGTCTGCTATATCTATATATTTAAAAATAAAATTGTCGGGAAAAGTTTGAATTCTTGCACATTCCCGAACTGATAAACGACGATACAAATGTTCTTTTCCGGGAATAAAAATTCTTTTATTCTGGCTAATAAATTTCATTTTGGGGGCTTGTGGATGAATAGGTGCATGGCGACCACCAGCCTGAATTGTAAAAGATGGTTCGTTCCAGGAACGAACACGATTTCGGGACATATAGATTGAAGAAAATCCTCCATTCATATATTCATGATTAGGAATTTTCAAACTATCACCATTCGTTTTGTTTTTATCTTTTGCTGGTTTAGCTAATCTTAAATCATAAATAGCGTCTTTTAAAACAGGTTTATATTTTTGTGTTTCTGGAAATTCAAATTTTTTATTCAAATTTTTTCTATATCCAATGACAATTACACGCTTGCGATCTTGCGGAACATCAAAATCATTTGCATTTAGTAATTTTTGCGATATTTCATAACCCGCACTTTTAAATTTTTTGATTATATTTGTAAAAGCTTCAGAATGTTTTGGGTTAAGAATGCCAGAAACATTTTCGGCAAGAAAAAATTTAGGTTGTTTTTTTTTCAATAAACGAATATAATCATGAAAAAGCTGACCTCGTTTGTCTTCAATCCCACGACCAGCACCTGCCTCACTCCAACTTTGGCAAGGAGGTCCGCCAATAATTCCGTCTGATTTTGGTATTTCAATAGACTTAACATCAACAATGCTTCGTTTGTCTAATTTTGTATGCGGAAAATTCAGTTCAAATGTTTTCCAAATTGTTTTATCAAACTCATTGGCCCAAACAACCCTAAAGCCAGCTTTTTCAAAGCCGAGATCAAGACCGCCTGCACCTGTAAATAAAGATACTATTTTCATAATTAATCGTGACTTATATTTAACGTATTTTTAAATAATTTTTTTGGTGATTTCAAAAGATTTATATCAAACTTTAATGATGATTCAACTTTAGAACTAGCATTATGAATACGAAAAGAAAGAGTCCAGTCGTTATCCATTGTAACTATTACAGTTGTGTCACTACCTTTTTTGAAGTCAATATCAGTAATTTTTGTCGGTAACGGAATTTTAGGTGTTTTATATTTAGGGGTAGTGCTCTTAAAAGGTAAATTTAAAGTTCCGTTGATATTATATGCTTGTATTTCTACGCTGTTTTTACTTTTTATAACTTTATAAAAATCTTTATTCCCAACAAGATATGCAACTAAGCTTGAAGCAATTTTTGTAGAATCTTTTTTATAAAGTTGTTGCAACTCTTTAATGAAAGCTTTCAAGATTGGGACATAAATTGTTGAATGATAGTCGCCAAGTTCGCTCCATTTTTTCTTTGCATTACTTTCTTTTTTAATTTTTTCAAGATTTTTAAAAATAGGAGTAACGACATCAAAATATTCTTTGGATGTTTTTACACCAAGCCATTTTTCACCAAAATCAATACTTGCAGATAAACGAGAATGTTTTACCGCATGATGATTATTTTTAGCCGATACGCCAATTTCCCATTTTTGTAATAATCGTATTGCTAAAACATCTCTTACATCACCAGATTTTCCGTGTTGATCTGATAAAATTTCAAGTTGTAAAATATCGCTTTTGCCAATATCATTTGAAAGTCGTGGTTCTATGTCCATGAGAAAATTAACAGCAAAGCTAGCCGAAAGTAGATATTCGTTTTGTTCTGCGCCACTCACATTCTCAAAACAACCTTTTGCAATTTCAAAAGATGAATTTTTTATAACTTCAAGATTGATTTTATCCTTTAGTTTTTCTTCAAATTGAACAAGAAGCGCATATTCAAAAGATTTGCCTGTTGTCATTTGTCTTGAATTTGCAGTAGTCATAATTAGTTTTAAAGTTATTTAAGATATTAATATTATACATTATTTTAGGTTTTTTTACAAAAAATTAGAGAACAAAAAATACCTACTTAAACAGGTATTTTTTATTGAAAATATAACTTATTTAACTCTAACTAACACCTCATCCTTAATTCCCAAATCAATTGATATTTTATTTCCTTCTTTTATTTTGCCTTCAATAATTTCCAAGGCCAATTCGTCAAGAATTGAGTTCTGAATAATTCTTTTTAGCGGACGGGCGCCAAAAGTAATATCATAGCCTTTTTCAGCAAGCATTTTTTTAACTTTTGCGGCGATTTTAAGCTTGATATTTTTATCAAGCAGCCTTTTTTCAAGTTTATTTAATTCAAGATCAACTATTTCAGTTAATACTTTTTTGCTAAGGCTTTTAAATATTACGATTTCGTCAATCCTGTTTAAAAATTCCAGCTTAAAATTTTCTTTAAGAATCGTGTCAATTTTTTCTTTCATCTCGCTATCCCTGGTTTTAACCGCTTCTTCTTTATCGCTGTCATCGGAAAACCCGATTGAATATTGCTTGATAACTTCATTGCCAAGATTTGATGTCATAATAATAATTGAATGCTTAAAATTAACCACCCGCCCTTTGGCGTCTGTTAAGCGTCCATCGTCTAGAATTTGCAAAAGAATATTAAATACTTCAGGGTGGGCTTTTTCAATTTCATCAAATAAAATTACGCTGTAAGGGCGGCGGCGGATTTTTTCAGTTAATTGTCCGCCTTCTTCATGCCCGATATATCCGGGAGGGGAGCCGATCATGCGGGCAACGCTGTGCTTTTCCATAAATTCGCTCATGTCCAGTCTTACAAGCGCGTTTTCATCGTTAAACATAAATTCCGCCAATGTTTTGCCCAGTTCGGTTTTTCCAACGCCGGTCGGTCCGACAAATAAAAATGATCCGATTGGTTTTTGCTCCTCGGATATTCCGGCTCGTGAACGGCGAATTGCGTTGGCAACGGATTTAATCGCGTCATCTTGTCCGCGAACGCGCTTAGACAATTCAATTTCGGCTTTTGCCAGTTTTTTAATTTCAGATTCAAGCATTTTTGAAACCGGTATTCCTGTCCAGCGGGCAACGACTTTGGCAATATCTTCATGGTCAATTTCTTCTTTTAATATTCTCTGTCCTTTTTTTTGGATATTTAATAATTCAATTTCCAGTTTTTTTACGTCTTTTTCAAGATTTGGAATTTTCGCATACCTGATTTCCGCGACTTGAGTTAAATCTTCGCCAAGCCTTTCAATAATTTCGGACTTGGCCTTTAGCTCGTCTATTTCTTTTTTCTTGTTGCTGATTTTGGAAATAATATTTTTTTCATTATTCCAATGCAATTCAATTTGGTCTGCTTTTTCTTTAAGTTCTTCAATTTGCTTGCTTAAATGCTTGATTTTAATATTGCTTTTCTTTTCTTGCTGCAATCCTGCTTTTTCAATTTTTAATCTTTTAATTTCTCTTTTTAATTTATCCAAATCCTCAGGCATTGAATCAATTTCCATTCTTAGCGCGCT
The DNA here is from genome assembly GCA_023142915.1 of Candidatus Parcubacteria bacterium. GTDB lineage: Bacteria > Patescibacteriota > Patescibacteriia > Patescibacteriales > UBA12075 > JAGLYP01. The sequence continues at coordinate 6,783 of JAGLIO010000001.1, read as the reverse complement.
TGTGGCTTCATCAATCAAGTCAACCGCTTTGTCAGGCAAAAAACGGTCGGTTATGTATCTGGAAGAAAGTTTAACAGCGGACATTATGGCATCATCGGTAATTCTTACTCCGTGATGAACTTCATATTTTTCCTTAATGCCTCTTAAAATCGCGATTGTGTCTTCAGCGCTTGACTCGGAAACATAAATCGGCTGAAAACGCCTTTCCAGAGCAGCGTCTCTTTCAATATATTTTTGATATTCTTTAATTGTAGTGGCGCCGATTGTTTTAAGTTCTCCGCGCGCCAAAGCCGGCTTAAGCATATTGGAAGCGTCCATCGCGCCTTCGGAAGCGCCAATTCCGACGATTGTGTGTAATTCGTCAATAAACAAAATAACTTCGCCTTCACGCGATTTTATTTCTTTTAAAACCGCTTTTAAGCGATCTTCAAATTCGCCCCTGAATTTCGCGCCGGCTACCAGCGCGCCTAAATCAAGACTGATTAATTCTTTATTTTTTAAAGTTTCAGGAACATCGCCGTCAACAATTCTTTGCGCCAATCCTTCAACAATAGCGGTTTTTCCAGTCCCTGCCTCGCCGATAACAACCGGGTTGTTTTTGGTTCGCCGCGATAAAACTTGCATTATTCTGCGAATTTCTTCGTCTCTGCCGATTACCGGATCCAGTTTTTTTTGTCTTGCCAGTTCTGTTAAATTAATTGCGTATTTTTCTAAAACCTTATACTTGGTTTCAGGATTGGGGCTGTCAACTTTTTGCGAGCCACGCAATTCCGCTAATATTTTTAAAACATTTTCATAAGCAACTCCCAGGCGCAAAAGAATCTCCTGCGATTCGCTTTTGATGCCTATAAGAGCCAAAAGAATATGCTCGGTGGAGATATATTCATCGCCCATTTGGTCTGCTTCTTTTTTCGCTCTTTCCAAAACCATTGCCACTTCAGCCGTGCCTTGAACAGCTCCCACGTTTTCACGCATCGGAGCAGGGGATTTTGGCCTATTTTCAATTTTTCTAAAAATCATATCTTCCACTTCTTCGGGTGAAATTTTTAATTTTTCCAAAACAGGCTTGATTAAACTCTGGCTTTGAGTTAAAAGCGCGGCAAAAATATGCAAACTTTCAATCTGTGATTGTCCATAATCCTGGGCGATAATTTGCGCGTTAATAATCGCTTCCTGCGATTTGTTTGTGAATTTATTAAACATATTTGTATTATATTTATTAGTTTTTTAATTAGCACTCTCATCACCTGAGTGCTAATTCCATAATAGTATTTATGTAGTATGTTGTCAAGGCGAAAAATTAGAAAAGAAATAGGCAGCAGTTTTTGCAAACTGCGGCCTAAAATATTGTTGGCATTATTCAGCATCTTTGTTATAATTAAGACATAAAAATAATAATTAATTTAATGGTTTATTCTGTAAATTTTGAATTACATAATTTAAAGATAAAATATGCCAAAAAAAACAAATAACAATCTACCTCTAATATTAATAGTACTTGATGGCTGGGGTATGGATAAGTTAAATAAAGGCAACGCGATTGCTTTGGCAAAAACTCCTATTTTGGACGCTTTGTTTAAAAAATATTCTTTTACAAAATTGCGCGCGCATGGCAAGCATGTTGGTTTGCCGATTAAGCAAGTTGGAAATAGCGAGGCTGGGCATATGAATATCGGAGCAGGCAGGCTGGTGGAGCAGGATGTTGTGAAAATAAGCAATAGTATTAAAGACGGAACTTTTTTTAAGAATTCCGCTTTTTTAGGCGCGATTAGGCACGCTCGCAAAATGAATTCAAAAATTCATATAATCGGCATGCTGTCAAACGGACAAAGTCCGCACAGCGACCCAAGCCATTTTATCGCTATTTTGAATTTGCTTAAGAAAAATAAAGTGGAAGATGTCAGCTTGCATTTATTTACTGACGGCCGTGATTCGCCGCAATACGCCTCTTTGCAATTAGTTGATGATTTGGAAAAGAATTTTTTTAATAATGAAAAAATATCAACCATAATGGGCAGATTTTACGCAATGGATCGTAAAAAGAAATGGGAAAGAACTGAGAAAGCTTATGACGCGTTAGTTCTAAATAAAGGGCGTTTGGCAAAAAATGCTCAAGATGCCATTACGCAATCATATAATCGCGGCGATAGCGACGAATTTATAGAGCCATGCATAATCGGCGAAGACAATGGAAAAAGTTCGCGAATTAGCGATAGCGATAGCGTGATATTTTTTAATTTGCGTTCTGACCGAAGCCGCCAGTTAGCCAAAGTTTTTGTGCAAAATAATTTTAAGAAAATGAACAAGGGTTCGTTCAGCAGAAAAAAACAGCTAAAGCATTTGTATTTTGTGGCAATGACTGATTTCGGCCCGGATCTTGATGATATTTTAACAGCATATCCTGGAATAGATTTATGCGGCACTTTGCCAATGGTGTTGTCTGATTTAAGACAGCTGTATATTGCGGAAACGGAAAAATACGCGCATGTAACTTATTTTCTCAATGGCGGATATTCCGGAAAAATCGGCAATGAAGAACAATATATGGTTCCATCTCCGGATGTTAAATCCTATGATCAGACACCCCCTATGAGTTCGGAAAAATTAACAAAAAAGGTTATTGATAATCTTTGCTTAAAGAATTCCTGCGATAGGTCTTGGAGATATGATTTTACTTTATTGAATTTTGCCGCCCCTGATATGGTCGGGCACACAGGAAATATTAAAGCTGGAATTAAATGCTGTGAAACAATTGACAAATGCGTTTCAGATATTGTTGATGCTTATTTAAGTGTTAATGGAACAATTGTTATTACGGCTGATCATGGAAATATTGAAAAAATGTTGAATTTAAAAACCGGAGAAATTCACACAGAACATACTACCAACCCTGTTCCATTTGTTGTTGTGAATAAAAATATGAAAAATATAAAATTAAAAAGAAACGGCATATTAGGCGATATCGCGCCGACTGTTTTAAAAATTGTAAATAAAAAAACTCCCAAAGAAATGACGGGGACAAGTTTATTTTAATTTTATGGATAATATTAATAAAAATAAGCGTCCGAAGCCATTGGTTTTGATAATTTTGGATGGCTGGGGAATTAATCAAGACTATCCCGGAAACGCGATTACGCAAGCCAATATTCCCTTTTATGATAGCTTGTTAAGCGAATATCCGGCAACAACATTGCGCGCCTCCGGCGAGGCAGTCGGATTGCCTTGGGGGGAGTCTGGAAATAGCGAGGTCGGGCATCTTAATCTGGGGATGGGGCGTATTTTGTACCAGGATTTATCCCGCATTAATAAGGACATAGGAGACGGAAGTTTTTTTAATAATGAAATTTTATTGGAAAGCATAAGTCATGTTAAAAAAAACAATTCAAAACTTCATTTAGTCGGACTTGTCTCCAACGGGGCTGTTCACTCAACTATTGACCATCTGCATGCCTTACTGGAACTGGTAAAACGAAATAATGTTACCGAGATTTATATTCACGCAATACTGGATGGAAGAGACACTCCGTTTAACAGCGGTAAGAATTATATTAGAGAAATTGAACGTAAATTGAAAAAAAATAAATTTGGCAAGATTGTTTCCGTAATAGGCCGTTTTTACGCAATGGATAGAAATAATAACTGGGATAGAACAGAGCGAGCCTATTTGGCAATGACAGCCGGCAAGGGGAGTATAAGCGATTCCGCCATGGGAGCGGTAACAGACAGTTATAGCAAGAAAAATTTTGATGAAGAATTTATACCTACTGTAATTAGCGATGATAAGAAAAATTTTATTGCAGTAGATGATAATGACGCGATTATTTTTTTTAATTACAGGTCTGACAGAGCTAGACAGCTAACCAAAGCTTTTGTTTCATCGTCTTTTACCGGATTTAAACGTTCTCGTTTATTAAAAAATCTTTGTTTCGTAAGTTTTACCGAATATGAAAAATATTTGCCTGCAAAAGTAGCTTTTCCGCAAGATATAATAACAATTACTTTGGGAGACGTATTATCGCAAAATGGATTAAAACAACTGCGAATAGCGGAAACGGAAAAATACGCGCATGTCACTTATTTTTTTAACGGCGGACATGAAGAAAAAAATCCAGGAGAAGATCATATCCTTATTCCTTCGCCGGCGGTTTCAAGCTACGATCAGAAACCCGAGATGTCGGCACGCGAAGTAACAAAAAAAATAACGCAATATATTAATGAAGATAAGTATGATTTTATTTTGGTGAATTTTGCCAATTGCGATATGGTCGGGCATACCGGAAATATTAAAGCGGCAATTAAGGCGATAGAAAGTATTGATGAGTGTTTGGAAAAAGTTGTTAAGGCAATATTAAAGCAAAACGGCTTGGCAATAATTACCGCTGATCATGGAAACGCGGAAGTTATGTTTAATATGCAAATGGGCAGAATGGACAAAGAGCATACTGCCAATCCTGTTCCGTTTATTTTGGTTGGCAACGATTATGCAGGAAGGAATTTTGGCTGGAAAGATGTTCCCAATAATGACTTAAGTCTGATTAAGTCTCAGGGTATATTATCCGATATTGCTCCGACAATATTAAAAATACTAGGTATTAAGAAACCCGAGGAAATGGCCGGTAAAAGTTTAATTTAATCCAAATGAAAATTTTAAATATCGCGAAAAACACATCGTATTTCACTTTAGCCTTAATCGTTCAAAAAATAATAAGTTTTAGTTATTTTACGATTATCGCCCGCAATTTATTGCCTAGTGATTTGGGCAAATATTATTTTGCTATTTCTTTTACTACTATTTTCGCGATTTTTATTGATTTAGGGCTTTCCAATGTCTTAATGCGGGAGGTGCCTAAAGTCAAGGAAAAAATAAAAGAAGTTGAGAAGATACTCGGTTCGGTTGTTGCCATAAAATTGCCTTTGGCTCTTATGTCTATCGCGGTTGTGGTTTTTTTGGTAAATATTTTGGCATATCCGCAAATCACAAAGTATTTAGTTTATTTGTCGTGTTTTGCAATGGTTTTGGATTCTTTTAGCACGACTTTTTTTTCCACAATTCGCGGTTTTCATAATTTAAAATTTGAAAGTATTGCCAGCATCTTGTTTCAGTTAATCGCTTTAACTATCGGTTTGGTTGTCTTAAAAATGAATTTGGGACTTTTGTTTTTAATGGGCGCTATGATAGCTGGCAGTATATTTAATTTTCTTTTTTCTTCAAGTTTAATTAGGTTTAAGTGGAAAATAAATATTAAACTTAATTATAATCCGCGTTTCATAAGATCGCTGGCAACCTTAACAATTCCTTTCGCGCTTTTTGCCATATTGCAGCGTTTTTACATGTATTTTGATACCGTGCTTTTATCAAAACTGGCTTCAGATTATTATGTGGGTCTTTATCAAATACCTTTTAAAATAGTATTTGCTTTGCAATTTCTGCCTTTGGCTTTTATGGCATCGCTTTATCCGGCATTTTCGTCATATTGGAAATCAAATAAAGAGCAATTATCAATATCTTTTACAAGGGCGCTGAATTATTTGATTGTTATCAGTCTGCCGATTAGCGCTGGGGTCATAGTCTTGGCCGATAAAATTTTGCTTATTTTTAAGCCGGAATATATGGCGGCTGTTATTCCCTTGCAAATTATAATCGGGAGTCTTTTTTTTATTTTTGTTAATTTTCCGATTGGCGCGCTTTTAAACGCTTGTGATCGGCAAAAAATTAACACTAGGAATATGGCAATCACTTTGATTGCCAGCATATGTTTAAATATTATTTTAATTACAAAATACCAAGCTATTGGCGCAAGTATTACGGTTTTGGCAACAAATTTTTTAATGTTTATTCTTGGCGCGTCAGTTGTGCCGTCAATTACGAAATTTAATATAAAAAAAGTAGCTTTAATTTTTATCAAATCTTGCGCGTCAGCAGTAGCTATGGGATTTTTAATTATGTATTTTAAAAATCAATTTCCAATTTTAATTTTGATGTCCATAGGGGCTTTTGCTTATTTGCTATTAATATTCATTTCAGGCGCGATTAAGAAAGATGATATACGGAGTATTTTGAAGACGGTGTGGTGATTTTAATTTTACGGAATTATTTAAAATTAGCTATCTTTTTACTTGTGAATAAATGCATTCTCCGCCACATCAAAAAGCATCTCTGTATTTGAGGTGTTTTTTGATTTTTAAGAAATATTGATAAAAAGGTTGTGGATAATTTAAGAGTATGCGTAAATTCACCCTACGAACATGGCGCGCGCACATAGTTGACATTTTTTTTGTTATAGAATAAGATATAAATATCTGCTAACCGCTCGGTTAGTAGCTTAATTTATAATAATAAAATTATGAGAATTATTAAAACACAAAAACAAGATATTATTCAAGACACCAAAAAACAAATTATTGATATCGCTCGTCAGCTTTTTTCGGATTATAGCTATTTGGGTGTCTCCATGAGCGATATTGCTAAAAAAGTTAACATTACAAAGGGAGCTTTGTATTATCATTTCACCGGCAAGGTGGAAATTTATCAAGAAGTGCTTGACGAAGTTTTTATCGGTTTAAGTTCAGCTATTGTTAAGACTAATAGCGAAAAAAATACTAAAAGAAAGTTATTTACTTTGGTAAAAAACTATTTAGATTTTGGCTTTAAAGAAAAAAATCTTATTAAAGTCCTTACATTGAAATTGTCACCTAATAATCGTCAAATAAGCGAATATATTATTGAAATGAGAGAGCAGACAATTGATTTAATTCAACCGATAATCAAAGAAGTGTTTTCAA